>NZ_CP053708.1:1118750-1490000 GCF_013201075.1 Lichenicola cladoniae | reverse complement strand
AGGTCGGAACCGCGTGTCATCAGGTCGTCCAGCACGGCGGCTCGCAACGAACGAAGCGCCTGATACGAGGCGTCCTCCTCGGCATCGCCCGCGACCAGAATCTCGGCGTCATAAAGCGGCGCTACCGCCAGCCGAACCGCCAGCGCATCGTCGTAGGACGACGGCTGGTAGGTCGCGCAGGCCCGCGCCAGGGACGACAGGGCCGCACGCCGGAAGAACCGACCCATGCAGACCGTGATCGTGAAGATCGCGCCACCGACGGGCACCGTCGACGGCACGCCGCCCGGGTCGTAACCAGCCAGCGAAGACAGCAGCCGGACGGCGTCTGCAGGATCTGCGCATGCGGTTCGCAGCGTCTCCATCATCGCCTGGACCGCGGAGGCAAACCCGTTGTCGGCTGCAACCGTCATAGGGAGAGGCTCCCGGCCAGATTGGCGACGGTGTTGCCGGCCTGGGCGACGCCGGCCCGGGCGACCGTCACCGCCGACAGGGCGCCCTCAACGTTCGAGATGCCTGCCAGGATTGTGCCCCTGGAGCCGCTCGCATAGCGCCCATACTGCCCTGTGAGGCCCGCCACCGCGCCGGTGATGAGCGACGCATCACCAGCCAGCGTCCGGACCCGGGCTACGGCCTGCGTCGCCACCCTGAGCCCGGCGGACACCACCTGGGCACCCTCGGTCAGGGCAGGGCCGATGCCGGAGAGGAAGTCACCGGTGGTCGCCGTGTCGGCATCGTCCGCGAACATGTTTGCGACGTCTGTCGTCGACGTGCTGCTGTCCGGGTAGATCGAAACGCCGGTTTCCAGGAACTCGAACCGGATCTCGACGACCCGGCCCATTTCCTTGCGCTCGATCGCCTCCATGGGCGCCGTGAGCGCCACGGTCAGGCTTCCGAGCGACGGATGGATCAGCTGGCCGGAGCCCGCCGTCTCGGACGCTTCGAGCAGTGCCTGCGCTTGCGCGTAGCAATCGTCCCCGACCACGAAACCCGAGAACTGCACCGCCCGGACGTTCCGGCCGATATCCTCGACCCAGATTTCATCTCGAAACGGGTATTCGTGCACGGCCACGCGCCGGCCGCGCCGATAGCTCGAACTGTCGACCGCGAAGCCAAGCCCGCGCCACGACGCGGGCTGAAGCTGCGCAAGCCAGGCCGGCACATCGAGGGCGAAGCTGCTGCTGTAAACCGCCATCACCTGCCCCCCTTCTGCGCTGCCACCTGAGCCGCAGCCTGGGCTGCCGCCTGTTCGTTGGCCCGCTCAAGCCACCAGGTGATCTCGCTCACCGGCAGGTCCCAGCACTCACGAGGCCCCCAACCAAACCATTTGGAAAGCTGAGCGGTCAGCTGTTCCCAGTTGCCTGGTTGGGCGTGACGAAAGCCTGGAGATATTCCGATGCGATCATGATCTTCGAGATCGGCATGGCGTCGATGATCTGCTGAGGAACACCGGACACCGACCTGATCAGCGACATCTGGTAGATGCGGATCGCCTCGGCCGAGATCCCCTTGCGGAGGTGTCCTTCGGCCGCCCGGACTTCCGCGCCGGTCGGCTCCCGCAGACGGATGCTGTCGCAGGACATGCCGCCATGCGACAGCGGCGGATCGAACTCGATGACCAGTTCCGGGTCGGGCAGGTCGTATGCGATCGCGTCCATCAGGTGCTGCTCTCAGTGACGTCGGTGCCCTCAAACTTGACCGTGAATGTCGCCTCGGCGGTGGCGACCTCCGAGCTCTCGGTGCAGACCATGTTGTTGCCGTAGACCGTCTTGCCATTTGCCAGGACGGCAACGATCGAGCTGTCGGTCTTCGTCAGGAAACTGGCTACCGACAGCGTTCCGGAATCGCGGATCCGGGCCGAGATGAAGCCGGTCACGGGCATTTCGCTAAAGCCCTGCACGCCGGACTGCCCGACCAGCATTTCCTTCTTGGTGCTGTATGGCGAGTAGGTCAGGTCCCCCGCGACATCCACGGCTTCGCCGTCGATCTCCAGGGAGGCAACGCCGGCCCGACGCGTGTTCGACGCCGTCAGGCCATTATAGAGCGACTGGCTCATCGATCAGATCCTTACGAGTTTGCGATGAAGCTGATCGACATGACGATTGCTCGTAGTTGGTCATCCAGCACGAACGGCAGCAGCAGGTTGACCCGGCCGCCGCCGGCATTCTCCGCGCGAGCCCCGGCCTTGAAGAGCGCATAATTCTGCGCCCGCCCGGTGGTGCACCAGCCTTTGTAGATCGCCAGGACGGTCGCGAGGATCGTCTGCGACGTCACCATGTTGGAGCCGCCGGCGATGTTCGTGCCGTCCACGACCAGCTTCTTGCGGCCGTAGCTGGTCTGCAGCTGATTCCGCATGTCGCGCGTCAGGTCCACGACCATGAACGGCGTCTCGGTATTCTCCCAGGTCGTGTCCGGGGCACCCGATGCGTCGAACTGGTAGAACGTCTGCATGCGATCGATCGTGACCACACCAGCATCGCTGACCACGAACGTGCTCAGCCCGTCATAGAGCAGCGTGTTGCGCACGCTGAGAATGAACCGGCTGGCGATCGGCGGCGGCAGCACGTTGAGCACCAGCTCCTGCAGCGGCAGGCCTGGATCTGCGCGCAAGCTGGTGGCGCAGGCGCCAGCCAGGTCTGCAGCCCACAACCAGGCCGGCGTCGGGCTGTCGTAGAAGCCCATGCAGGACGCCGTGAATTCGTTGCGCCCGTTGCCGAACGTGGTGAGCGCCGCCGCGGTGCCACGGTAGGCGAGGAACACATGGCCGTAGATCTGTGACTGCCAGGACCAGCGGCCCGTCGTCGAATTGAGGAATGCAAGCAGCGTCGCGAGAGTTGTCGCATCGGTATAGGGGCAGACGATGAAGTCGAAGCTCTTGTCGCCCAGGTTGGTGAGCGTGGTTCCGACATCCGTCGAGGGCGAGCCAATACCGCCGGTCAGCTGCGCCGAGCTGATCGTGACGGTCAGACCGGGCGGGGTGATCTCGCCGCCGGCGGAACCGAGGTAGTTCGCCCGGACGTCGATCTCGTTGCCGACCACGCCGGCATTGTCAGCGGTCAGGGTGACGACCGCGCCGGCCACGGTCGCGGAGACCGGGCAGTTCTTGTCCGCGTTGACCACGGCAGCCCAGCCGGTCGCGATCGCCGCAGCGGCGGTGCCCGACGCCACAGACAGCGGCTCGAGGACGCCGGCGATACGCAGCGAAATAGCGCCAGAGGCCGTGGCCGTTCCGGCGAACGTCACCGTCGCGGTCGCGGCGACGGCCGCGGCCGGGTCGACCTGCGGCGCGAGCCACGTCTCACCGAACGTGTCCTGGCCCAGATACTGCTCGTACATCAGGGCGAGCATCGAGCCCGCGCCGAGCTGCACCTTCGCATCGTTCAGTCCGGTCGCCAGGAACGCGAGGTTGGGAGGCGCGGTGCCGCCGGCGACCTTCTGGCCGAGAATGAGCGTGCGCTGGTTTTGCGCGCCGCCGCTCTCCTGCGGATTGATCTCCGCAAACACGCCATGCGTGCGATTGGTCGCCGGGTAGTTCTTGAAGCTGATGGTGCTGCTCATGGCGCGCGTCCTCTACGAGCCAGAATCGGCGTCGGGATTGTGGTCAGGCAGTGCCGGAAGCGCGGCGGCCTCCTGGGGAGGCTCTTCCGCAACCACGTCCCCGTGGTTCATCAGCTGCTGCCAATAGGGATGGTGCGGGACACCATTGGTGTCCGCCACATCGATCCCATCCTCGGGCAATAGCTGACGCGTGACGTGGTCGCGGACCTTCAGGCCCGACGCTGGCTTGATGCGCATGAGTGCTCCGGGGGTCAGGACTGCGGAACGGCCGCGTCGAAGACGCTGAGGGTGGTGCCGGTCGGCTGGTTGGTGATGGTGCCTTGGACCTCGACCAGCGGCTCGAACGGCACTTGGAAACCGTCATGCTCGGTGATCGTCGTCTCGATGGCGAAGTCGAACTGCCAGATCAGGCGAGCCCGGTTCGATCGCAAATAGCCGCCGCGCGCATAGGCAAAGCCCCGCGCCGCGTTCGCGCTGCCCGGCCGCCAGTTCAGGATCGCGCCGAACACCGCCGTGCGGATCTGCCCGACCGCATCGGTCGATGCCGCCTGGCCGCGCCGGTCGATGCTGTTGTCCAGGTCGACAATGATCCCGATCGTCTGCGTCACGATCTGCTGCAGGCCGGTCTGGTCCAGGTTGGGGCCCGGTTCGTCCTCGATCTGCACCACGTAGGCCGCCGGCGCCGGCAGCCACACTTGGTCGCCCGCAAGCTCCCACTCGGCGGCGCCAGCGACATTGCCGTTGAAGACCGGCGCGTAGGTCTTCAGCTGCGCGATGATCTCGTCGAGGGTCACCCGGCGTCGTCCGTGACGATGCAGCAGGTGACATGCTCGTAGACGTCGTGCGTCTTGCGCACGAAGATCAGGTCGCCGCGGCGGATCGTTTCCGGTCCAACCGCATCATCCGAGATTGATGCGGAACCGAGGTCTGTACCATTCGGCGACAGCAAACGAACTTGCTTCATTTTCATCTCGCGACGGTGGATTGGCATCGTGATCGTCGAGGCGAAGCGCTCGACCTCACTTCGGAACCACGCCTCGCTGGCGACCTGTCTTTCGTGAGCGTTGGCCCAGCGGAAGCGACAGACGTTCTGCCAATTTGCTGGCGAGTGACCGGCGACTACCGGGCGATACTCCCGGCGCAGCTCCTCGATCATCAGGCGCTGCGGGCCGACCAGGAAGCGCCGGCGGTATCGAACCTCGCCAGTTGGCATCCACGGATAATCGCCCATGCTATTGGGAGGATGTCCGGGCATCAGGCCTTCATCCTCACGAGCTTGATGTCCTGCGACAGGCTCGCCGCGATGCGGGGGCCCAGGCTGCTCTTGCGGGCATCGAGGGCGGCAGAGAGGAATGGGCGGGCCTGCATCACCCTCGCCTTCCCGACGCCGCCGCCGCCCTTCACCCGGATGCCGCCTCTGCTGACGCGACCTCCGCCCTTTGCGCCGGCCTCGAGGAACAGCGCGTAGAAAACAGAATCTCGGATCGCAACGCCCTCGCCCGACTTGAACGGCCGGACCCGGATCGACTTCGCGAGCGTGCCCGTGATGTTCGATGGCGCATTGCCCGGCGCTGAGGCCTGGAACGCGCCCTTGCGGTAGCCGCCCCGATACTTGGCTGCCGAGCCGCCCGGGCCGCGATACGTGCGACCACCGCCGGCACTGCTTCGGATCAGCTTCCGAGCCGTGGCGGCAACTTCGCTACCGGCCACGCGCATCACCTGGCGCAAGGCCTTCTTGTTGTAGAGCAGGGTGGCGCTCTCAACCTTGATCCGGAAGCCGGCCATCAGGTGGCTTTCTCCAGCTCAACCTCAAGGATGACGAAGCGCTTGCGCCCGGTGATCTCGCGGACCCGGCGGACGCGAAACAGTTCGGTTCGCGCTGTACCGTCGCGGCGCTTGGAGCGCCGGATCACGACTTGCTTGTTGTCGAGGTAGTCGACCCACCGGATGAAAATCCTGTGGGTGATCGGCCCATCGACTTGCTCACCCGCCAGGCCCCAGAAGGTCATCGCGCCGACTGGCTGAACATCAGCCTGCACCGGCTGGAGATCCTCCAGCACCTCATCGATGCCGGCCCCACCGTTCATCTGCGCGTACTGCTCGCGCGTTGCTAGCAGCACGCGCCAACGAAGCCGGCCGATCTCGACGCCTTCGGCTTCAGGCATTGGTCAGCCCCCGAAGGTCTGGATCTTGTATGGCCAGAGGAGCGCCGTCGCGGCGGGAGGCATGTCGCCGCCAGCATCGCCCCGGTTCTCGTAGAGAAAGGCCGTGAGCAGCAGGATCGCCATGACGATCGGCTTCGGGACGGAGGCCGGGTCGGCGTAGCCCGCGACGAACTCGACGATCAGATGGTCGGACGGGAAGTTGCCTGCTCCGTTCAGCAGGTGCAGGCGGGACGGCTCGGTGTTCAGATCGAGGTGGTAGCTGGACGGATCCAGCACCGTATCGGCCTGGCCCCACTGCCCCGTGGCGATCGACACGATCGACTGTACCGGCGAGCGCGGGATCTCCACCGGACGCTGGAACAGCATCGAGTAGGGCATCCAGAGCGGCAGGATGAAAGCCGTGAAGGGAAACATCGGAAACTGGTTGGTCGGCGGCGAGTGCGCCATCACCCAGCGCAGGGTTTGCGTCACCAGCGCCCGGGCGAGGAACTCCTCCGCCATCGTCGTCGCCGCACCGAGATAGATCTCGAGCAGGTCGTCCTCATCCTCGGTATCGATGCGGATGTGTCGCCGCACCTGGTCGAGGCTGAGGAGCGTGGCAGGCGGTGTGACGACGCCGATCGCGGAGTACATGCAGCCTCGAAGGGCGTTAGCCCTCCGCCTTCTCTTCGGCCGGGTCGCCGCCGACCGGATGCTTGTCGTCTTCCGGCGCCACGACCGGCGATCCATCCGACACGGCGGGCGTGGTGCCCGGGGTATGCGGTCCGGAACCGATCTCGCCGGTCCGGTTGACCACACGGTTCTCGTTGATCGTGGTGGGCGAATGCTCGGTCTCGAGACCAGCGGCCACCGGATCGACGGCAGCCTGCTGCGGACCGTGCACGTGGGAGTGCTCGGCACCCGGAACCTTGCTATCCGGCACTTCGGTCAGGCCTGGCGTGAAGCTCTTCCCACGATGGAAGAACCCCTCGACGTGATCGATGGTGCGCTCGACGATCCCGTGCTGCTCGGCAGCGGTCTCGAACGGCTTCGGCTCGGTGTTTTCATCGTCCATGACTGGTTACGCCTTCTTGATGATGCGGCCCGCGAGAGGCTCGCGCTCCACCGTCGTTGAGATGTCGACCGCGATCCCGCGCGCAATGAGCGAGTTCGCGGTCAGCACAGGAAAGCCGGCCTCGACGCCCCGATTCCAGGACTGATAGGACCGGCGGAAGCGGACGGTCTTTTCGACAATCCGCTCCGGTAGCGTCGATTCCGACATGTGTTGTTCCTATGCGCGGCCGGGCAGCGTTCCGCCGGCAACTGCCGCCGCGCTGTTGCCGGGGAGATTGCTTCCGGTCGGCGGAGTGCCCCAGGTGGAGGCAGCCGCCGAACCGTCGCCGCTCGGTGCCTGCACGTAGTAGGCAGCGCCGCCGTACGGGGTGTAGCCGGCGGGGTTCCAGCCGGGCAGAACGGCGATGGCCAGCGAGGCCTGGTGCCGAATGTTGAAGTCATGCTCGCTGATCACACGGAACACGGTCTGGTCACGCTGGAAGCCGGAGACCGTGTTGCCGCCACCATCCTTGTAGGAGGCAACGTCCGAGGCATCGACCAGGATGTTGTAGGTCTCGCCGATCACCACGTCGGCGAAGTCTGCCAGCATCAGGTATGCGCCGTTGTTCACCGCGGCACCGTTTGCCGCGGTGTTCAGGTTGGTCGGCAGCTGCGCCGTGGTCTTGTACGGGATGCCTAGCAGTGTGCCGGTGGCGATCTCGTCCTTGAACACGTAGTTGCCGACGCCGTCGCGCAGGGTCAGCAGGAACGACTTCACCACCGGCGGCATGATCCAGCGCGGACGGATCATGCGCGAGAAGCCCTGCTCGAGGAGCAGCAGCATGCCCTGCAGAACCTGCGACACGACGCCGACGACCAGGGCGTTGTTGGTCGTGTCGGTGAACGGCAGCACCGTCAGCTTGTTCGCGGCGGCACACAGGTTCAGCAACCCGATCGGGCTGTTGCCGGACCCGTCGCCCACCAGGAACGCGAGATCTTCGCGGCGCGCCAGGGTTTGGATCAGGTCGTCCCGAACGATCGCCTCTACGCCGATCGGCGCACGGCGGATCAGGTCGTTGGAGACCGGAACCATTGCCGTGAGCTTCTTGGCGTTGAGCTGCAGGTCGTCGAACGTTTCCTGCGAAACGCCGATGTCGTCCAGCTCACCCTGGTAGCCGGCGGTCGCGCCGGCCGCGAGGCGCGGGATCGTCGCGTTGCCCATCGGCATCGGGATGATCATCGGGTCGCTGTCGCGCACCACGGTCGCCGCGCGCAGCAGCTCGATGAGGTCGGGAATGAAGTTCTGCGGGATCAGCGCGCCACCGGTTGCGGTGCCGGCGGTGTTGAGCGCCTTCGCAACCTCGGCATCGCCGAAACGACGCTGGATGAAAGCGGCCGCGCCGGACATCGAGCCCGACTTCGCATGCCAGAGCCCGATCATGAAGCGGGCGGCCTTGAAACCGCGCTCCTTCAGGGCCGCCGGCTCGCCGGACCCATGATGCGTGAAACGGCGCAGCTGCATATCGCGCATCCCGCGCTCTTCGTCGTTCAGAGGATCCCCATCGACCGGATCGGTGATGGGGTCGGCCGCGTCGGCCTCGAGTGCCATCAGCGACTGCAGGCGATCGATGCTGCCGGACAGGACGGAGATCTCCGCCATGATCGCGGTGCCACGGTCGAGATCATCCTGGGCAGGCGCCTCGCCGTCGGGAAGACCCTCTTCCTTGATGCGGAGCGCCTTCGCCTCGGTGATCAGGTTGGATCGCTTGCGGAGCAGATCGGACAGTTTCATTTGGTAGGCTCCATCGGAGGGAAAGCGGCGCCCTCAAGGCGCTGCGACGACCTTGCCCAAAGGTCGGTTGAGGGCACCGGCTACCGCGGAAGTGCGGCCCGGAATCAGGTTAGGCTGACGTTGCCAGCATGAGGGTGTGCCGATGCGCACGGCGGATCCGCTCGACGCGCAAGCGCTGCTCTTTCTCGACTGCTTCCTGCGCGGCGCGTGCGTCGGCATCGACATCAGCGAGCGGCAGTCCGGTCGGGCCGGGCGCCAGCAGATCGTTGAACTCGATCAGCGCTTCGGCGTTGGCCGGCACAGTCACGATCGAAAATTCAAGCAGCTCTTGCCGCTTGAAGTCCATCGGCGGGCACCAGCCCTCGCCATCGTCGCGATCGTTGGCGATGTCGTAGTCGAGCGGCCGGAAGCCGACGCTCGTGGCTGCCAGGAACCCGTTCTGGCAGCAGCGAAGCACGGCCTCTGCCTTGTCGCCGATGTGCGGCCAGTCGCCCGGCACGAACTCGACGTCGGCCTTCAGCGCACCGTCATCGATCTCGATCCAGGTTGCCTTGCCGACCGGCAAGCAGCTTTGCTCATGACCCCAGAGCACGACCGGATTGCGCCGGAAGTTGATCAGGTCCCAGCCGTCGAGCGCGATCGTGTCGTTCTCGCGGTCGGGGTTCGGCGTGCTGATCACGAACCGGAGCACACGGTCACTGACCTGTGTGATGGTGCTGATCATCTCCTTGCGCAGCGTGACGTCCGTCGGCCGCTCGCCCTTCCGGACCAGGGCTTTGAGGCGCAGCGGTGACATGAGGGTCATTGTCGATTGGCCCTTTCAGGCTCTAGGCCGGACTGGTCGCCGGCGCCGTGACGCGTGCCGGGTCGTCAGGCGCCGGCGCGCTGCTGGCAGCACCGGTGTTTAGCGGGACACGATATTCGTCGCCGCCCGGGTAGGGGTTCAGGCCTTCGTCGATGCGCCACTCGTTTGCGTTCTGCAGGCCGCCGTTGACGGCAGCAACGCCAGCGTCCACCCGGCTCTTCCGGTCGCCGCGCAGCAGCTCGTTGAAGTCGCACCGGGCCCGGATTACATCGCGCTCTTCGCTGAACAGCAGCTTGTCGCTGATCAGCTCCTCGACCTGCCTGATCGGCGGCAGGAGCGCGTTGTCGATGTATTCCTGATTCTGGTTCTCGATGTTCGAATAGTGCGCATCACCGAGACGCATGATCTTGTGCGGAGGCACGCGATACAGACCGCAGATATCGATGTCCTGGTGTTCGCGGACCTCCAGGAACTGCGACTCCTGGCTCGTCATGCCGATCTTCTCGTACGTCAGCCCCTCCTCGAGCACCGCCGTCTTCGCGGTGTTGTCGACGCCGCCGTATGTCTCCCGCCAGCTGTTGGCGAGCCGAGCCGCACCTTCCGGCGACAGCTTTGCGGCCGCCTTCAGGACACCCTGGATCTGCGCACCCTGACGAAACAGCGTCGCGCCATGGCGCTGCGTCGCCATCGCCAGGCCAACCGCTTCCGGGCATGCCATGATCGGTGACAGGCCCAGGTAGCCGTCCAGCGAGAAGCCTCGCAGGTGCAGCATGTCGTCCTGGTGCAACGTCAGCCCCTCGCCGATGAGCGGGTGGCTGACGTGGTAGAACAGCCAGCCCTTTGGCGAGAGCAGCACGCTGACGCGATCAGGCGATATCGGAACGAGCGCCTTGGGCTCGCCCCCATTGCCGCGAATGATGACGATGTAGGCGTTGCCGCGCAGCGAAAGGCAGGTCGAGACGAACGACCAGAACTGCACCGGCACCTGCCACCGGTTCGGCCGGCGCAGCAGGCGTGCCAGATAGTGATCGTGCAGGACATCGAAGCCGCGACCGCCGGGCCGCATCCGCTGCACTTTGATCGGCAGCTTGGACCAGTCCTCGGCGATGCACCGGACGCATCCGAACACCGCCGCCGACTGCAGCGCTGTGAAAGGTGTGACCGGCAGGCCTGTCGCTGACGGCAGCGCCCCGAGGCCCGCCGACAGCCAGGACGGGTAGGAGCCGGACGCGAAACTGTCGGCCTTCACCACCGCCGGCATGGAGACCTTGGGCTCTACACGAACGGACGGCGCGCCGCGGTTATCCAGAAACGAGAGCAGCCCCATCAGAGCACCAGCAAGCCGCGGCTTTCGTAGACGGACTCCTGCCGGACGCCTGTCAGCAGCGCGCGGCCCATCGCCATGATCAGGGCGACCGGTCCGTCGATCTTGTTCTCCGGCTTCTCCTTGCGCGGATAGACCTGCTCCTTGGCGTCCTGGCGCGCGGTGACGTTCGACATCATCCAGCTCATCGGATGCTTGGGGCTGCACCCGTGAATGATCCGCCCGGCATCGAGCAAGCCGGCAACTTCCTTCATCGGCTCGGAGAAGTTGCGCGCGTTCTGGTCGAACTGCGTCACCGTGACCCCCTTTGCCATCAGTCGTGTCGTGAGCATCGTTGCCTGCGAGGGGTCGAAGGTCAGCTCCTCGACATCGAACAGCTTCCGCAGCTCGTCGATGTCTGCCTCGATCTGCTCGAAGTCGATCATGTTGCCTTCGGTCAGGATCAGCAGCGCCGGATCCTCGCAGGACCAGGCGTAGTAGTGTTCCTTGCCCGTCTGCTCGAGGATCTCGCGCGGCAAATAGTAGCGGCCGAAGGTAACGTAGCGCCCATCGTCGAGCGGGATCAGCACCTGCAGCGCGGCGATGTCGTTCTTCGACGCAAGGTCGAGGCCGATGATCGCTCGACGGCCGTACCAGGCCGTCTCGTCGAAATCGGGCTGGCAGCACCGGAACCAGGACTGCATGTTGAAGTAGGCGGCCCGCGAGTTGACCCACAGATTGAGATGCTTCGTTTTGAAGACGGCCTGCTGGCGCGGATTCCGGATCGCCTCGCGCTGCCGGGCGAGCAGGAATTCCTCCAGGACGGAAACGCCCATGTTCGGGTTCGCCTTCCGGAGGGCGTCCGGAGAGGTCCACTCGTCGTCCTCATCGATGCTGTACTCGAGGTAGAACAGCTCCTCGTTCTCGATCGTGCCCTCGAGCACCTTCCGCCCGGTCAGCACCAGGTCGAAGCAGGGGCCCGCGATGTTGTCGCCGGCGGTCGTGATGCCCCACATCATCGGCTGCTCGCGAGCACCCATGCCGGTGAGCATCGTGTCCCAGAGCTCGGGCGTATCGTGCTCGTGGTACTCGTCCACGATCGCGCAGGACGGTGATGCACCGTCGCCAGGCTTGCCGATCACCGGCTCGAAGCGGCTGCTGTTGGCCGCGATGTGGATGTTCGAGGCGTTGACCTTGATGCCGTAGTGGCTGAGCAGGTCGGGACGGCCGCGAGCCATCAGCGTCGCCGGCCGGAAAACCTCCCAGGCCTGCTTTTCGGTCGTCGCGCCGCAATAGACCTCGGCACCGTGCTCGTCGTCGGCCGCCATCATGTAGAGGCCGACCGGCGCCGACAGTGCAGAGTTGTGCGTGGGGACGAAGGATCGTCCCACCAGGAACATGCCGTCGGGATGGTCGACCTGAATGCAGCGCACCGGCACGGAGGCAACAGGCTCGCAGGCGGAAACTTGCCTGGTCTGCGACCTGGTTGCCCTGACGAGCTTCGGCTTCAGACGCGCCGCCTTACGCGGGAGCCGAAACACGGAACGCTCTTGCGTGGCCCAGAACTGGATGCGCCACTTAGCGCTGATCACTCGCCCCTGCAGGGTAGCGACACCCTCCGTCACGAGCGGCTTGAAGCCGAGGCCCCAGAGCAGCTCCTCGACACCCTGGGCCAAGGTTTTGGAGGTCGAGGTGAACTCACACTGACCGGCCGCAGACACATAGCCATCGGTGTCCATCAGGCCCTGCAGGAGAGCCATCCGCTGTCGAGAACCCGCGCGCAGGTAGCTCTGCGGGATGTGCTTGTTACCCAACACCCCTAAGCCGCGCAGCCGCGCCTGGACGGAGCGGAAGCGTTCCGCCGACCGAACTCCCGTGCCAAGCCGGTACGCACATCCATGGCGCTTCGAGATCACCTGCCCGACTTCACCGAGGATGACCTCCATGCTTGCAGCGTCCTGCTGCCCGATGGTGATGATTCCCGCAGCGGTCGTCCCGTCGCCAAGCCAAGCGCCCAACGTATACGGCTCGATGGGCAGATAAACTTCCGGAAGCTCGAAGGGAGCCGGAAGAGTTAGGCGGTGGTTCCGCTCCTCTCGGCACAACAGCGTCAGAGCAATCTCTCGTGTGGTCTTTATGCTCGGCTTGGCTCCTGCCGTCTTTCTGCCGCGTCCTTTCAGACGGTCGCGATCCTGACGTGCATCAGTCAGCCACTGGTGCTCAGCGTCCGCGACAATGGACTCGCCGTCGGCAAGGGCGAGCCGGTAGCAGGGCCGGTCGTGCATAGGCGCTGTGGTCGCAGCCACATGGCGCACACTACCATCTGGCCCGAAGACCGAATCGCCTGCCCGTAGATCACCCATGGTAGTCCATCCGGACGGCGTAGGGATCGGGGTGTCGAGGGCGAGCGCCTTGCCGTTCTTTCGCGGCACCAGGATCAGGACGATCCGGTATCGCCTCAGCCCGTCCGCCTTGCGGACCCACCCGAACGGGTTGACCAGGCAGAAGGCCTGCCAGTCCTCCAGGACCAGCATCTGCTTATGCAGTGCCCACTTCCCCTTCGTATGGGGCATGAGCTCGGCGAAGCGACACACGCGCTCGGCCCTGACCTCGTCCAGGCGATAGGGCCAGGCCGGATCGATCTCCCGGCTGCGGTCGCGTCGATACCGCTCACAGGCCAGGAGCACCCACTTGCAGGCCGGCACGCGGCCCTCGACCACCGCCAGGGCGTAGCGGTCGGCCTGGGCGACGTGTGGCGCCGCCGGCGGCCGCTTGGGCTTCATGGGTGCCTTCGGCCTCGCCGGCTTCAGAGCGCCGCGAACGGGTTTGTCTTCTCCATTCCTGCAGCTCCGACGCGCGACCGGTCGGCGGGCGTCAGGCCGAATTTCGCGAGCCACATCGACACCCTGCGGTCAGCATCTGCGATCGCTGCCACCTCGGGCCGCATGCGGATCATCGGGCCGCTGTTGCCGACCGTGATGTAGGTGAGCGATCCGGCCGCAGCGATCTGCACCTCCCGCGGCGCGCCGTGCTCCTGATGCACGTAGCTGACGGCCTCGCTCAGCGAGCTGCGCGCATCGCGCTGATCCGCGATTGCTTCGCAGAGCCCCTCGAGCGCGACCCCGTCGGCAACCGTCAGCACGCCCATATCGTGCAGCAGGCGAGAGGCCTTCGCCCACGCCAACTTCGCGCGTCGGGAGAGATGCGCCGGTGCCGCGAGTCTCGCGGCTTTCAACTTCGGCTCCGCCTTGTTGGTGCGGCAGGGCTGCGCGGTGCCGCCAACGACCTTCAGGTGCGTTGGCTTGCGCGGTCGTCCCATGGTCTCGATCTCACTCGCTCAGGCCGCGGCAGCCGCTTTTCTGGCGGATCGGCAGCTGGAACCGCCCGGCCACTTTTTCCCGTGGTTATGCACGCGCTCGAAAACCACGGGGTCATGGTCCACAACCGGAAGAGGATCCAACCGGCGACCCCCCTATGGGAGGGCACGCATGGCTTAGTCCGGCTCAGACGTCAGGCGCATGGCTCGTGGCGCCTGGTCGCGGCGGTGTCAGTGGCGGTCCGGCTCGAGTGGCACGCCTTGCAGAGCGACCGAAGGTTCGACCAGTCGAGCCGCAGCTCAGGCGCTGCCTCGATGGACTTGATGTGGTCGACCTCTTCGGCTGCCTGGACGATGCCTTTGTTCAGGCAGAACAGGCAGAGCGGGTAGCTCGCGATGAAGGCGTTGCGGCAGCGCTGCCAGGCGCGGTCGTAACCGCGAGATGAGGCAGAGCCACGACGCTGGTCGAACTGCTGAACACGCTCGGCGCCATACACGACGCCGGGTTGAATGTGGCGGGGCGGTGACGATGGCACGATCAGTGCGCTTCGGACGGACAGCCGAAGACCGGTCGACGAGCTTCTGATGCTCGAAACATCGCGACGACTTCGGAAGCTGAGATGGTCATCTCAAGTGGGTTTCGAACGTAACCGAGCCGCTCGAGGCGCCGAAGCTGCTGTGGGGTGATGCCCGTGTCGTCCTCGATCAGCGAGCACTCGTCGTTCGTGAGCATGAGCAACTCCCGACCTAGAAGCGTGGACCGAAACGGCCGACCCAGACGTCTTCACTGCGCTGGCTGTAGCCGATCAGCTCGTGCCTCTGCCGGTGCAGCCGGGCGTTCTGTTCCGCATGGCTCTCGTTCCAGATCGCCATCAGAGACCTGGCCATAGATGCCGTGGAGGTCGGCAGGGCGTGGGCATAAGCACCCAGCCACGGCAACTCGGGCGAGGCCAACACCGGCACCGACATCGCGACAGCATCGGCGGCGACGATGTTGAATGTCTCCGTGAAGGACACCTGCATCGACACGTCGATCTGCCGGATCACCTCGAGGAAGTCGTGGTGCGACATCCAGTCGTGCTCGATGAGCGAGTAGCGCGGCGTGGCATCGAACAGCGAACGCAGGTTCTTGAGGATCGGGTCACCATTGCCTTCGATCCGCGTCGCATTCACGTGGAACCGTAGCTTCACACGCGCGGCGTCGGCGAAGGCAATCGCTGCGATGGCCTGGGCCATGTGGTTCTTCAGCGGCCGCACGGCGCCGAAGCAGCCGATGTCGATCGCTTCGCGATTGACCGGCTTCGGCACGATGAACCGCGCCGCCGGGCATGGGTAGAAGTTCGGCCCGTAGGTAATCAGCGACTCCGGCAACCCGCAGGCCGCGGCAACGTCGCGCATGTCGGCGCGCGCACGCGGCGAGTTGCACATGACCTCGACGCCGCGGCGCAGATACTCGATCGTCCAGCCGAACGCGATGCCCTCGTTCGCGAGGAACGGGGTCTCGGAATGATCGCGCACAAGCCAGCGCACGGTCGGGTGCAGCGTCTTCAGGACGTCGAACTTCTCGGGAACGACCCAGAACGCCTCGACGATCACGTGCGTGGGCCGATAGGCGGTGACGGCCGCATCGATCGCGTTGTTGTCCGCGACCTCAACCGACTTCGCCTCGATGCCGCGCTGGCTCAGCATGTCGACTACGAAGCGGACCGAGTTGCTCAGCCCGGACGAGCCGGCGCTGTAGCCCCAGGCTGCCTCGCGGGACTTCAGGACGAATAGGATCCGCTTCATCAGTGATCGGCCTTGGCTCAGAGCTTCGCGATGTCGATCTTCAGCAGTGCTAGCTGGTCAGTTCCTTGACGGTCCACATCACGCTCTCCTCGAGAGCGGTGAGTCCCAGCGATCGATACCGACCAGGCTTCACCTGATCGAAGAGCGCTTCGAGCTCAGAGGCCTTCTCCTTGATCGCGTCGTGGAGAGCTTTCTCCTCGTCGGTCAGGGGCCGGTAACGCGGTCGAAACCGGCTTACGGTGATCGGCGCGTCGGCTTGGCGTCCATCGGGCGCGCCGTCGAAAACATGAACCATGCCGCCTGTTCCTCAGAGTTTCGCGATGTCGAGCGACAGCGCCGTCCAGGGCGCGTCCGGGCTCTCCCGGCGGTAGAACCGGATGTAGCTCTTGGAGCTCTCAACCCGGATCGCCTCGGAGATCGCATCCATCGCGCGCTTCCAGCGCTCGTCGCCGATGTCGAGACGCCGCAGCGAGAGGATGCGATCGACCGGCAGCTTGCCCTTCTCGCGAACGTCGAACGCGTCATTGATCAGCGCGCGGACGTTGTCGTTACCGCCCTCGGTCCACTCGACCAGGCACTCGTCAATCAGAGCCTTGGCCACCTGGAGCTGCGGCCCGAACGCCAGCGTGTCCCCGATCGCCACCTGGACGCGGAGCGTGCCGTCGAAGCTGGTGAGCTGCAGGTTGCCCTTCTGGCCCCCCAGCTTCGTGTCATACTTCTCGGCGAGCAGATCGATCAGGCTTTTGATCTCGGCGTAGGCCTTGTCGCGGAACCCGCCCATGAACTCGCGCAGCTCGTCCGCGCCAGAGATCAGGCCACGCACCAGCGCGTCCTCGAGCTGGTCCTCCGGGCGAACCTTGGACAGCGGCACAAGACGGCCCTGCGCATCGCGGGCGTAGCCATCGGGCACCGCCGGCGGAGCGTCGGGTGTCGCGGTCATGATGTCGTCTCCGGTCAGTACTTCAGATAGTTCGCCAGGCCTTTGTCAGGCGCGGCGTGCGCATACCGCGTCGTTGTCGCGAGGCTCGCGTGTCCGAGGCGCTCACGGACAGTCTGGATGTCGCAGCCGCCGGCGATCGCATGGCTCGTCGCGGAATGCCGCAGCCAGTGCGACGAGGCCTTAGGGTTAACGCCGGCACGACGCACCGCTCGTTTCACCAGGCGATGCAGAGCTTGCCGATCCATCGCGCCGCCATGGCGACCCGGGACCACCGGGGAGTCGGGCCGGACCGCCGGGGTCAGTGCCGCGAGATCGCGCCAGAGATCCGCTGGGATCAGCGCCGTTCTCAATTTCGATCCCTTGCCAAGGATGTTGGCCTGGCCACCCTTCTTGTCGGTGCCCGTCATGTCGCGCCAGCGAAGGCCGCACGCTTCAGAAGCCCGGAGGCCGCAGGCGTAGACCAAGCGCAACATCGTGCGCGCGCGAAGGTCGGGCTCCATTCCGATCATTCGCAACACATCGGCCGGAGACAGAAGGTGGTCGCCGCTGGTGATGGCCGGCTTCTCGATGCGGAGCATCCGTCCCGGATCGATCTGCAGGTAGCCGAGCTTGAGGGCGAACGAGAGCAGCGACTTCACCACCGCCAATCGCCGCGCGCGGGACGCGGGCGCCTGTTCGCTGAGATTTTCGGCCCACCGCTGGAGGTCAGCGAGGCCGATCTCGGCGAGCGGCCGCCCCGCGAACTGGAGGAAGCTGTTGGCGTCCGCCGCGTAAGCGGTGACGGTGTTCGGCGTGCGGCCGTGCAGCCACATGCGAATAAGCATGTCGTCGCGGACCTGCGGGACACTGCTAACTGCCTGAGCCGGCACGATTTCCATGGCCGCTCCGGTAGGCACCAGTTCTATCCCAGGCAGCTTACATAACAGATATTATGTAGCGGCCCTGAGGTATTATGTAGCGGACCACGCCAAACGCCGGTTCGTTATCGTATCAGTAAGCTACTGCTTATTGTTCCAGTATTGGCCCGGTCAGCAAACGCTTTTCGCGCCGACCTGTCGTCCGCGATCACCACCTGGTTCACGCCAGATCGTGCATCGAACCGGCGCCGACGCTTCGGCTGCGAGAGCAGCGGCGGTGCGCTCGAGTGTTGTCGCGATCTGCCGAAGCAGGTCGGCCGGCGCCGTGCCAAGCCTGATAGCGACGCCGGCCGGAAGCGGCCGGACTCTGTCGCAGCACACGACCGTATCGCGCAGCGGGAGGCCTGCGCCGCGAAGATCGTCGATGCTGGGTAGCACATGACTGCGCAGGCGATCGAGCGGGCCGCACCGGACGAGGACCGAGCCGAGCGATTGCGCGGGCTTCCGACTGTCGGCGACCACGATGAAGAAGCGTCGCCCGCATACGACCACATCCCCGGCGCGAAGCGCTGTGGCTGGCGTGGGGTGCATCGTGTTTCCAGGATCTGGACATGAAAAAGCCCGCCGGGCGGAACCTAGCGGGCGTAGTCATCTCATCGTGGTAAAAACCTACTCGAAATCCCGGAGATCTCCAAGCCCCTTTATCGTGATTTGTAGTGCGCCGCCAACACGGTCAGCAGGATCGCCGCCTGCGCCTTCATTTCCTCGTCGCCCTTCTTGCTCGCCGGAACCAACGCTTCTGCCATCTTCGCGAAGGACACGTCTTCAATGAGGAGCAGCCGGAGGCGAGCTTCCGCTTCGGCCCCGAGGGCCTGTCGAACCAGGCGAACCGAGGTTTGGGCGTCCAACTGCGCATCCGAGACGCCCTGCGCATTCCCGCCAGTGCCACCGCGCCCAGACTCAAGCGACGCTAGGCGCATACGGGACATCCCGTATTCATATTCGCGCGTATATCGTTCTGCGGCTTTGACCTCTTCGCTATCGATCTTCCCCGAGCGCTGGAGGGTGGCCACCCCTCGAGCGACACGCGTCGCCCGGCCGTAGACGCCATCTTTGATCAGGCGCGTGAAGTTCTCTCGCGAAACGGGGTCATAGCGGACTTCGGTTACCGGCGGCTCGAGCTCGACCGTTTCTTCGACCAAGTCCTGCAGATGCTGACGGCGTTGGACGGTCGGCAGGATCGTTCGATAGTCGTCACGGTAGATGTCCATCGGCAGCCGCGGGTGCGCCGGGCTTTTCCGCAATCCCCTCCGCCCGGCGGGGACTACCGTTACCTCGATTTCCGAAACCAGCTGCTCACCAAGAATAATCTCGCCCGGCGGAAGGATTGACATCACGAGTTCCATTCAGCGTCTCTCCACTATACTGCATAGAACATTAGGAAAACATTCCTCTCTTGCGGCCTCGACCGTGCCGTTCAAGTGGCTGCGCCAGGCGCGACCAGCAGCTGCGCCAGCCGGCTCAGGCCCTTTGCTGTAACTAGGACCTGTTCGACGATTTTCTCAGGGCGGTCGGGGCGTTCCAACTTCGTGACCTTGTGCTCGAGCATCCCGGCGGCGATCTTGGCCTGGTAGCCGAGCACCGCGCTGCCGCCTGGCCGGCGATACGTCCATCCGTGCTGGCGCAGATAGGCCTGCAGTTCCCTGGGCCCGACCTTCAGCACCTTCGCGGCAGCGGTTATGCACATGCTGCCTTCCGCACCGTCGAGCCGGTCGAGCGCCTGAGCTTTCGGCTCAGCTATCGCCAGCTGCGCACGCTGCGCCTCAATCTGCTCGGCCTGGTCGGCTGCCAGCCGAAGCGCCTGCGAAAACGTCTGTGGGACGCTTGCGGTGGGCGAATAGGATCCGGTCTTTCTGATGCTCGGAAGCACCTCGCCGAACACCCAGTCTTCGAAGACCTCTGCGGTCGGCAGCTTCGAGCGAACGATCAGGCGGTAGACGTCGCGCTCGGGGATGATCTTCGCGCGTTGAGGACCGCCAGCCGAAGGCACCTGGGTTTCCCCGGCCCCTTTGCAGTGAGCCCTGATCGCGTAATCGGTGTCCTGATAACCGAGCAGGGCCGCAACGTCGCGAGCGACGAACCAGGGCTCCCCGGCTTGGTCCAAGATACGAACCGCGTGACCTTCGAACAGGTAGGGGATCAGCGCGCTCATGCCGCCAACTCCGTCCGCGCCGCGCTCGCGCCGTTGACCACCCGGGCGATTGCCCCTGCCCAATTCGGCGGACCTTCATCGATCGCGCCAGCCGCGGCCGCCGGCGCATCGCCGCGCGGACGACGCTCCTCATCACCCGCTGCAAGCCGCTGCTCCTCCAGCCAAGCGCGGTGCTGGCGCAGGTTTTCGGCGACCTGGGCACGCACCTCGTCTGACGGGCGCTCCCAGACCGGCTCGGCTACAGCCGCCGCGGCAGATAGGACCCTGCGGCACCCGGCCGCGTCGCGGCGCAGCTGGTTGGCGTATTGAAGCAGGATCGCGTGCAGCTCGCCCGGAAGCGGCCAGTAGGAGCCTGGATGGTAGTCCCCACGCGGCGGCTGCCGGCGCCACAGCCGTCTGGTCTCGTCGCACCAGACACCGCGCGGCAAGTCCGAGCAATCCTCCCAGATTGCCCGGGCCTTGGCTTGAATCGAGCGCCAGGTTTCGGGGGCGTTCCGGACCGAGTGCCGGAGGTGGCACAGCCACGCCATCATCTCCTCGGGCCCGCCACAGGCCAACAGCGGCTCGATCGCCTCCAGGTGTCGCTGAGCCTCGCTGACCATCGCTGGCGCCAAGCCCAGCACTGTCGCCGTGCCATCCTCAGCAACGACGACCTTGCCCGGCGGCAGGCCCTGCTCGAGGCAGTAGATCGTGGACCCGAGCTCGCTGCTGGCCGGCAACATCGACGGAACTGCCGCTACCGCTGTGATCTGGTCCTGGGTGATGGTGGTGATGTCGTTCACTGAAACGCTCCCGCGCTCTGGATGCCGAGGCCCTGATCAAGACGATCCCAGTCTTCCGACATCGCCGGGTCAGGGCGACCGCCACCCCCGGGGCGGCCACGCTGCGGGCTTGCCTTCTCGCGCCGGCACCAGTTCCGCCAGGTCGCCGACCAGTCGGCTTTCCGAGCGTCCTTGCCCGCCTTGCCGACCCAGTAGTCGCGGAACGCTGGGAGCACCGCCCTAACGTCGAGACCCAGCTCCTTAGCGCACTGCTCGTCCTCACGGCCCGGAATCCAGTCCTTCGAAAGGCGACTGCCATGCGAGTCGTGCGCGCTCGGAGCGCGCCCGCGCGCCGGGAGCGAAGCGACCTCTTTCTTCTCTTCTTCTTTGTCCTGTCCTGTCCTGTCCTGTCCTCTACCATCACTGGACACGGCACTTCCTAGGTCTGTCCCGGGGATGTCCCGTGGGACAGAGGGAGGGACGTCCCCAGATCCAATCTTGACACCATCATCGTCTGTCCCATCTTTCTTCGACCGCAGCCGTGCTTTTCGCTCGCGCTCCTTCTTGCGCCTCTCAAAAGCGCTTTTTGCTTCTTCGCAGAGAATTGGATGGTAGAAGCGACCATCGCTGCACTTCACAAACCCATGCAGCGCCAGTTCGCGGACAGCGCGCCACCCCTTCGCGTCCGTACCGAAGTCGGCCAGCATCGCAAGGTCGTCGTCGTCGTCAGGCAGGCTGCCGGCGGGGCACTGCTGCCACGCCATCCACCACAGTTTGATCGCAGCCAAGCCAGCGCGCGGCTGACGCAATGCTCGAGTGTAGAGCCGGGAGCCGAACAGCCTGGATCCGAACAGCGGCATGTAGTCGTAGCCACGGAGGTCGCAATCTGGCGGGGTGAGTGGGGCTGGAAGATCGGTCATGTGATTGTGGCCTTCGCATGCCACTGGCAGACGTTCGACGCTCTCGACCAAAGACTTTTGACTAAATCAGTTTGCGGCATGGGCTCGTCATCAAGACCCATCCGATTGGCGTCGGCACGCATCCAAGAAACCCAGTAATCAGACGAGACATGAACTAGGTCGGCGCTCACATGTTTTTCATCCGGCGAACGAAACCAACCGATGTGAACAGGAGTCCAAGTCTTGTCGTCTTCCCGCAGGTTGGCGATCCAACCGACATGGGCGAAACTACTCTCGAAAGTCGGCGCCACGTTCGTAAGCCACGCGTAATCGCCGAAATCGTCAAACCCGTGCCTGCAGCAAGCTTCGACGACTCGATCACACGTTTCAATCGATTGATTGACCCAGGGCTTAACTTCAATAAGACCTCGGCTTTCAGGTGAATAGATTTGAAAGTCAGGCGACCATTTTCCAAGATCAAAAGGTTCATACTCGGCTGACCATTTCAGTAAATCGAAAAAAGCAGCCCACTTCGCCTCAAGTCGGCTCCGGTATCGTCTGCCGTTGTATGTCGTCGGGATCGCCGCTACCGTATATTCCATCAGGGTCGCGTCCTGTGTGTCTATCGAAAGGCTCCGCTTTGCACAGCGGGGCCTTTCATCGTTGAGAGGGTTATTTCCGGCACCAGGCCGAGGCCTTCGCAATGCCGGCATTGCGCGTATGACGGTACCGTCCGGCGACTGAACAAATCACCGCCGGTCCAAGTCGTGAGGACCCATCCCTGACCCTTGCAGCCTGGGCAGTCGCGGTTGCTGGAAACCAGCTGCAGGCACGCCTCGACGCGCGCGTATCCAGATGACCTCATCGCCGGCCCTGCTGCAGCTTGGCGATCGCGCGAGCCCGGGCTTCGTTGTGCAAGTCCATCAGCGCCTGCGCCGCCGGCGGAAACAGCTTCTCCGGGATCGGATGCGCGCGAACACGCCCTGGGTGGTGGTGCTTCTGCGCCCAATGCGAACGGAAGCCATACGGCCCATCGCATCGGAGGCCGCACTCGGCGCACACCAGCATGCGGGAGCCCCCAGCGAGCCTCACGCCGCCACCTGCATCTGGCGCACGGCTTCGGTGATCGTCACCAGCGTGCATTGGTCGGCGTGCCGCGTCTTCACGTGCACCACCTCGAGCAGGATGTGATCCGGGCTGTCATCGACCACGAAGCCCAGGCCCATCGGGTTGCGCACCCTCGCCCGGCTTGTCGGCTTGCGGGCGACTAGCTGCTTCGGCGTCGTCAGGCAATCCAGCACCGGCTTGACGCCCCCGACCAGGCCATCGTGATCAGGCTGCCCGCACGAGTGCCGCTCGACGCGCACGAGCGCGAACGGGAAAGGCTCGGCCGGCCGGCGCCCACGCGTTACATCCGCGATCTCGTGCATGATCCGGGTCTGCAGTTGCTTGTATCGGCGGAAGTGCATCCTGTGCTGCTGGTTGAGCAGCGGGAATGGAGCAGACAGACGGAAGGTGATCACGTAGGTCATGTGACGTGACTCCATGCCTGTCCACGGGCGATCCTTATGACCTGCGAACGGGACAGACCGAAACGATCATCCAGTTCTTTGACAGGTAGGCGCCTGAGCTTGATCTCTCTGTATCGGACACGAATGAACCTGACATCGTCATCAGTTATCGTAGCCCTGCCGTTTCGGCAGCCTGCCGCGTCTGTCTGATGGACGATTCTATCGTCATGATTTTCTTTACAGGTTGCCCATCGCAAGTTCGACGGCGTGTTCAACAGCCTTGAACCGTTTCTATGCGCCACCTGATGGCAATCTGAAGGTTTCGGCCCGTGGAAGGCCTCTGCAACCAACACATGCGCAAAGGCAGTATGGCCTGAGCCGTCGTGCGCGGTTACTGAGTATCGCAGGTAGCCGTCAGCGTCGATCATCCCGCGCAGCCTTCGACCAGGTTGATTGACGTCGCGGTCAGCAATGCGCCGCAGATCGCCACAATCCGACACTTCATATGTCGGAAACGACCGGCACAGGCGCCACTCCATTTGCTTAATCATGGCGCTATAGGCCCAAGGCGCGCTTGTAGATGTCGAGCAATGTTTCCTGTTCCTCGACGTCAGCTGGCTCCTGCTTCCGGATGCGGATGATTTGTTTTATCGTCGGCACCGAGAACCCAGCACTCTTAGCCTCTGCGAAGATGTCCTTGATGTCGGACCCGAGGGCTTTTCGCTCCTCTTCGAGCCGCTCAACGCGCTCGATGATGCTGCGCAACCGATCGGCAGCAATACCGCCGACGGATGATCCGCTGTTATGCTCCTCGGCGGGCGTCTCGTCAGCCATGATGGGCCTGCTGCTCGATCAGGTCGAACCGTTCGATGTCGACCCGGTATCGGCGAATACCCGCCGCAATGAGCACCTGGTCGTTGAAGTCGCGCTGGCCGCTTAGCATCAGGCTGAGATGCGGTTGTGAGACGTGCGCGGCTTTGGCGAACGCTGCCTGGCTGCCCAGAGACTTTACAGCAGTGTTAATTGTCCCGATGACCCCCACGCGATCAAGGGTCCGTGCGGATTTCCCCATAACCAGGTCGAACAGGGCCGAGGTGAGCGCTTCCGGAGCGTGATGCTTCTCCAGCTCCTCTTCGAGGTCGAGCCAGTGAGCGTAACGCTCCTGCTCGCAAGCCCCGGACGCTGGAATGCCTCTTACAGTCATCTCGATCCTCCCCTGCGGTCGATCACTGGATTTAACCAGCACCGTTGCATTTCCCGCTCCAGCTCCGCCGCCCGCGAGGTGAGCTCATCGGACTTTGTCCGCAGACGGATTGCCTTCTTCAGTAATCGATTTGCATAGCTTCGGAGCTTGTGAACTCGTCGCCGCATCAGCCATTCGGCCATGTGCTTTCCCATTCCTGGATCAGGGCTCGGCGAAGAGCCGCTTGTTCATGGTCCAGTCGCGCCTGGCGGTCGCCGTTCAAGCGATACCAGCGTCGCGCTGCAGATAGTTCGTCGGCCCAGACGCGCTTGATCTCGCTGCGCAAGATCGCGAGCACACGCCGGGGCTTCATGTTGAGATCCCGGGCAGCGCCATCGACGGCGCGGTCATAGCCGAGGGACCGCCGGGTATCGACAGCCTGCTGGACGATGAGGCGCATTTCGCAGGCTTCACTGGTCACGGAGCGACGCTCCGAGATCTCGGGGGAGAAAAACGACATTACGATCGAGCTCCACAGCATGGTCTGTCTTGCGATCGACAGACTGCAGTGGAGAAACAGCGATGCGAGGTGAAACCCGATACGGAACCATGGTCCCAATATCTTTGGTCCTGCAGCTCATGCTCGATGCGCGCGCGCCGGAAGCGCGACGTGCACGGCATGATGCTGCAGGACGTCCGGTCACTGGTCAGCACCGGGAGACCGAGGCGCGCGTACATGCGCTCGCTCAAGGTGCTCGAGGCAGTATGGCTTCGCCGGAGCCGGAGCCGCCCCGCACTTGATCATGCTGCGGCCGGTCGAGCCGTGCATCGGCCATTGGCAGGAGCTCGGCGGGGCGATTGGGCCCCTCGGAGCCGGCAGCAGGCTTGCCATACGGCTCGACGCGGGTGCTGCGACCTGCTGCGCTGGCAAAACCACAGGCGACCGGGCCGGCTTCGGTTCCGGGCTTGGCAACGCCGCAGGCATGATAGTTGGTCTAGGTTCGGGGACAACGGCTGGAGCGACCGGCAGCGTAGGCGCGGCCACCGGAGCGAAAGCCACTCGGCCGGCTTGCGGGGTGATGCTGCCTTTCGGCGCGCCTCCCCAGCTGGCCCTGATCGGCGATGGCCGGCTGGTCAGCTGGAGCCGATGCGAACGGCCGATGACCGAGTTCTTCGTCACGCCCATCTGCTGGCCTATGAGCTGCGTCGAGAGATTGGCGTGCCATAGCTCGCGGAGAACCTGGTCGCGCTCCGGTGTCCAGCGTTCGGCGGTGCTGGGCATCAGACGACCGTCCTGCGGGCCAGATCATTGCTGATCCGACCCGCGCGGCTCACCATGGGAACTGCAACACCCACCACGGAGAACTTCGTGTCCGACAAGTTCGATCTCGACGCCAAAGGCCGCATCGTGACGAATCCAGTCATGGGATGGTCCGTAGCGATTGCAGCTGGAGTGGCAACAGTTCTTCGCCTGAATTACATAGCAAGTCCCGAAGACGAAGGAGCCGGAGGACGACATCTCCAGGTGATCTTGACGCCACAGCAGTGCCTAGATCTTGCGGAGGTACTGCAAACGTCTGCGAGACGTGTTCTGGCGCTGACACCGCCCTCCCGACCCAACTGAGCGGGGCCGTCACAGTGCCCACCAAACGATTGCGGCGACGACAATCCAGAACGCTAAGCACAGCACGAGCGCGTTGAGAATGCCGACGAGAGGGTTGTTCGGGATCGGGATCATGCTGCAGGCCCACGGAGCGACTGCTTGCACAGCCACTCCGCCTTCATCACCATGAGTGTTGCAACACGACCCATGGAGAAGACTATGGACGTTGGCGAGAGGGCCCTGATAATTGCCGAAGCGGCTTTGGCTACCGCGCTCGTGAATAAGACAGTCACCATCGCGCTCATGACCGAGCTCGCGGCGACGGGCGCCTTTCCGGGGCTGTCCTTGTCCGAACTTTGTGAATCGGTTCGCGCAAATATCGATCATCACATGCCCAGAAATCCAGCGACGACATCACTGCAGCAAAGAATCGATGCTGAGCTTGAGAACTTTGTGCAGAGCGCAGAGAGGATCGATGCCTCAACGCGACAAGCACGCAACCGGCAAGCGCGCAAATGGTGGCAACTTGAGTAGCGCGCGTCATGCTGCGCAACCCGGCGAGGGAGCCGTGACAGATCCCTCGCCATCGGCGACTGTTGTGGTGCTCACTCCAGCAACAGGAACCTGCAGATACTCGACATCAATACCAAGGAAGGCCTCATTTGGGCCTTGGCCCGTTCCATCGCCGTCGCCGACGGGAAGATCGCCAACGCTAACACGCTTGTTCTCGGCGGAGACCGCGCTTACCAGCTGGAGCTCATCAAAGAGATCATCCAAGCCGTCGACGCAAACCAAAAGACCGGAGGCGCCGAGTAAAGCGGCTTCGATGTTGGCCGCGAGAGAAAAGATCGCGGCCAACGATGCTTTATAGTCCGCATATTGCGGCGCCAACTCCCGCGCGAGACGCAGGGCTTCCAGGCGCACTTCGACGATCGTCATGCTGCGCTCGCTGGCTGTTTCTGGCTCAGGCCAGCAACGACAGCATGAAGGCGTTTGTATACAGCAAGCGTGGGTTCGCTCTTATGCGCCTTCCACCGAGTGAAGGTGCTCGGAGCGATCCGAGCCCTCTCGCACACGGCCTGCATGGTCACACCAGCAGCGCGTGCTCGATGCTCAATATCAGAGGGAGTAAGGAGATCGCTCATACGCACAATCTATGTGCGCGTGCGCACATCGTCAAGCTGAGAATGTGCTTGGAAGCACTTTCAGCTTTGTGCAAGAGACCGAGTTCCAGGTATGTGCGAGAATGCACATATGAGTGAGACGGAAGATCAGGCTTTCGTGCGCCTGTTGATCGAGCGGACCGGGCTTAACCAGACCGCCCTAGCCAAGGCGGCTGGGCTCGGACCCGATATCCTGTCGAAGATCAAAAGAAGCAAAACGGGAATGCTCGAGCGTCCAAACCTGGACAAGCTGCAGGCATTCGCAGCCTCAGTCGGAATGGACGACCTTAAAGAGAGATCTCAGCTGGTAGGCTCTGGCAAGTCTTCCCAAAGCCCGCATCCTAATAGGGAGGTTGCTCTTGTCGACATGTGGAGGGACCTCGAGGAGCCGGAGCAGGCGCTTACTTTCGACATTGTCGAAGCGGCCGTCAGGTCCAGCCTTCGTAGGCGTTATGGAAGGCCCTGAGGTGATTGGCTGGCACTTGCTGCCGCCTTCAGTAGGCTTCCCGGTTGGCATGGACACCCTTCCCAGGCCGCCTCTAGAGAGCGGCGCTATAACAGGAGTTTGTTCCTATTCTGTTCTCCCTGGCAAGTGCCTCGTTTTTTAGACGCCATTGCGGATGTTGGGATTCGAGCGGCGTAGCCATGCGCAGGGTCGCATGAAGGCGTCCAACCTGGCAGTCATTAGGCTGTTCGCATGGCCAGGTGGGCTCAAGAACCTGTCCTGGTTGCAGTGGCTCTAGCTTAACGGAATTCGGTCCCAAGCCGGGCCTCCATGAGGCGCCGGCTTTCTCATGTAGAAAGTTGTGCGTCTGCGCACTTTTATGCTTGCAGGCCAGTGCGTCCACGCACATAGTCTTCACACCGCCGCACCCCGCGACGGCCGGAGGATCGACAGCATGGCGTATAAATTGCCTCAGGAATGGGCCAAACGCGCCACGGGAGAGTTTTGCAATGCTCGAGATACCGCCCCCGCCACCCGCACCGCCAGATCCGGAGCTTGGAGCGGTCGGCGCTCCATTTCGCTTGTGGCGCGCGAAAGAAGCATTTCGTCAGGGCGAGATGACCCTGACACAGCAGAGCCTGGCTCTGGATGGGTTGCGGGTGCAGGCAACCAGCCTGCTCGGCTGGAGCGTGACAATCGGGGTGGCCCTCGCCGCGGCAGCCTTGACCACACACCTGCCGGCCGTCGCCGTCACCGTGGTGACATCGATCACCATCACCGCAGCCTTGAGCATCGCAGTGCTGTGGGTCACGAATGCCTGGCGCTGGCCGAGCTTCAATCCGCTCCAGATCCTGGACCACGAGCACAAGAGCGAACTGCTGCTGTTGGAGAGTCTGGCAGTCGGTTCGAACCTGTCGATCGTTCAGAACAGCGCGTTGATCAAGGTCCGCGCGCGATTTTTGCGCGTGGCCTGGATCAACTTCGCGTCCATGCCTCTGCTGGCGATGTTGGCTTATTCGATGCGCTAATAGCAGGCCGCGCTTACTTCTTAGACTTCGTCCGGTCTGGCTGCTGTGTGCCAGTTGGACGTCTCGGACCGTCTTTGTCCGGCTTGGAATCGTTGGCCATGCCGCCCGGCGTCGGCTTGGGAACACTGTCGCCCTTCGGCTTAAAGGGCGTTGACGGCTTTTCGGGTTCCTTGGTCACAGAGGTCTCCATCGGGTTGGTTGCACGACCGATGGTGGACGGAGCGGAGGGAGCCAGCAACGGCTTCCTCCGCCGCACACTCCTCAGCGCCTGACGCTGACGAATCCGCCGGTTTTACCGACGGATGCGCCAACGCCAGTAACGGAGTTTCCCCGATGGCTTACGCTTCACTCATCAAATGGCCCGTCGTGCGCCGCCTGGCCGCACAAATGCCGACGGCAGACGTCCTTGGCTGTGTCGACCGCATCGGCTGCCTTAGCGCCCGCTATGCACCAACCACGCGCCACCACGAGCATATTGCCGATCGCCTAGTCAGCATCGAGGCCGCTATCGCCGCACGGCATTGGATCCAGGTCTCGGCCGGGCTGTCCGCTCTCCGTGCCGACGTGGAGGCCTTCAGCTATCCGGCCGCTGCACCGGAGCGCGTGGCGGCAGCCGTGGCCGAAGCGAAGTTGTTACTCAGCGCGGCCCTAGCGCTTAGCGACCGGTGCGAGCGGTCAGACGGGGCAGACACGCTGCGAGCCAACCCGCGCTTCAAGCTGCTGCAGGGCGGCCGGTCATGAGCATCCTGGTCGGGCTGCTCATCGGTGCAGTTGCAGGCTACGCTTTCTGCGCCTGGGAATGGCACCGCATGCTGAAGAAGCCGTGGGACCAGACTGAGCGGCGATCGGGCCCGGATCGGAGGAAGATTCCATGACCGCGCCGGACGGGTCTCTGCACCCTGTAATCGACGAGCGGCTGCGCGATCTGGCAGCTAAGGCCGAGGCGATCGTGTCGGCGCAGATCAACGGCCTGAAGCGCCAGCTCGATGAGGCCCACGTGCCGGCCGATATGCAGGCTTCCATCCTGCTGGCAGCCGCTCGCAAAGCCCAAGAACTCGCCATGGCGCAGTCCGCGGAATGCAGGAGGGCGCGCCGTGAAGGAAGGTGACGCCCGCCCATGCGCCCGCGACGTCATCGCCGGCGTCCTCGATAAGCAGATGCTCGGCGCCGAGCCTGCTGGCACTCCCATTGAGGAAGCCGATCGCGTCCTCGCTGCTCTTGCCGCGGCCGGCCTCGAGCCAAACGGGTGTGTGATCAACAGCGCGATCGTCATGGCATGGAGTGAATACGGTGCGGGCTCTCTCCTGCGCGGAGAAGCCATCAAGGACGAGTTTGAAGACTGGCCGGGAATGGACCAGCTGCTGACCGCGATCGACTTGGCCGCGCCAGGCTGGCGCCGCCGTTCAGCACCGCCCGCAATCGCCCCAGCGCAGGCGTCGCTCTTCGATAGACAGTCGTCTCGGAGTGCATCGCCATAATGCTGATCAGTATGATCCGCGACATCGCCCTCTACTGGCGCAACAGGCGCGCACGCCGCGCGCAGATTGGGTGGTGGTAATTATGGCTGATGAGATGATGACGGCGCTTGAAGCGGCATACCTTGCTGGATGGGAAGCTTCTGGCGAGGGATATAACAGTGAATACCCGAGCGGAGAGCGTGAGACTGAAGACTGGAAATCTAGTCGGGACGCAGCATTGGCTACCATCACCTCGCCCGATCTGCATGGGCCGACGCTGGAAGACGCAGCGCGCAACTGCTGGATTTGCGACGGAACAGGCTTCTACAACAACGAGCCGTGCAATGGACCTGAGTGCACAGCATTGCGCGCCCACCCTCCCCAGGCGCCCGACACGCGAGCGGCGATCCGTGCGGAGGCCTTCGAGGAAGCGGCGCGCATGTGCGACCGAATGATAGCCGAAAGCCCACGCAAGCCGTATCAAGAAGCCGCTGCATGGTTGGCACAAAGCATTCGAACCCGCGCCCGCGCCCTGATCACCAGCACCAAGCCGGAGAAAACACCATGACCGAGCAGGAACGGATTGAAGCGGCGGCGCGAGCACAACTCTTTCATGAGACTTATGAAAGGGTAGCTCCTGCATTTGACTACGCATCAAGTAATGCAAACGTAATCACATGGGCTGAAGTGCCGGACTGGGCCAAAAACTTGATGACCGCGGTATTTCACGAAATGGCCGCAGCCTATCCCGCCACTCCCCCAGCGCCGGACTGGCTCGATCTGCGTGATGCTCCAGCGGACGGCACCGTGGTCGAGGTCCTGGCTCCGGGCCGGGAAGGACTGTCCACGATCATTTGTGATTGCGCTTATCATCCCGACGCGGGCTGGTGTGTTGATCAAGTGCGCGAGGTCATGGCTTGGCGCCCGAAGCAAACCCTGATCGCTGCCACTTCCCCGGCGCCGGACGATGCGGTGGTGCGGGATGCGGCTCGGTATCGTTGGCTGCGTGATAACCGGATTATCTATCAAGGCGTCCCAGGCTTCGGAGTGATGGTTGGACGCACACCATCCGATTACGCAAAGGACTTAGACGCCGCCATCGACGCCGCCCGCTCCGCAGAGACGGTGGCAGCATCGCCAGCGCAGGAAGTCGCGAGCGTGGAGAAGCCTTACGCATGGACGCTGGAAGATGCCGAAGTGGACGCGGACAGTTTCACGACCGATCCGATCACAGCCGCAGAATGGCAGTTGGAAGGTGAGGCCGTGATCTCGCTCTACACCCACCCTCCCCAGGCACCCACCACAGACAGCGCAGCGGCGATCTGTGAGGTTGACGTAAAGCGCGTCAAGGAAATCATAGACTGCTACTTCGCGCCGTGGGGATCATGGAAAACAGCAACATGGGAAGGTTTGTGCAACGATGGTCCATTCACAGCAGACCATGCGCTCCATACCATCCGCGCCCTGATCACCACCCCACCCACCAGCGATGACGGGAGCGCCTGATGCCTGACATATCCATGTGTGCGGACAACGCGTGCCCGATCCGCTCGACTTGCTACCGCAATGAGGCATCGGGGACGCGTCCCTCGAATTGGCAGTCATGGTCCGATTTTCACCACATTACTAACCGTGGGTGTGAACATTATTGGCCCATTGCCCCGACCAGCGATGACGGGAGCGCCGGGGGATGAGCAAGCCGGAGCTCATAAAGTTCGGGACGCGCTGGGAGCTTGATGGCGATTACCTTCGCTGCCGGATTTGCAGGCGTCCGCAGATCGTTTCTCGCGTGATGGAGGACTTTCAACATGCGAGCGGATGCGCTGGATCGGGCGCGGAAAGCAATCCGTGGAAGACTCTTGCGAGCCCGATCACTGCGCAGATTGCGAAAGCAACAACGCCCGATACGGATAATTCTCGGGATTTGGGCGCATGAGCAACCGTAGTCGCGACCAAAAGTCCAAACGGATATTCCCGCAATGGGAGTTGGATGCCGCGATCACTGTCGTGCTGTTCGCCGGTCGTGGCGGCGCGTGTGACGGCCTGGAGGAGGCCGGGTGCCCGGTCCATGTGGCGAACAACCACAACCCGGTCGCACTGGCAGCACATGCCGCGGTGCACCCCCACACGAAGCATGTGAAGGGTGATATTTTCGACGTCGATCCGATCCAGGCCACCGGTGGCCGCAGGGTGAAGATCCTGTGGGCATCGCCCGATTGCCGGGACCACTCGGTCGCCAAGGGCGGCGCACCGCGCAGCGCCCGCGTTCGGTCGCTGCCCTGGCAGGTGCTGCGCTGGATGGGCAAGATGCGTCCCACGGTGCTGATGATGGAGAACGTCCGCGAGATTCGCGGCTGGGGTCCGCTGATCGCCAAGCGCGACAAGGCCACGGGGCGCGTCATCAAGATGGACGGCTCGGTCGCAGCGAAGGGCGAGCGCGTGCCCGTCCGCGAGCAGCAGCTCGGCCGGGATCCGAAGAACCTGGGCCGCTCGTTCCGGCATCTCGTCTCCTCCATTCGCAAGCTCGGGTATGCGTACGAGGATCGAGACCTGTGCTGCGCGGACTTCGGCGTGCCGACTAGTCGGCGCCGCTGGTTCGCGGTCGCGCGCTGCGACGGTGCCGCGATCGACTGGCCAGTCCGGACGCATGCGCCTCGCGACCAGGCTGCGGCACTTGGGCTCGAGCCATGGGTCGGCGCGCACACGATCATCGACTGGTCGATCCCGATGCCGAGCATCTTCGAGCGGAAGAAGCCGCTGGCAGATGCGACCCACCGGCGGATCGCGGTCGGCATGGCGAAGTTCGTGCTGAATAATGCGAACCCGTTCCTGATGCCGATCACTCATACCGGCGCACCGCGGATCTATGATCTGGCGGATCCACTGCGCACGGTGACGACGGCGCACCGCGGCGAGATGGCGCTTGTCGCGCCGCATGTGACCAAGTTCCGGCAAAACTCTACCGGCATCGACGTGCGAGAGCCGCTGGCGACCGTCACTGCGAACGGCCACAGCAAGCGGGCGGGGTGCGCGATCCCAATCGGCCTGACCGCCGCCTTCATGGCCCAGACCGGTTACGGCGAGCGATCTGGCCAGGCACCGAGAGCACTCGACATCGATGAGCCGATCGGCACGCAGGTCGCCGGCGGCGCTAAGCATGCGCTGGTCGCCGCATGGATGGCGCAGCACAACCTCAATGCGATCGGCGTACGCATGGATGCGCCGGTATCGACCCTGACGACTGTGGGATCGCAGCAGCAGATCGCAGGTGCCTTCCTGGCGCATCATCGAGGCACGAGCACGGCGAACGATGTCGAGGCACCCGTACCGACGCTGACGGCCGGCGGCGGCACGCACGTGTCCTGCGTCGCGGCCTTCATGACCAAATACTACAGCCAAGGCGGCGTCTCGCAGGCTGCAAACGATCCGCTCGACACCCTGTCGACCAAGGCGCGGTTCGGCGTCGTCACGACCACGATCGGCGGAACGCCCTGTGTCGTCCAGGACATCGGCATGCGGATGCTCGATCCGATGGAGGCGGCGCGTGCCCACGAACTCTCGATGCCGGAGTGGATCGAGATCGACGGTGTTCGCCGCCGGCTGACAAAGACCGAGACGATGTTCCTGATTGGAAACTCGGTTCCAAAACGAATGGCTCGCCTTTTGGCGCAGGCGAACAATGTGCACGCTCTTGATCAAGCCCCGATGAAGGCTGCGGCAGAATGAACCTTACATTCGATAATCAATCTTCTCGCGAGGTAACGCCATGACCGCGCCCGATCCGAGGGTGGCGCTCCTGCCCTGCCCCTTCTGCGGTTCCCTAGCAAAGACGTTCCGTTTCAACGGAACCGCTCAGGCGACTTGTTCTGGTGATCCAATGAAGTGCGCCGGAACCGATGTTTGTTCGCCGGTAGCAATGTGGAACACACGCACCGCAGCCGACGCCGCTGCGCCGAGCGGGTGGCGGCCGATCGAGACGTGTCCCGATGACCATTCGTTGATTTGGGTTGGGAGCAATCTGACGGACTTCGTATCGCCCGCTTATGCAATGGCCGAAATCAGAGGGCACGGTTGGACGCATTGGATGCCGAGACAAAAGGTGCCCGCGCCACCAGCCACGACCGGCCAGGATGGGGAGCCCGGCGCATGACCTCTCGCAGAGTAGCAAGCGCCGTCCTGCGAATAAGCGGCGGAACCGCGATTGCTTGGTGTGTCGACCATGCGTTCCCGGGAATGCAGTGGTGGTGGAATCTCGCCATCTTCTTCGCAGTCATGGGCGCTTACGACGCGGGCACTCGCCTCCGTGTGCCGGGGAAATGGCCATGACCACACCCGATCCCCGCGTCGCCGCACTGATCCAAGCCAGCGGCCACACCGCCCACGACGCGAGCCTGATCCTGAACGAGCTGCACCAGGCGGGCTTCGACATCACGTCGCGCACCCAGGCCGACCGATTCGCCGCGATCGACCACTATAGCTGCGAGTGCGAGGAGGATCGGTGCGATGGCTGATCGCCTGCCAGGCTGGCCGCGCGCGCTGAGCGAAGAGTTGGCTGCCAGCTATGTCAGCCTGAGCGTGTCGACCTGGCGCATCGAGGTGAGCGCGCATCGGGCGCCCCAGCCATTCCGGTTGACGCCTGGCCGAAAGGCGTGGCTGATCGACGACCTGGATACTTACGTTGAGCGGCTCGCTGGTCGGCTACCGGCAGAGTCTGGAAACGAGTGGTTGCGAGCGCTTGGTTAGATGGCGCTGATCGATCTCCCATACCTCGACGCAATCGCGGTCAAAGGTCGGATCTACTATTACTACCGCCGTGGCAAGCTGCGGCGGCGCATCCCGGGCTACCCGGGTGAGCCGGCGTTCCTACGAGCGTATGAGGACATGCATGCGGCCGCCCAGGCAGCTGACGCCAAGGCAGCCACCGCAGCCGGCGTTCTGCCGGGGTCGATGCGGGCGCTGATCATTGCCTACCGCAAGTCGCCGGAGTGGTCGGAGAAGCAGGCGAGCACGAAGCGCGACTACGAGAAGGCGATGAAGCCGCTCGAGGGGTTGTTCGGCCACCTGCCGGTCAAGACGCTGCCGCGCGAATTCGTGTTCGCCCTGCGAGACAGGTACGCCTTCAAGCCGAGCGTGGAAGGTGCGCCTCCGGTCAAGACGCCGAGCCGGGCTAACCGAATGGTCGCGGTCCTGTCGCTACTTCTGAGCTGGGCGGTCGACCGCGGCTGGCGGAAAGACAACCCTGCTCTACGACCGAAGCGGCTGAAGACGGGTGTCGGATATCGGTCCTGGACCGACGTCGAGCTCGACCAGGTGCTCAACGCCGAGACAACGCCCGCGCAGGTCCGTCTAGCGATCCTGCTGGCGGTTGGGACTGGTCAACGCGGCCAGGACCTTGTGGCGATGACCTGGGCCGCCTTCGACGGCTCCGCGGTTGAGGTCGTGCAGCTGAAGACCGGCGCGAAGGTCTGGGTGCCGCTGCACGCCCGGGCCCGGGTCGCCCTCTCTTCGGCACCGAAGACGGCCACCACCATCCTAACCAGACCGGACGGCAAGCCGTGGATGCTCGACCATTTCCGGCACCTGATGGCGAAGGCGATCAAGGACGCTGGACTGGAGGGCCTAGTTACCCATGGGCTCCGAGCCACGGCCGCGCGATGGATGGCCGAGGCCGGGTGCAGTGAGCGCGAGATCATGTCGGTGACCGGCCACACGACCTCGAACATGGTCAGCCGATACGTCCGTGAGGCCGAGCAGAAGACCCGTGCCAAGGGTGCAGCCCGCAAGGTGGAGCGGCACCAGCAACGGAACATGAACAGAACGCCGAGTGCTAAACCGAAAATTCTCGACTGCTAAACGCACCAATGGTGCGGCGCAGCATTATCGGGTAAGTGTCTGATAAGAACCCGGCACGTTGGTAGCGGCGGACGGATTTGAACCGCCGACCAAGAGATTATGATTCTCCTGCTCTACCGCTGAGCTACGCCGCCATCGCGCCGGGAGCGGTGGGATACAAAGATGGCAGGGTCAAGTCAACGGCGCCGGGCTCGGGTCCGGAGGTTGGCCCGGCCTGGTCGACATGGCACGGCGCTGGCCAGGCACTCACCAGTTCAAGCATCGGAGACTTATGCGACACCATTTCCTCGACATCATCGGCACCGTTCACGACTGGTTCGACTGGGCCCCGGCGCCCCTGGCATCCGCGCTGGTCCTGATCCTGGCCGGCGGCCTCGCCTTGTTCGGCAGCCGGGTGCTGGTGAACCTGTTCCTGCGCATACCCGGTCCCAGGCGCGAGTTCTTCCGCACCTTCGCGACCGAGGTCCGGCGGCCGTTGCGGGTGCTGGTGGTCGTGGTCGCGGTCGGGTCGTCGCTGCCTGCCGCCGGCCTGTCGTCCCGGGCCTTCACCACGCTGGGACAGGTCCTGCTGGTGGCATTCGTGCTTCTGCTCGGCTGGACCGCGGCGCTCGCCATCAGGGTGTCCGCAACGCTCTACCTGGCCCGCTTCGAGACCGGCGAGGGGGACGACCTGCTGGCGCGCAAGCACGTCACGCAGATACGCATCCTGAAACGCGCCGCCGACCTGCTGTTGTTCGTGTTCACCATCTCGGCCGCGCTGATGACCTTCGAACCGGTCCGGCAGTACGGGCTGAGCCTGTTCGCCTCCGCCGGCGCAGCCTCGCTGGTGGTCGGTCTCGCCGCCAGGCCGCTGCTCACCAACCTGATCGCCGGCGTGCAGATCGCCATCACCCAGCCGATCCGGATCGAGGACGCGGTGATCGTCGAGGGCGAATGGGGCTGGATCGAGGAGATCACCTCGACCTACGTGGTGGTCCGGCTCTGGGACTGGCGCCGGATGATCCTGCCGATCGCCTACTTCCTGGAGAAGCCGTTCCAGAACTGGACCCACCAGTCGGCGTCGCTGATCGGATCGGTGTTCTTCTATCTCGACTACCGGGTGCCGGTGGACCTGCTGCGCACGCACCTCAACGAGATCGTGCTGGAGACCCCGCTTTGGGACGGCAACGTGGTGAACCTGCAGGTCAGCGACATGAAGCAGGACACGGTCGAGCTGCGCATGCTGGTCAGCGGCCGCAACGCCCCCCAGACCTGGGACCTGCGCTGCTTCGTGCGGGAGAGGATGCTGCTGTTCCTGCAGACGACCTGTCCGGACGCACTGCCCCAGACACGCATCATGATGGAAGACGCCGCTGGCGGGCCAGCCGCTCCGATGCGCCCGGATACCCCGTTCCCCGGGAGATCGCCGGGCTAGGACTGTCCGGCCGAGGCGACACGGACACAATCCCCAGCCCGTCGGTCCAGCCCGCGGTCCCGATCGAGCCGCGGCACGATCGGGGACGGCTCTAGTTGTCGGCGGACGAGAACTCGGGCTGGGACCGATGTTCCTCTTGCATCACCTGCTCGGCCGGACCGTTCGCCATCGGCGGCTGCTCGCCACCGTTGCGATCGTCCTGCTGCTCGCCGCCCTCGGAGTGCTGGCGGTTGTTCCGCTGGTTGTGATGCGGCTGCTGCTGGTTGGCCTGGCTCTGCTGCGTCGCCTGGGCGATCGCGTTCAGGATGCGGAAATAATGTTCCGCATGCTGGAAGTATCCTTCCGCCATGACCCGGTCGCCCGAGCTGGTCGCGTCGCGACCGAGCTGCAGATACTTCTCGAAAAGCTGCTGGGCCGTACCCCGGATGCGCAGGTCGGGACCATTGCTGTCGAAGACATGGTTCCGGTTGAGCGGGATCTGCCCGGTATTGTGGCGGATCGGGGTGCTGCCGCCACTGCCGCCGCCTCCCGGACGATGGTTGCGGCCACGCATGCGTTTCATGTTCATTAGTTTGTCACAGCACTTTCCTGATCGCGGTTCCGGACGCCCGAATACCGTGGGGATGGTTACCCCGTACGCTGTCCGATCCTTGGGAGCAGGCGGCCCGAGCCAGGATGGTCCCATGGCTGCCCGTGGCGCCCCATGGCGCCGTGTCGTCTGCCAGTTGGCCGGCCCGGCGACCGGTCCACAGACGATCCAGGGGATCGTCCGTCATCTGACCAGTCTACCCACCGGCGGCGCACGCCAGCGATCCCGTATCGTTCATGTTGATTAAGGTGACAGGAATCGTCATGCCCGGCATGGCGCGATCGGGACCGTAGCGATGGACACGGTCCCTGCCAAACCTTTTTTACGAGGTCCGGGTGAGCAGCACGGCCCGGTCGACTCCGCCAAGGTCCGCGCGGACTGCAACGGTTGCCAGTCCGGCCTCCGTTCCAAGCCGTGAAACGTCAGTTGCCTGACCGATCCCGATCTCCAGCACCGCGAGGCCGGCCGGGGCCAACAGCCGTGCCAGGATCGGCATCAGCAGCCGGTAGGCCGCCAGCCCGTCATCGCCGCCGTCGAGCGCCTGCATCGGCTCGTGTACCGCCACCTCTGGCATCAGGGTCGCGATATCGTCATGCGGGATATAAGGCGGGTTGCTCAGGACGACGTCGAACCCCCCGCCCGGCAGTCCGACAGCATCGGCCCAGTCGCCGCACAGGAAGGCGCTGCGGTCCGCCAGCGCGTTGCCGGCGGCATTCCGCGACGCAAGCCTGGCCGCCGCCTCGGACAGGTCCATGCCGACCCCCCAGGCCTGCGGATATTCGGCCAGTGCTGCCAGGAGCAGGCAGCCGGTGCCGGTGCCGAGATCGAGGATGCGGCGCACTTGGCCGCGGTCCTGCCTCGCCTGCAGCAGCGCCTCGATCAGCGTCTCGCTGTCTGCCCGCGGGATCAGCGTGGCGTCCGACACGGCCAGGTCCAGGGTCCAGAAGCCCTGCCGCCCGGTGAGGTAGGCGAGCGGCACGCGTGCGGAACGCCGTCGCACCAGCTGCACGAACGCGTCGGCCTCGACCGGTGCGTGACGGCCCAGCCCCAGCAGCCCGGCCGGCTCCAGACCGAGTGCGTGCGCGAGCAGCCACCGTGCCTCCCGCCGCGGCTGGCCGATCCCCGCATCCGCCAGTGCACGCTCCGCCTCGGCCAGGAGATCGCTTGCCAATCGCTGCGTCATGTTGATCCTCCTTAGCTCAAGGCTGAACTATCCTGGCGATCTCATGATGCGACATCCTCACCTCCGCTCGATTCTCGTCCTGGGCCCGCTGGTCTGCCTGCGGCTGCTCCTCGGCGACGCACACGCCGTCGGGTTCACCGTGGTGGATGGCAAGGCGAGCCAGGAGATCAGCGAAATCAGTCGTCTCTACGTCGATGGCACGCTGGTCGGCACATTCCGGCTCGACGACCGCACCACCCAGGCCAGCATGCCGGTCGAAGTCGCGGACGTCGCCGGCCAGGGTACCGCGCACCAGTACGTGCTGTGCGGCGAGATCACCATCCGCAACCATGCCGGCGCGCCGGAAATCCACGAGGTCAGTGGCCAGGGCGTGCTGCACCAGCCGGAGGGCCATGTATTCGCCGCCCTGAGTGCCGAGAATTTCAGCCTGTTCTACCTGGCCGACCCGACCGACCCGACCGCCGTCGATATCCAGCCCGGTCGTTCCTCGTCCTGCGCCGCACCGGTTTCATAGGCACCGGCGCTTCCTCAGCCGGCATCGACCTCATCGCCGTGCGGCCGGCGGCTATCCATCTCGTTGCCGCGCCAGTTGAACTCATGGCGTAGCCAGCCCTCGACCCAGAGTGCCGGCACGAGCGCATCCCTCACGACGCAGGCGAGCAGCATCCGCGCCGGGAAATGCCACCCCGCCGACCGCGCCAGCAGGGCCTCGGCACCGAACCACAGGACACAGAGCAGGCCCACCGCCAGCGTCTCGCTATGGCCGTCGGCTCGCGCCGCGTAGATCCCGGCCAGGATCGGGAACAAGGCGCCGGTCAGGATCTCGGGCGCGAACATGAGCGGGAAGGTCGTGCGCCGAAGCGTCGCCCACCGGCGCTGCCTGCCCCAGACCTCGGCGAACGTCCGGCATCCGAGCGGCTGCTCGAACGGTGTATCGACCAGGTGCACGCGCAGGCCGGCTTCGTGGATCAGCCTGGTGAACGCCGCATCCTCGGCCGCCTCGCTGCCGAGCGCCCTCAGCAACCCGCCCGCGCGATCGACCACGCCGCGCTCGAACAGCATGCTCTTGCCCTGGGCGAAGCCGAACCCGAGGGTCTCGCCGACATACTGCCAGCGCGCCTCGAAGGTGTTGAGGAACGCGCATTCGAGCGACGCCCAGAAATTGCCGGGCCGCGAGCCGATCGGCATCGAACAGACCAGCCCGGTATCCCGCCGCCAGCGCCGCATCAGGCGCTGCACGTAGTCGGGCGGCATCAGCACGTTGCTGTCGGCCATGATGATCCAGCGATGGCGGGCGGCATCCCATCCCTTGAGCACGTTGTTCAGCTTGGGGTTCGAGCTGCGCCGGTCCTCGCCGACCAGCAGCCGCGCCGGGACACCGGGATGTTCGGCCATGAGCTCGTGGACGATGGCGGCGACCGGATCGTCGGCGCGTGCCACGCAGAAGACGATCTCGTAGTCCGGATAGTCGAGCGCGAAGGTGGAGGCCAGCGTCTCGCGCTCGAAGTTGTCGATGCGGCAGACCGGCCGGATGATCGTCACCGGAGGCGCACCCGCGGAGGCGGCGAGCCGGTCCGGCCGCTCGCGGCACCTGACGCTGACGACCGCCAGGCTCACCAGATGCACCATCGTCGTGAACAGGCAGAACCCGGCAGCAATGGCGGCAAGCGTGATCACGCCGAACTCCGATCAGGTAGCGACCGGCCCGATCCAGGGCCGCGTAATGCTGGTTGCAGACGCGGAGGCGATTGTCCAATGACCGTTGGACGTGCGGGCCCGTCGATGTGATCACTGTCGCCTGTCGTCCGATCCCCAAGGCCACTCATGTCGTTTCGCCCGCCTGGAACCGACCATCCTGCCGGCAGGAACGTGGGGATCGACCTCATCCGCGGGATCTCGATCGTTCTGGTCGTCATCCATCACACGTCCCTCAGGATCCCGGTGATGCAGACCAGCCTGTCGGCAATCCTGCCGAAGCGATTCCTGATCGGGCTAAGCTCGGACGGCTACGAAGCGGTGTTCGTTTTCTTCGTCGTCTCCGGCTTCCTGATCGCAACCAACTCGATCAGGCGCTGGACCAGCCTCGCTCGTCTCGATCCGAGGATTTTCTATATCCGGCGTGCGGCACGGATTCTTCCGTGTCTTGTCCTGCTCGTCGCGGTTCTCGCATCGCTCGATCCAAGCGGGGTGTCCAACTACGTGATCACCCGTGCCGACCAGTCATTGCCACGCGCTATCCTGGCGGCATTCGCATTCCACCTGAACTGGTATGAAGGACACACCGGCTCCCTGCCGGGTGGATGGGACGTGACGTGGTCGCTGTCGGTCGAGGAGGTGTTCCATCTCGGCTTCCCGCTGGTATGCCTGCTGGTTGGGCGATACTGGATGTTACAGACGATCCTGTTTGCAGCACTGGCACTTTCGTTGCCGCTTCTACTGCACGTCATCGCACATGCTCCGAAATCTGGCGGGAGAAAGCCTATCTTCCCGGGATCTCCGCAATCTCGATGGGCGTCTGCAAGGCATTGCTGGTCTCGAAAATGCCGGGTCGAGACGATAGCCGTCTTGCCATGGCAGCCGGATATCTCGCGACGGCCTGCCTTGCCGGGTTTTTCCTGTGGGAGGACGCTGTCTATCGAATGCTCGGAAGCGGAAGCATGCTGCTCCTGACGGAAAGCGTTGCACGAGATCTACCTGACCCGTGCCTTGGCCGGCTGGTCGACCGGCTTCTGTCGTCGCCTGCCGATCGCTGGTTCCGGATGCGCCTCGGCGCATCAAGCGCGATGAAAGCCCCTGCCGAAGCGTGACGCCTGGTTGGTCTCAGTCTTCCTGGGCCAGTCGAGCCGCCTGCTCCTCCGACGTGAGCGCATCGATGAACTCGTCGAACTCGCCCTGCATGACGCGGTCGATCTTGTAGAGCGTCATGTTGATGCGATGATCCGATACCCGACCCTGCGGGAAATTATAGGTGCGGATCCGCTCGCTGCGATCGCCGGTGCCGACCTGGCTTTTCCGATCGGCGGCGCGCGTGGAATGCAGTTGCGCACGCTGCGCTTCATACAGCCGGGCGCGCAGGATCTTCATCGCCTTGGCGCGGTTCTTGTGCTGGCTGCGCTCTTCCTGCATCGCGACCACGATGCCGGTCGGCAGATGGGTGATGCGCACCGCGCTCTCGGTCTTGTTGACGTGCTGGCCGCCGGCACCGGACGCGCGATAGACATCAATGCGCAGGTCGCTCTCGTTCACCGTAACGTCGACCTCCTCCGCCTCCGGCAGCACCGCCACGGTGATGGTCGAGGTATGGATGCGCCCTTGCGTCTCCGTGGTCGGCACGCGCTGCACACGATGCACGCCGCTTTCGTATTTCAGCCGGGCGAAGACGTCGCGCCCGTTGATGTTGGCGATCGCGCCGCGCAGCCCGCCGAGCTCGCTCTCGTCGAACTCCAGGATCTCGAAGCGCCAGCCATGCAGGTCCGAAAACCGCCTATAGGCGTCGAACAGCTCGGCCGCGAACAGCCCGGCCTCGTCGCCGCCGGCGGCCGGACGGATCTCCAGGATGGCACTGCGGGCGTCCGCCTCGTCCTTCGGCAGCAGGGCCAGCCGGATCTCGTGCCGCAGCCCCGGCAGCCGCTCGCGAAGTCCGTCGAGCTCGGCCTGGGCCAACTCGCGCATGTCCGGATCGGCCATCATAGCCTCGGCGTCGCGCGCGTCCTGCTCGGCCTGACGCAGGGCGCCGATCCGCTCGACCAGCGAACCCAGGTCGGCATATTCGCGCGAGGCCTTGTTGAAGGCGTCGCCGGACAGGACGCTCGACAGCATGTTCTGCAGCTCGTCGGATCGCCCGACGATGCGATCGAGCCGGTCATCGAAACTCATGGTGCGATCTTATGCCGGTCGGACGGATGCGATGTGCGCGGCGACGGCGCCGAGCGCCACCTCCTGCTGCGTGCCCTGGGCCAGATCCTTCACCTGGGCGACACCGCGCGCCACCTCCTCCTCGCCAAGGATCACCGCGAAGCCGGCGCCGATCCGGTTGGCGCGCTCCATGCGGCGCTTGACATTGCCGCGGTAGCTCATCTCGGTCCGGATGCCGGCCTGTCGCAGCGCCTGCATCACATCCACCGCCGCCGGAAGTGCCGCGTCGCCCACCGGCACCACCGCGACCGGCACCGCGGCTATCGGCGAGGCCGGCAGCAGCATCGACAGCCGCTCGATCCCGGCTGCCCAGCCGATCGCCGGTGTCGGCGGGCCGCCCATGTCGGCCACCAGGCCGTCGTATCGCCCACCGGCCAGCACGGTGCCCTGCGCGCCGAGGTTGGTGGTCACGAACTCGAAGGCGGTGTGGCTGTAATAGTCAAGGCCGCGAACGATGCGCGGGTTGACCCGGTAGGCCACCCCGAACCCGTCCAGCGCGGACCGCAGCCCGTCCCAGAACGTGCGGGCCGCCGGCGTGAGGAACGCCTCGATCAGCGGCGCATCGGCCACCAGCGCCTGGTCGGACGGCGACTTGCTGTCCAGGATGCGCAGTGGATTGCGCTCCAGGCGGGCGCGGCTGTCCTCGGAAAGCTGCCCGCTCATCTCGGTGAAATACCCGACCAGTGCCTGGCGCCACGAATCCCGGCTTTCGGCGTCGCCGAGCGTGTTCAGCTCCAGCACGGTCTGGTCGACGATGCCCAGCGCCGCCAGGATGTCGCGCCCGAGGGCGATCGCCTCCGCGTCGGCCAGCGGCTCGCCGGGGCCGATCAGCTCCGCGCCGATCTGGTGGAACTGCCGGTAGCGGCCCTTCTGCGGCCGCTCGTAGCGGAACATCGGGCCGGCATAGAACACCTTCTGCGGCAGCGACTGGGTCAACCCGTTGCTGACCAGCGCGCGGCAGACCCCGGCAGTACCCTCGGGACGCAGGGTGATGCCGTCGCCGCCCCGGTCTGTGAAGCTGTACATCTCCTTGGACACGACGTCGGAGGTCTCGCCGAGGCTGCGCGAGAACACCCGCGTATCCTCGAAGATCGGCATGCTCCACTCGTCGAAGCCATACAGTCCGGCAATGCGGCGGGCAGTGTCGACGACGTGCGCATGCCTGCGCTGATCCTCGCCGATGAGGTCGCGGGTGCCGCGTACCGGCTGCAGGGCGTCCATGACCGGCTTTCTGCTATTCCGCGGCCAGGACCGCCGAGACGCGCGAGGCCGCCGCGGCATCGAGGGCCTTCTTGGCATCGATCTCGGCCTGGAATATCGCGGCCTTCTCGGTCACCAGCTCGACGATGTGCTCGACCATCGCCTCGGCGGGCATGGTGTGGTCCTGCTTGCCGGACGCATAGACCATGTGACGGCCGGAGCCGCCGCCGGTCACGCCGATATCGGTCATCAGCGCCTCGCCGGGCCCGTTCACCACGCAGCCGATGATCGACAGGGTGATCGGCGTCTCGATATGCGCGAGCCGCTCCTCGAGAGTGGCCACCGTCTGGATGACGTTGAAGCCCTGGCGGGCACAGGACGGGCAGGAAATGATCTTCACGCCGCGATGGCGGATGCCCAGCGACTTCAGGATGTCCCAGCCGACATGGACCTCCTCGGCGGGCTCGGCCGACAGCGAGACACGCATGGTGTCACCGATCCCGGCCCAGAGCAGGTTGCCGAGGCCGATCGAGCTCTTCACGGTGCCGGCGCGCTTTCCGCCGGCTTCGGTGATGCCGATATGCAGCGGATGGTCGCACACGTCGGCGAGCTGCTGGTAGGCGGCGACCGCCATGAACACGTCGGACGCCTTCACGCTGATCTTGAACTCGTGGAAATCGAGATCCTGCAGGATCTTGGCGTGCTCGAGCGCGCTCTCGACCAGCGCCTCGGGGTTCGGCTCGCCGTACTTCTCCAGCAGGTGCCGCTCCAGCGAGCCGGCATTCACGCCGATGCGGATCGAGCAGCCATGCTCGCGGGCGGCATTCACCACTTCGCGGACCCGCTCGGGCGAGCCGATATTGCCGGGATTGATGCGCAGGCAGGCGGCACCCGCACGGGCGGCCTCGATCGCGCGCTTATAATGGAAATGGATGTCGGCCACGATCGGGACGTTCACTTCGCGAACGATCTCGGCCAGGGCCGCGGTGCTCTCCTCGTCCGGGCAGGACACCCTGACGATGTCGACGCCGGCGATCTCGGACAGGCGGATCTGCGCGATCGTCGCCTGTGCGTCGGTGGTGAGCGTGTTGGTCATGGTCTGCACGGTGATCGGCGCATCGCCCCCGACCGGCACGCGCCCGACATGGATCTGGCGCGACTTGCGGCGTTCGATCTGCTGATACGGACGGTAGCTCATGTGATCTGCTCCCCTGACGCGCCCGGGCCATCCAAGCGAGGTCCAGGCGTCGGTGTGGCGTCTGCCGCTGGGCCTTCGCTGCACGGCGTCGGCGACAAGGCACCATGCGCGAGCCCGCTTCCTGCCAGGATCGGGCCTGATTGACCAGAGCCAGTGCCGCTGCCGTGACATGAACGACATGGCGTTCCACCGGTGCACCTGCAAGCACACCGAAGGTCGGGCTCAGTTGGACGCGGGAACCGGCTTGGCCACCTTGGGTGCCACGGAGTCGGTCGCGATCGAACCATCCCGGATCGAGGACGCGTCGAGCGGGATGTTGCGACGGACCGCGCCGTTGCGGCCGAGGACGGGGGTGGTGGTGCCGTCGGCCATCAGCGTCAGGCCGCCGGCATTGCCGGTCGTCAGCGTGACCGCGCCCGCGTCGGCCGGTACCGCCCAGCTTTCGCCCGGCTGCAGCACATGGTCGTACAGCACCTTGCCGCCCACCTGGCGCACCTGCACCCAGCTTGTCGCCAGCGCCTTCAGGGTGATCTGGCCGGGGATCCCGGCCGGGACCGTCACGGCGGCGGGCGGCGGTGCGACGGCCGGTGCGGCCGCGGGCGGCGCAACCGGAACCGGCGCGGGTAGTGGCACAGTCTTGGCCGCGGGAGGTGCTGCCGGGACCGGCTCGGCCATGGCCGGCCTGGACGCCTCGGCTGAAACGGGCGGTTGCGTCGCGGGCGCGTCGTCTGCGGCGGACGGCGGCAGCGGCGACGGAACCTGATTTGGTCCGGGCATGACCGTAGCCACCTGGGGCGAAGCGGCGGGCACCTTGGATGGGGCACCGGGCAGCATCGCCGTCGGCACCGGCGGCACGTCGTGCGGCTGGACCTGCTCGTGCCCGGTGAACTCGTACCAGGCGACGTAGGCGCCGGCGATCAGCACCGCGCCCAGCAACAGCACCGCCCCGGCGGGAACGCCCCGCTCCGGCACCGGCGCGGGAAAGGCCAGCTCGGGCTTGCGGTTGATGTCCTTCGTCTCGTGCCGGAACCGCCGGGAGATATCCTCGGCATCTAGGCCGAGCATGCCGGCATAGGCGCGCAGGAAGCCGAGCGCGTAGGTGTTCCCGGGCAGCTTCCCGACCTGTCCGCTCTCCAGCGCCTCGAGATACGACAGCTTGATCCGAAGCCAGGCGGCGACGTCAGGCAGCATCCAGCCGAGCTGCTCGCGCTTCATCCTGAGGGCAGCCCCGACAGGCAACTTGCTGGTATCGACGATGCCGGGTCGGGACTGATCGGCCTGTTCTATCGTGGTCATCGTCCCGCCTCGGTTGGCGGGACAGTAGAGCAGGATCCGGTGCCGGTCCTGTTCAAACGCGCGGCCTTCGCATGACCGTTCAAGCCGCCTGCGGAGACGCTGCGTCGACCCGCTGCGGCAAACCCGTTCCCGCACCCTGCGGCTGGCGCCGCATCAGGGCCTGCACCGCCTGCCCGACCAGCTCCTCGAGGATCTCGGCAATCGGCTGGATCGACGTCACCATGCCGACCGACTGGCCCGCCATCACCGACCCGCCCTCAATATCGCCATCCACCACCGCGCGGCGGAGCGATCCGGCCCAGAAATGCTCGATATCGAGCTGTGCCGCTTCCTTGGTCAGCTCGCCGCTCTGGAACCGGCGGAGCGTCTCCGCCTGATGCACCAGGAACCGCTTGGTGCCGTCATTGACCAGGCCGCGCACCGGGATCACCGGGAAACGCTCGTCGAGCTGCACCGACGGCAGCGCATCGCGGGCGGATGCGCGGACGAACGCCTGTTTGAACCGGGCATGCGCGACGCTTTCGGTGGATGCCGCGAAGCGGGTGCCGAGCTGCGCTCCGGCGGCGCCCATTTCCAGTAGCCCGAGGATCGCATCGCCACGGCCGAGCCCACCGGCTACGAAGATCGGCAGGTCGCGCAGATGCGGCAGCACTTCCTGCGCCAGCACGGTCAGCGAGACCGGCCCGATATGGCCGCCCGCCTCGGAGCCCTCGATCACCAGCGCGTCGGCGCCCAGCTTCATCAGCCGCTTGCCGAGCACCAGCGCCGGCGCGAAGCCGATCACCTTGGCGCCGCCATCCTTGAGCGCCCGCATCGCCGAGCCGGACGGCACGCCGCCGGCCAGGACCACGTGGGTCACCCCTGCCGCGACGCAGACCTTGATCAGGTCGTCGAGCTTTGGATGCATGGTGATCAGGTTGACGCCGAACGGCTTGTCGGTGAGTGCCTTGGTGGCGGCGATCTCGGCCTCGAGCAGCGCCGGGCCCATCGCACCGCAGGCGATCACCCCGAACCCGCCGGCATTGGAGATGGCCGAGACCAGGTTCCGCTCGCTGACCCAGCTCATCGCGCCGCCGAGGATCGCCACCCGGCTGCCGAGGAACGCGGTGCCCCGCGCCCAGAGGAGGTCGAGTTCGGCGCGTGCGGCAACGTAGGCGGGGTCGGTGATATTCATGTCAGGAGACATCCAGGCCATAGGCACTATGCAGGGCACGAACCGCGAGTTCGGTGTAGTCGGCGCCGATCAGCACGCTGACCTTGATCTCGCTGGTGGAGATAACCTGGATATTGATCGAGCGATCCGAAAGGGTACGGAACATGGTGCTCGCCACCCCGGCATGGCTGCGCATGCCGACACCGACCACGCTGATCTTGGCCACGTCCGCATCGGTCAGCATCTCGCCGTACTGGATGTCGCCGTGCGCCGCTTCCAGCACCCGGATCGCCAGCGCCAGGTCCGACTTGCCGACGGTGAAGGTCATGTCGGTGGTGCCGTCGGAGCCGGTGCTCTGGACGATCATGTCGACGTTCACGTGCGCCTCGGACAGCGGCCAGAACACCGCCGCCGCAACTCCGGGCCGGTCCGGCACCTTGCGCACGGTGATTTTCGCCTCGTCGCGCGAGTAGGCGATCCCGGCGACAATTTCCTTTTCCACGATCTCGTCCTCGTCAACCACCAGCGTGCCGGGGAGCAGGCTGTCCGTTCCGTCCTCGTAGGGCGCCGGACCATCGACGAAGCTCGACAGCACCTGGATCCGCACCCGCTCCTTCATCGCCAGCTCGACCGAGCGGGTCTGCAATACCTTGGCACCGACCGACGCCAGTTCCAGCATTTCCTCGTAGGCGATCTTGTCCAGCCGTCTCGCCCTGGGCACGATCCGGGGGTCGGTCGTATAGACGCCGTCGACATCGGTATAGATGTCGCAACGATCGGCCTTCAAGGCCGCGGCCAGCGCCACCGCCGACGTGTCCGAGCCGCCGCGGCCAAGCGTGGTGATGCGGTTGTCCGGGCCGATACCCTGGAACCCCGCCACCACCGACACCTGGCCGGCCTGCATCCTGGCGATCAGCTGCCCGGCCTCGATCGCCTCGATCCGGGCCTTGCCATGCGCGCCATCCGTCCGGAACGCCACCTGCCAGCCGTGCCAGGAGCGGGCCTCAACACCGATAGCCTGCAGGGCGATCGCCAGCAGCCCGCTGGTCACCTGCTCGCCGGTCGCCACCACGGCATCGTATTCGCGCGCATCGTGCAGCGGCGACAGCGACTGGCAGTAGCCGACGAGCTGGTTGGTGACGCCCGACATCGCCGACACCACGACCGCCACTTCGTCACCCAGGTCGACCTGACGCTTGACCCGCGCTGCCACGGACCGGATGCGGTCGAGATCGGCCACCGACGTGCCGCCGAACTTCATCACGATGCGGGCCATGAACGGAGGATCTCCAGGGACGCGAGAGTACGGGTTCGAGAGCGGGGCCCGGCAGGGAACGCGTCGGCATTGCCGGCGCAAGGCAGGCGGCTCACATAGCTTCCTGGGACGGAGGCAGCAACATGCAAGCAGACAGTTCGATGCCCGATCAAGACGGTGCCCGGGTTTCGGCCTCGGTATCACCGGAGGAGATCGCCCGGTTCGGCCGCCTCGCCGCCCGGTGGTGGGACCCACGCGGGCCGATGCGGCCGTTGCACGAGATGAACCCGCTGCGCGTGGCCTGGGCCGACCGCCACCTGGCACCGCTGCAGACCCTGCATCCGGACCGGGCGGTCCGGCTGCTCGATATCGGCTGCGGCGCCGGGCTGGCCAGCGAGGCACTGGCCGATCTCGGCTACGACGTGCTCGGCGTGGATGCCTCGGCCGAGGCGATCGAGGCGGCGCATGCCCATGCGGTCCTGCATCCGGTGACCGGCGCCCTCGCCTACCGTACCTCCAGCGCCGAGGCGCTCCTGGCCGAAGGCCAGCGCTTCGATGCGATCACCGCACTCGAGGTGATCGAGCATGTCACCGATCCCGCCGCCTTCCTCGGCCTGCTGGCCGGGCTGCTCCAGCCACGCGGCATCGTCGTGCTCTCGACCCTGAACCGGACCTGGCAGTCGCTGGCCATGGCCAAGATCGGCGCCGAATACGTCTTGAAGCTGCTTCCGGCAGGCACGCACGACTGGAACCGGTTCATCACCCCCGCCGAACTCGGGCGTTTCGCGGCATCCGCCGGCCTGCGTGTGGTGGATGTCGCCGGAATGGTGCCGGCGCCCCCCAGGAGCTGGCGGGAGAGCCGACGCCTTGGCGTCAACTACATCGTGGCGCTGACCAACGGCTGACCGCTCAACCGGGCAGCTTGCAGGCGGGACCGATCGTTCCGCGATACCGGCTCCAGACCTGGGTTTCGCCGAACATCGGCATCAGCAGGTAGCCCCGCAGCTTGAGTACGTCCGGCGCCGGCGACCATATCTCCGCCTGGTAGGTGCGGCCGTTATCCGGATCGAGAATCCTGCCGTTCCAGCGACCCGGTTCGTCGCCGGGCTCGAAGCCGCTCAGCAGCGACATGCCGCATTGCGGGCGCTTCCAGACGTCCAGCGGCATCGTTCCGGTATAGCGCATGCCGACCAGCCAGCCGCAGAGCGCCGGGCCGCAACGCTCCAGCTGGAATACGCCATCCCCGTCGCTGGTCAGCCATCGCCCGAGCACGGCGGATGCCGGCAAGGGTGGTTCCGCATGAGCCGGAACGACCGCTACACCGATCACCAGTCCGGCCAGGCACGACACCAGCCACGGCTGCATGCTCAGCCTTCGGCGGGCTTCAGCCATGGGATCTGCATGACCTGGATGCCCTCGTCGGCCAAGGCCTCGCGGTCATCCTCGTTGGCATTGCCGTAGATCCCCCGCACCGACGCCTCGCCCCGATGCATGCGCAGGGCCTCGGCCGCGAACGCGTCGCCGACATTGTCGCAATCGCGTTCCACCTGGACCCGGATCCGCTGCAGCATCGCGCGCATCTCGTCGGGCAACGCGGCCTCGCTCCCGGCCTGCGGTTGTTGCACCTGAAGCGACGGCACGACCGCCTGGGCCGGAATGCCACCGGACGCCGGAGGGGCAGGCTCGGACGCTCGCCTGGTCCGCACGGCAGGCGCCATCAGGCCACGAGAGACCGCGGTCGTGCCGCAGTTCGGGCAGGTCAGGAGCCCGGTCTCCGACTGCAGCTCGAACGATACGCTGTCGCGGAACCATCCCTCGAACTCGTGTCCGGTCCGGCAACGAAGCTGGTAATGAATCATCGCGCGGTCCGGTTATCGATCAGGCGGCCTGCAGCAACGGGTCGAGCTGACCTTTCGCGTTCAGCGCCATCAGGTCGTCGCACCCGCCGATATGGCGTCCGTCGATGAATATCTGCGGCACGCTGGTGCGGCCGCCGGAGCGCTGTACCGATGTTGCCCGCTCGGGCGAGCCGTTCGGCGCCTTGATCTCCTGGAACGCGGCGCCCTTGCTGGTCAGCAATGCCACGGCCCGCGTGCAATAGGGGCAGCCATACTGGGTGTAGATCTCGATCTCGGCCATTCTCTGCATCCAGCCATCGCCTGGGGGAGTCACAGGCCTTCCTGCAGAATCGTGCGCGCATGCTGCGCTGACAAGAGGCCGGACATGTCTCGATCGCGGTTCAGCGCAGATCGCGCACCGTACGTGCTGCGGCGAGCACGTCCACCGAGGCCGCGCCGGCCGCAAGGAGCGCGTTGGTGCAGGCGCTCGCCGTTGCCCCTGTGGTCAGCACGTCGTCGACCAGCAGCACGTGGCGCCCCCGGAACGACTTCACCCGGTTGAACTTCGGGCCGATCGCATCCGCCACTGCCAGCCGTCGCTCCGCCGGGGTCTGGCCTACCAGCGGTGCCGTCGGTCGCAGCCTGACCAGTGCATCGACGAGCACCGCCCGATCGGCCAGCCGCCCGAGCGCCCTGGCCAGCAGCGCCGCCTGGTTGTAGCGCCGGCTGAACAGGCGCCTTCGGTGCAACGGCACCGGCACCAGCAGGTCGCAGGCGTCGAGCAGGCTCCGGCCGGCCCGCAGCATGTGTGTGGCCAGCACGGCCGCGTTCTCGGTGCGATCGTTATATTTCAACGGCAGCACGAGCCGGCGGGAGAACTCGTCATAGGTGAAGGCGGCTCGTCCGTGACGCCACGGCGGCGGCTCGTTCAGGCAGTCATGGCAGCTTAATGACAGGCCAGCTGCGCCGGCGCTTTCGAACGCGATGCCGCAGCGCACGCAGCATGGCGCCATGATCAGCGCAGCCTTGCGGAAACATTCGGTGCAGAACCGGCCAGCCGCATCCACCACCGTATCGCAGGTCGGGCAATGCGATGGCAGCAGCAGGTCCAGAATAGCCCGGCCGGCATGGAAGCCGGTGCGCATGGCGAAACCCTGCATGGACACGATCACGCCTCCCGGTGGCACCCGATGCCGATCGTCGGTTCGGACCCGAAACGAGTGTCGGACTTGTCGCCCATTACCGCAAGCGAGGTCAGTGTGAATTCGGGAGGCTGCACCGGGGTTGGCAGACGCCGGTGCCGGGCGCACATGCCAGACCGTCAACAAGGCGGCTGGAACCCACATGGACGAGAGCGTCATCTTCGACCGGAACGCGGTGCGGCTGCATCGCGATCGCGCCCATGCCAGTGTCGACAGCGTGTCCGATATCCTAGCCGACGCGGCGACGCGGCTGCTGGACCGGCTGGACGACATCAAGCATCGCTTCGCCAGGGCCCTCGATGTCGGTGGCCGCGGCGTGGTCGCACCCATGCTGCGGGCGCGCGGGATCGAGACCGTCTCCTGCGACCTCTCGGCACGTATGGCTGCGCGCAACGGCGGGCTGGCAGTTGCCGCCGACGAGGAATGGCTGCCGTTCGCGCCGGGGAGCTTCGACCTGATCGTCGCCAACGTATCGCTGCACTGGGTCAACGACCTGCCCGGCGCGCTGATCCAGCTTCGGCGGGCGCTGCGACCGGACGGGCTGCTGCTGGCCTCGATGCCGATCCTGCCGACCCTGGCCCCGCTTCGTGCAGCCCTGCTCGGCGCCGAGGCCGACCTGCTCGGCGGTGCGTCCGCGCGGATCTCGCCGTTTCCGGAGCTCCGGGACTGCGCATCGCTGCTGCAGCGGGCGGGCTTCGCGCTGCCGGTCGCCGATTCCGACGAGATCCACCTCAGCTACGCCAATCCGCTGGCGTTGCTGAACGACCTGCGTGCGGCCGGTGAAGCCAATGCAGTGGCGTTGCGCGACCGGAGGATCCCGCCGGGCGCGCTGTTCGCCGGTACGCTGGGCCGATTGCCGCAGGGCGAGGATGGCAGGATTGCGATGCCGTTGAAGCTCGCGATGATGACCGGCTGGGCCCCATCGCCGGATCAGCCGAAGCCCCTGAAGCCGGGCCAGTTCACCGTCAGGCTCGAGGACGCGCTCAACGCGATGCCCGATCCGCCCTCGGATTCCTGAACACGCAGTTCCTGCCGCCCGATACCGGCCGGCCCCGGGGCATGCTAGGTCCGGCCGCGCATGGTTCTTGAGGATGTTTCGATGTTTCGCCAGATCTGCCGCGCCGCCCGGGCGCTTCTCGTTTCAGCCGGCCTCGTGGCCAGCCTGGCTCTCTCCGGCTGCGCCGCCAGCCCGGTGCTGGCCCCCGCGTCCGCACCATCGGCCAATGCCAAGCCGGCCCTGGCGACCCCGCCCGCGTCCCTGATGACGCCGCACGGCTACTGAAGCGGCCTCAGCCTCCGGTCGTGCTCATGTGGCGCGCGACCCCCTTGGTGTTCTCGCGGTCGATCAGGAAGTCGTGGCCCTTCGGCTTGCGGGTGATCGCCTCGCGTATCTCGCCCATCAGCTCGAGGTCGCTGACACCGGCGCGGAGCGGCCGGCGCAGGTCAGCCGCGTCGTCCTGGCCGAGGCACATATAGAGGGTTCCGGTGCAGCTCAGCCGCACCCGGTTGCAGCTCTCGCAGAAATTATGGGTCATCGGCGTGATGAAGCCGAGCCTCCGACCGGTCTCGGCGACGTGCACGTAGCGCGCCGGGCCGCCGGTCCGGTACGGGATGTCCTGCAGCGTCCAGCGGCGTTCCAGCCTCGCCCGCACAAGCGACAGCGGCAGATACCGGTCGGTGCGATCCTCGCCGGTATCGCCCATCGGCATGGTCTCGATCAGGCACAGATCGGCACCGACCTGCCCGCACCAGGCGACCATGGCGTCGATCTCGTCCTCGTTGGTGTCGCGCATCGCCACCATGTTGACCCGCACGCCCAGCCCCTCGGACCGTGCGGCCTCGATGCCCTCGAGGGTGCGCTCGAGCCGCCCGAGCCTGGTGATGGCGCGAAACCGATCGGCATCCAGCGTGTCCAGGCTGACATTGACCCGAGTCACGCCGGCCTTGCGCAGGATCGACGCAAAGCGCTGAAGCTGGCTGCCATTGGTGGTGATGGTCACCTCGTCGAGACCCGGCTGGCCGTCCGGCCGTCCCAGCCAGCTGCCGAGTTCGTGCAGGAAATCCTCGATGCCGCGCCTGACCAGAGGCTCGCCGCCGGTGACCCGCATCCGGCGGGTGCCCAGCTTGATGAACGCGCCGCACAACCTGGAGAGCTCCTCCAGCGTGAGCACCTCCGGCTTTGGGAGGAACACCATGTCCTCGGCCATGCAGTAGACGCAGCGCATGTCGCAGCGATCGGTCACGGAAACCCGGAGATAGCTGACATGCCGGCCGAAAGGGTCGATCAGGGGCGCGTTCATGAATTCCTGCAAAGCGTGCATCGGCGAATGCCGGCCTGCACGACTGGCTAACAGATTGGGCGCTAGCCCAGAATGTCGAGGTCGACCAGGGCTGCGTTGATCAACACCTTGCCCTGGTGCTCGAAATTGACCGTGATCCGAGGGCCGACGGCGGACTGCACCTGCCCGTCGCCCCACTCCGGACGATCCGGATGACGCACCCACTGGCCCGGCTCGACCAAGGATCTGAAAGGGACGCTATCCACCATGGTCTCCTGAACGCGGTTGCCGGACCGGCGGTTCGACTGCGCCGGGTCGCGTAGATCGTCCTCGCATTTACCATTCGTTCGTAAGCGCATGCGCATCATCGGCGGCAACAGCAAGCCCGATGGAGTGCCGCTTGGACGATCTCCTGGCCGATTTTCTAACCGAAACCTCCGAAAGCCTTTCGGAACTCGACCTCGCCGTGGTCCGGCTGGAGCGTACACCGAACGACCAGCCGACCCTGTCGCTGATCTTCCGGCTTGTCCACACCATCAAGGGTACCTGCGGCTTTCTCGGGCTTCCCCGGCTGGAACGGGTCGCCCATGCCAGCGAAACCGTGCTCGACAAGCTTCGAACCGGCAGCCTGACCGTCACCGCCGACGGCATCGGCCTGATCCTGTCGGCGATCGACCGGATACGCCTGATCGTCGACACCATCACCCGCACCGAAGCCGAACCGCCCGGTGACGACCTGCCGTTGATCGCCGAACTGAATGCGCTGGCCGAAGGCCGGAGCCCGGCCGTGCCGCGCCCGGTCTCGCTCGCGATCATCCCGGTCCCGACATCGACGCTCGCGCTGGTCGGCGCGCCGGCGCTGCCGGTGCCGGACGCGATCGCGGTCGCGCCGCCGGGCCCGCCGGACCAGGGAACCGATTCCGGGCCGATGCGGGGCCAGACGATCCGGGTGTCGGTCGATGTGCTGGAAACCCTGATGACGCTGGTCAGCGAGCTGGTGCTGACCCGGAACCAGTTCCTGCAGCAGCTGCGCACCAGGGGCGATGCCGAGCTGACCGGCCCGGTGCAGCGTCTCTCGCACCTCACCACCGAGCTGCAGGAAGGCGTGATGAAGACGCGCATGCAGCCGATCGGCAATGTCTGGAACATGCTGCCGAGGCAGGTGCGCGACCTGGCGCACGATCTCGGCAAGCGCGTCGACCTGGTCATGCATGGCGCCGAGACCGAGCTCGACCGGCAGGTGCTCGAGCTGATCAAGGACCCGCTCACCCACATGATCCGCAACAGCGCGGATCACGGGCTGGAAACACCCGCGGAACGCGAACGGGCCGGCAAGCCGCCGGTCGGCACCATCACCCTCACCGCCCGTCATGAGGGTGGCCACGTGGTGATCGAGATCGAGGATGACGGACGCGGCATCGATGTGCGCCGCATCGCCGAGAAGGTGATCGCGCAGGGCATGTCCACCCGCGCCCAGATCGATGCGATGAGCGACGCAGAGATCCGGCGCTTCATCTTCCAGCCGGGATTTTCCACCGCTGCAGCCGTAACCTCGGTCTCCGGCCGCGGCGTCGGCATGGACGTGGTGAAGACCAATATCGAGCAGATCGGCGGCATGATCGAGCTGCACAGCGTGTTCGGCCAGGGCAGCCGCTTCCTGATCAAGATCCCGCTGACCCTGGCGATCATTTCGGCCCTGATCGTCGGCGTGGCCGGCGAGCGTTTCGCGATCCCGCAGACCAGCGTCGTCGAGGTGGTGCTGCCACGCGCCGACTCCGATACCAGGATCGAGACCGTCGATGGCGCCTCCGTACTCAGGCTGCGCGACCGCCTGCTGCCGCTGATCAGGCTCGGTTCGCTGCTGCAGCTTCAGGACGCGGCGCAGGATGCGACCGTGCCCGCGATGGACATGGTGGCGGTCATTGCGGTCGGCAGTGTCCGCATCGGCCTGATCGTCGACGGCGTGTTCGATACCAAGGAGATCGTGGTCAAGCCGGTGTCGCCGGTGCTGCGGCATATCCCGCTGTTCGGCGGCAATACCATCCTCGAGGATGGCGCCGTCATCATGATCCTGGATCCCACCGGGATCGCCCGTCATGCCGGCCTGGACACCACGAAGAAAAGCCAGATCCGGCACGTACCCGACGACGACCATGCGGACGTCGACCGGATCGACATGCTGCTCGTGGAGGCCGGGATCGGGGCGCCCAAGGCGATCCCGCTTTCCCTGATCTCCCGGCTGGAAAGCATCGAGACGGACCGGCTGGAAGTGTCGGGCGGGCGCGTCATCGTCCAGTATCGCGGCAACCTCATGCCGATCATCACGCTCGACGACACGGTCGACATCGTGGCCCTCGCCCTGGGCACCACCGGCCGCGCTGCCTCGCATCCGGTGCTGGTGTTCGACAATGACGGCAAGCCGGCCGGCCTGCTGGTCGAGAAGATCCTGGATGTGGTCGCGACCGATCTGCAGGTCGAGCCCGGCTCCCAGCGGCTGGGGTTCCTGGGCACCGCGGTCATCGCCAGCCGGGCCACCGACATCGTCGATGCCGCCTTCTGGCTCACCCGCGCGTCTGGCAACTGGTTCCGGGCCGCGCCGTCGCGGAACCTCCGCAAGCCGCGCCTGCTGGTGATCGACGACAGCAGCTTCTTCCGCCAGCTGCTCGCACCAACCCTGGCGGCGGCCGGCTACGACGTCACCGTCGCGGACTCGGCCGAGAGGGCGCTCGAATTCCGCGAGGCCGGACGCAGCTTCGAGGCGATCGTGTCCGATATCGAGATGCCCGGCATGGGTGGGCTCGGTTTTGCCCGGACGGTGCGGGAGAGCGGCCAGTGGGTCGATCTGCCCCTGCTGGCGCTGAGCGGCAGCGACCTCGTGCAGGAGGCACGCGCCGCCGGCTTTACCGACATGATCCGCAAGTTCGAACGCGACGAATTGCTGACCAGTCTCGAGCAGTGCCTGTCCCGATCCATTGCCGCCTGAACGGGAACCCGGCCATGTCTTTCCAAGCCGACAAGATCCGTTCAAGCGACCGTAACCACGGCGGTAACGAGGCACCGGACGACGACCGCCAGGAGCAGGGCTTCGTGACCCTGATACTCGGTGGACAGCTGTGCGGCGTTCCCGTGCTGGCGGTTCGCGAGGTCATCACCAACAGCAAGATCGTGCGCGTGCCGCTGGCGCCGCCCGAAATTGCCGGCAACATCAACCTGCGCGGCCGCGTGGTGACCACCATCGACACGCGCTGCCGGCTCGGGCTGGAGCCGGCAGCCGACACCGCCGACTGCGTGGCCCTGGTCGCGGAACATGAAGGCGTCCTCTATGCCTTGCTGATCGACCAGGTGCAGGACGTGCTGAGCCTGCGCGTCGACATGATCGAGGAGACGCCACCGAATTTCTCGCCGACCTGGCGCGAGTTCAGCAACGGCGTGTTCCGCCTGCCCAACCACCTGATGGTCGTGCTCGACATCGGACGCCTGCTGGCACTGCCGACATGATCGCCCCGAGTGCAGGGCTCCTGTGCCTGATCGTCGATGACAGCCGAACCGTCCGGCGGATTGCCCGGACGATCCTCGAGGATGCGGGATTGCGGGTGGTCGAGACGTCCGACGGCGCCGAGGGCCTGGAAGCCTGCAGACGCCACCGGCCGGACTACGTGCTGCTGGACTGGAACATGCCCCGGATGAACGGCATCGAGTGCCTGAAGGCGATCCGCCTCGAGTTCGGCGCCGACCAGCCTCGGGTGATCCTCTGCACCACCGAGAACGATCCGGAGCATATCGTCGCGGCGATGGAGGCGGGCGCACAGGAATTCATCATGAAGCCCTTCGACGCCGACATCCTGTTGGGCAAGATCGCCGGCGCAACCGCCACTGCGCCGGCGCCGGCGCCGGCATGAATTCGATCCCGGCAGCCCCGCCGCTCCGGTCCGGGGTCAGGGTCATGGTGTGCGACGATTCAAGCGTCGTCCGGACCCTGATCATCCGGGCCCTGCAGGTCGATCCGGACATCGAGATCGTCGCCAGCGTCGCCAACGGCGCCGTCGCGGTCGCGACGCTCAGGCTGATCCCGGCCGACGTGATCATCCTCGATGTCGAGATGCCGGTGATGGACGGACTGACCGCCCTGCCCCTGCTGCTGCAGGTGGACCCGACGGTGCGGATCATCGTCGCATCCGCGTTGACCACCGCCGGTGCCGCGATCGCGATCCGGGCGATCCAGGCCGGCGCCGCCGACTGCCTGCACAAGCCGATGGCGGACACCCGCGACACGTTTGCCGCCGATATCCGCTCACGCGTCCTGGTGCTGGGCCGACGCCGGCTGCGACAGCGCATCGCCCCATCCACCCTCGCCGCGCCCGCTGGACCGGCAATCGCGTTGCGGCCGGCCGGCAGGTCGCGCCCGCTGCTGCTGGCGATCGGGACTTCCACGGGCGGACCGCAGGCATTGTTCACGCTGCTCGCCGGCCTGACCCGGACGCTTGCGCAGCCGATCGTCATTACCCAGCACATGCCGCCGTTCTTTACCCGGAGCCTGGCCGAACACCTGGCCCGGATCGGCCACCGCCCCTGCGTGGAAGCGGAAGACGGCATGCGGTTACGGCCGAACCACGCCTATGTCGCCCCCGGCGACAGGCATCTTCTGGTGGAAGCCATCGGCGAGCATCTGGTCGCCCGCCTCGCGCAGACGCCGCAGGAAAACTCCTGCAGGCCATCGGTCGATCCGATGCTGCGCAGTGCGGTCATGTCCTGCCAGGGCCGGATACTGACGGTGATCCTGACCGGCATGGGGCGCGATGGCGCGGCCGGCGCCCGGCTCGTGGTCGAGGCAGGCGGGACCGTGCTGGCCCAGGACGAAGCCACCAGCGTCGTCTGGGGCATGCCCGGAGCCGTCGCGCGCGAAGGCCTGTGCCACGCGGTGCTGCCGCTCGACCGGATCGCCGCGAAGATCGACGAACTGGCGATCCGCCTGTGAGCAGCTTCAACGCCATTGCCGCCACTCTCAAGCTGCGATCCGGCCTCTCGCTCGGTGCCGACAAGGACTATCTGGTGCGCGCCCGCCTGGAACCGATCCTGAAGCGCCGGGAATTCCCTAGCCTGGAGGTGCTCGCCGATCGCATGCGTACCGATTCCGGACTCGAGCGCGAGGTGGTCGAGGCGATGACCACCAACGAGACGCTGTTCTTTCGCGATGGCCGGCCCTTCGATCACCTGCGGGACGTGCTGTTGCCGATGCTCCACCGCGATCGGCCGAAAGGTGCTGTTCTGCGTATCTGGTCGGCCGCCGCTTCGACCGGCCAGGAAGCCTATTCGCTGGCGATGCTGATCAGCGAGATGGGGCCCGTCCTGGCGGGGCGGGTGATCGAGATCGTCGGCACCGATATCGCACGCACACCGCTGGCCCGGGGCGAGGAAGGCCTCTACTCGCAGTTCGAGGTCCAGCGCGGATTGCCGGCCCGGCTCCTGGTCAAATATTTCAAAAAGGAGGATGCCGGCTGGCGGATCAATCGCGCGCTGCGGGACATGGTGGGGTTCCGGGAATGGAACCTGCTGTCCGACCTTTCCGGCCTCGGTCGTTTCGACATCATCTTTTGCCGCAACGTTCTCATCTATTTCGATCATGCAACCAAGACCCGGACCCTCGAGGCGATCTCACGCCAGCTTGCGCCCGACGGGGTGATCTATCTCGGCGGCGCGGAGACGGTGCTCGGACTGACGACCGCCCTGGTATCGATGCCGGGCGAGCACTGCATCTTTCAGAAGAACTCCATCACGGTTCCCTGATCCCGATCGTCAGACGCTCGATCAGGTCGGGACGCACTTCCAGGCTGCGTCCATCGAGCGAAACGACACCGCGCAGGCCCAGGCTGTTGCACACAACCAGCAGTTCGGCATGGCCAAGACGGTCCGGGCCGATCGGCGCAACCATCACCAGTCCTCTGTCGATCAGCAGCCCGCGCGCGATGCCGGGGAGCGCGCCGTCACCGACCGGCGGTGTCACCAGCACGCCGTCGATCAGCGCAATCAGGTTCGCGGCGCTGGTCTCGGCGACCATGCCGCGCGTGTTGAGCAAAATCGCGTCGTCAGCCCCTTTCCGCGACGCCTCCTGCCGTGCCAGCACGCTGTCGAGATAGTTCAGCGACTTGATCCGGCTCAGCGGCGAGAACTCGTTTCGCCGTGTCTCGCCGGCGACGATCAACGAGACCGGACCATGCATGGTGAGCCCGGTCGCGGCCGTGATCAGCATCGTCGGGCGCGGCGATGCCGGTGGAGCGACCCCGCGTGGTGCTGGCCCGCGCGTCAGGGTAAGCCGCAGGCTGCCCTGCGCGACCCTGTTCGCCACCAGCACCTGATGCATCGCCGCCTCGATCGCCTCGTCGTCCCGCAGAGCCGGAATGCCGAGCATGGCAGCACCTTCGCGCAACCGTGCCAGGTGCCGGCGACCATGAACGACCGCGCCATCGCTGACCCGGATCGTTTCGAACAACCCGTCGCCCAGCGTGAAGCCGCGATCGTCCGGCGCGATCCGCACGGCTGCCGAGTCCTGCAGCCTGCCGTCGCACCAGTCCTTCATGTCGGCCGCCCGGTCCGCGAAAACACCGACAGCAGCGGCGCCACCTTGGTCAGCATCTCGTCATGTTCCTGTGCCGCGACCGAGTCCGCAACGATGCCGCCGCCCGCCTGTGCCACCACCTGCCGACCGGTCAGGACGAGCGTACGGATCACGATGCTGCTGTCCATGGCGCCATCGAACCCGATCCAGACGATGCACCCGCAATAGGGACCACGCGCCGACGCCTCGAGCTCGTCGATGATTTCCATCGCCCGGATCTTCGGTGCGCCGGTCACCGAACCGCCGGGAAATGTCGCGCGGAGCAGGCTCACCGCGTCGGCGTCCGGCCGCAGTTTCGCGGTGATCGACGAGACCAGGTGATGCACCGTCGCGAACGTCTCCAGTTCGCACAGCAACGGCACCGTCACGCTGCCGAACTCGGCCACGCGCCCGATATCGTTGCGCATCAGGTCGACGATCATCAGGTTTTCCGCCCGGTCCTTGGAGCTGGACATCAGCAGGGCCGCTTCCTGACGATCCTGTTCCGGGTTTCGGCCGGGGTCCGATGGCCGCGGGCGCGTCCCCTTGATCGGCCGTGTCTCCACCCGTCCGTCCGCTTCGAGCCGGATGAACCGCTCCGGCGAGGTGCTGCACAAGGCGCATCCCGGTGCCCAGGCGAGATAGGCTCCGAACGGCGCCGGATTGATCCGGCGTAGGGCCAGGTGCACCGACCCCGCATCGAGTTGCGGCGGTCGCACTGCCACATGCCGCATGGTCAGGTTGGCCTGGAAGATGTCGCCGGCGCGGATGTAGTCGAGGCCACGCTCGACCATCGCCGCATAGGCTTCGGCCGACAGGTCCGGCGTCCAGACAAGTTCGGGCTGCGGCGTGCACCGAACCGGCAGAACCTTGGCGAGACGGTTCTCGAGCCAGTCCGCCCTCGCGCGGGCCCGGTTCGAGCGACTGTCTCGGTCCCGCTCCGGTCGCCCGGTCGAGATCAGCCAGCACCGGCTTTCCGCGCGGTCGAACGCCAGCACCAGGTCGAACAGTCCGAACCAGAACTCCGGCACATCCGGATCGTCGGCATGACGGCGTGGCAGCCGTTCGAGATGATGGGCCGCCCCATAGCCGAGCAGCCCGACGGCACCGCCCATGAACGGCATCGGACCTGCATCGCCGGCAGGCTCCGGCCAGCGTGCCAGCGCATCCGCCAGCAACGAGAACGGATCTTCGCCGGGCCCGGTCCTGACGATCTCGAACGGGTCGACGCACAGATACGAATACCGGCTGCGCGGGCCGACGGGTCCGGTGCTGTCGAGCCAGACCAGATGCGGATCGTCGCGGACATGCTCGAATGCCTGCTCCGGCTCGCGCCAGGACAAGGCACGGACGACGCGGCCCACCGCGTCAGGCGGCGGCGAGGTGGCGCCCGAACTCGGCATCGGTGATCAGCAGGTCGCGATCGTACGAGGCGCCCGCCTCCACTTCCGTCTGGCGGCAGCGCACTTCCCGGTAGCGGTGTCCGAACTGGTTGGCGACGAACCAGAAGAACGTGTCCGGCATGGCGGCACCGGCGAATACCAGCACCTGCGCGGCTGGCCTGGCGAACGCGATGCTGGTCATCGCAGCCCCCATCGCGCCGACGATCACCCGCGCGTCACGCACCGCGCCGATCTGCTGCTGCAGCGTGGTTCCGGCCGTCCTCAACACTTGGAACCCCTTTCGTTCCGCAAGCGCCTCGAGTTCGGCCGCCCTGGCGAAATCGCGGCGCATGCCGATGCCGCGGGCGATGAACACGCGCTCATGGCCGGTCCCCCGGCTGTCATGTGCCAGCCGGTCATGGCACGCCCGCACCAGGGGCGACATGTAGGTTCCGTGCCGGGTCAGTCCGTCCACCAGGATCAACCGGCGCACCCGTACCGGAAAACGGTTCGAGACGCGCACCTGTTCGTCCGCGATCCCCGCGAGGCGCATGCTGCTCTGCATTACCTCGCCGAGTTGCGGGTCGTGGATATCATGGACCAGCACACCCAGCCGATCTCCCTGCACCCGCGACAGCACCAGGTGCAGCATCGGCAGCATTTCCATTAGCCAGTGACCGTAGTTGGCGGCACCGCGCTTTTTGCCGAGCACCAGCGGGCCGTCATGCCCGGGCACCGTGGCACCGGCAATCGCCTCGCGAACCTGCCCCGCCGCCCATTCGATCTCGGCTGGGGCATGCTGGGTGATGCTGGGACCGTAGAGGGCACCGTGGTGGTCGAACACCAGGCCCTCGCAGGCCACGAACACGTCCTGCAACAGCCAGGCCGTCACGGTACGGGGCGCGAACACCGGCTCACGCTGCGCCGCGACGGCTGCATAGACCGAGGCCGGCGTCAGTTCGGAATTGATGATGTCCGGTTCCACGGCCCGGAAGCCGGGCGATGCGATGTGCATCAGCACAGCCCCATCGGGCGGGTCGATGATCGCGACCGGCTCGCTCATGTGCGGGCCGGTCGTGCTCGATCCTGGTTCAGTGGCCGGCGTTCTCACCGGAGAAATCCGGTGCCTCCAGCCCCGACGCCTCGAGCTGATGCACCAGCTCTGCCTTCAGTCGCTCCAGCCCCTCGTCGCTGAATGCTTCCGCACGCGCCACCAGCACCGCCTGGGTGTTGGAGGCACGCAGCAGCCACCAGCCATCGGCGGTCCGCACGCGAACGCCGTCGATGGCGGAAACCTGCGCACCGGTCTGCTTCAGGCGGGCAGCGACCTCGTCGATCACCCCGAACTTGCGGGTGTCGTCGCAGTCGAAGCGAAGTTCAGGCGTGCTGACCGCATGCGGCAGCGCGTCCTTCACGTCCGACAGCGGGCCGTCCATGCGCGCCAGGATGCCGAGCACCCGAACGCCGGCGTACAGCGCGTCGTCGAAGCCGTACCAGCGGTCGGCGAAGAACACGTGACCGGACATCTCGCCGGCAAGCGGGCTGCCGGTCTCGGCCATCTTGGCCTTGATCAGCGAGTGACCGGTCTTCCACATCAGCGGCACGCCGCCGGCGCGCTGGACCTCGTCGAACAGCACCTGGCTCGCCTTCACGTCGGCGATGATGGTGGCGCCCGGATGGGTACGCAGCACGTCGCGGCTCAGCACCACCAGGAGCTGGTCGCCCCACAGGATCTGGCCCTTGTTGTCGACCACGCCGATCCGGTCCGCATCGCCATCGAAGGCAATGCCGATATCGGCCTGCTTCTCGGCCACCGCGGCAATCAGCTGCTCGAGGTTCTTGGCCACCGTCGGATCGGGATGATGTGCCGGGAAGGTCCCGTCGATGTCGCCGTTGAGCACCGTGTGCTCGCCGGGCAGCGAACGCACCAGGCGCGTCAGGATGTCGCCGGCCGAGCTGTTGCCGTTGTCCCACACCACCTTCAGGATCCGGTCGCCGCCGTCCCAGTCCGAGATCAGGCGGGCGATGTAGTCGTGGCTGACATCGACCGCACGATCGGACCCGGTGCCCTCGGCAACCACGTCGCCGGCGGCGGACAGGCGGCCGAGTTCCTGGATCTGCTGGCCGAAGAACGGCTTGCGGCCCAGCATCATCTTGAAGCCGTTGTAGTTCGGCGGATTATGGCTGCCGGTGACCATGATGCAGCCGTCGGTCTCGAGCGTGGTCGCCGCGTAGTAGAGCATCGGCGTCGGACCGAGGCCGACCCGCAGCACTTCCATGCCGGAGGCCTTCAGCCCCTCGACCAGCGCCTGTTCGAGTTCCGGGGAGGACAGCCGCCCGTCATAGCCGACCGCAACGGTCTTACCGTCGTTGCGCGCGACGATGCTGCCGAACGTCCGGCCGATCGCGAAGGCGTCGGCGGCATGGAGAGTCTGGCCGACGATCCCGCGGATATCGTACTCGCGCAGGCTGGTCGCCGAGAAACCATGGTTGAAGGCCATCAGAGTCTGTCCACGTAGGTCTTGAGGAATTCCCTGACCGCCGGGCCGAGGTCCGGCCGCTCCAGGGCAAACGCGATCTGCGCCTCGAGAAAGCCGATCTTGTCGCCGCAATCGAAGCGGCGGCCTTCGAAGCGCAGGCCGTGGAACGGGCCGGTCCCGATCATCTTGGCCATCGCGTCGGTGAGCTGCACCTCGTTGCCGGCGCCGCGCTCCAGCCGGCTGAGGTGGGTGATGACGTCTGCCGTCAGCACGTAACGGCCGATGATCGAGAGGTTGGAGGGTGCGTCCTTGGGGTCCGGCTTCTCGACCAGCCCGGTGATCTCGACCATGGTCCCGTCATCCTGGCCGACTTTCAGGATGCCGTAGCGGTTGGTCTGCTCGTGCGGCACTTCCGTCACCGCGACGACGCTGCCGCCGGTCTGCTGGTAGGCATCGGCAAGCTGCTTCAGGCACGGTGTCTTGGACAGCACGATATCGTCAGGCAGCAGGATGGCGAACGGATCGTCGCCGATGAATGCCCGGGCGCACCAGATTGCGTGGCCGAGGCCGAGCGGCTCCTGCTGGCGCACGGACAGCATCGTCCCCGGCAACATGCTGGATTCCTTCAGCGCCTGCATCGCCTCAGGTTTGTTGCGTTCCTTCAAGGTCGCTTCGAGCTCGAACGCGCGATCGAAGTATTCGACCAGCGCGGTCTTGCCACGCCCGGTGATCAGGCAGAACTGCTCTATGCCCGCAGCCCGTGCTTCATCGATCGAATACTGGATCAGCGGCCTGTCCACGACCGGCAGCATCTCCTTGGCCATCGCCTTGGTGGCCGGCAGGAAGCGCGTCCCGAGCCCCGCGACCGGAAGCACTGCCTTACGTAAGGGCTTGATCACATTATCTACCTTCGCTTGGATGCCGATCCGAAACTACAGCATCAGGACGAAGGAGCGTGCCATGCGGCGCGACCAGCCGCAATGTGTGACCCGGTTACCCGGGCACATCCCGGCCGCATTTATTGCCGAAAATAAATGAAACTTTGGTGCGGTCGAGAAGACTCGAACTTCCACGAGGTTTCCCCCACAAGCACCTCAAGCTTGCGCGTCTACCATTCCGCCACGACCGCACCGTGACATCCCGGGACCCATGGGCCATATCCGGGGCGACGGAGCGCCGTATAGACGATGGACGACCTCACCGCAATCACCGTTCCAACACGCCGCCGGATCGTGCCTGAGCCGGCGTGGCAGCGCAGCGGAGGCCTTGTCGGCTACCCGGACGGCATGGACCGGATGCGCAAGATCATCGACGACCTGAGGGACCATCCCGACGGGGAACGGGTGTGGCTCCTGGAGCATCCGCCGACCTTCACCGCGGGCACGTCGGCGCGTCCAGAGGACCTGTTCAACCCGCTGGGCTTCGCGACCTTCGAGGCCGGTCGCGGCGGGCAATGGACCTACCACGGCCCCGGCCAGCGCGTGGCCTATGTCATGCTGGACCTGCACGTTCCCCACGGACCGTTGCCGCCGATGGACGTCCGCGCCTATGTGACGGCGCTCGAACGGTGGCTGATCGCGTCCCTCGCCAGGCTCGGCGTCGAGGCCGGGCGACGCACCGGCCGGATCGGCGTGTGGGTGACCGACCCGAGCACCGGCCGGGATGCCAAGATCGCGGCCCTCGGCGTGAGACTGACGCGTTGGACCACCTGGCACGGCGTCTCGATCAACGTCGACCCGAACCTGTCTCATTTCGACGGGATCGTCCCGTGCGGCATACGCGAGCATGGCGTAACCAGCCTGCGCGCCCTGGGCAACGGTGCCACGATGCAGGATGTCGACCTCGCACTCGCCGCCTGCTGGCCCGAGTGCTTCGGCGGCGGGGTTCCTACGATCCGGGCGGCGTGAACAGCCCTTCGTCGAGCGCCTGCCCGACCTTCTGATCATAGAGATGGAATCGGGTACGATGCCGCTCGGCATCCACCGCCTCGATTCCGGACAACAGCAGAGATCCCTGGCTCCCGACATCGAAGAACAGGGTCAGCAGGCCCTGGGCCGGATTGCTGGCCCGGGTCAGCGACAACTGCAACGAGGTCGGGCTGCGCTGTATGTCGGTCACGTCGATCTCGCCGGACAGCCTTACCGGACCGGACAGCAGCAGGCCGAGTGGGTTGGCAGCCAGCGAAATCCGGGTCGTGGCATCGGTCGCCTCGTCATGCACGATCAGCCGGCCATGCGTTGCCACCACGATCCGGCGCATCGGGGCCGCGTAGTCCAGGCGAAGATGACCGGTCTCGAACCAGGCCAGTCCCGACGCACCCTGTGCCCCCGGCCCGACCTGGACGAACTTCGCGGACAGGCCGCGCATCCCGTCCAGCGCCGACTGGGCCTCGCCGATACTGACCTGCTCGGCCGGCGTGTGCGGTGTCGCCAGGGGTCCGAGCGCGCAGGCGGACAGGCCGAACAGCAGCGCCGCGGGAACGAGACACCGTCGAAACCTCCGGGTGGCAGTCACGTCCCTCACCCGCCCTGCACCGCATCCGCACGCACCCGCGCCGGATCTTCCAGGTCGTAGAACAGACGGTCGACACGGGAGAAGTTGGGATTGAAGAACGGATCGCTTTTGAAGAACGGCTTGTCGCCCCAGCGTTCGTACATGGTCTGCTGCTCGCGAAAGAAGCGTGCCTCCTGGTCCGGACGCATGTCGCTGCCGCGCGACAGGCTCTCGTGGTGCTCGGCCACGAACTCCGCGCACCACACCACGCGATAGCCGCTCTCATAGACCTTGAGGCAGAGATCGACGTCGTTGTAGGCGATCTTGAGATGCTCCTCGTCGAAACCGCCGACCTGCCGGAACACGTCGGCGCGGATCATCATGCAGGCCGCCGTCACCGCCACCAGATCGTGGCTCAGGCGCGCCCGGCCGATATAGCCGTAATCATCGTCGGGAATGCCGAGATGGATATGCGCCGCGACGCCGTGCGTGCCGACGACGACGCCGGCATGCTGGACGGTCTTGTCGGGATACAGGAACTTGCCGCCGACGATGCCGACCTTCTCGTCGGAGAGCGCCTCGCCCAGGATGCGGTCGAGCCAGCCTTCGTCGCTGATGAACACATCGTTGTTCATGAACACGAAGAACTCGGCATCGTTGCCATCCGCGGCGAGGTTGTTCAGCCGCGAGTAGTTGAAATCCTCGATGACATCCAGGACACGGATATTGTCGATCCCGCGAAGATCTTTGAAGAACTGCTTGGCGTCGGGCGAGGTGGACCAGTTATTCACCAGCACGATCTCGAAGTTGTCGTAGACGGTGTTTTCAAGAAGATTGGCGACGCAGTGGCGCGTGGTCTCGATCTGGTCGCGGAACGGGATGATGATCGACACTTTCGGCTGGACCTGCGGGATCCATTCGACCCCGTAGATGGTCAGGCCGTTGATCGACGACACGTTCGCCACCTGGCCCTTGCGCTTGAGGTGGTCGCCGACCGCGCGAACACCCGCGTCGACCGCATAGCCCTTCTTGGACACGTCCGAAGCCGTGGAGTTCGGGGTCAGGCGCCAGTGATAGAGCAGCTCGGGCACATGGGCGATCTGCGCGGGAGCTAGGAGTTCGGAGCAGCGCAGGATGAAGTCGTGATCCTGCGCGCCGTCGTATTCCTTCTTCAGCAGCCCGACCTTGCGCATCGTCGCGGTCTCGATGACCGTCAGATGGCAGACGTAGTTGCAGCCGAGCATGTAGCGGTAGTTCCAGTCCGGCTTGAAGTTCGGCTCCAGGTAGTAGCCGGCCTGGTCGATCTTGTCCTCGTCGGAGTAGAGCAGCCTGGCGCCGGTGCGTTGGGCGGCGCGAACCATGACCTCGAGTGCCACGTCGACGATCAGGTCGTCATGGTCGAAGAACACGGTCCACTCGCCGAGTGCCGCTTCCATCGCGATGTTGGTTGCCTTGGCGATCCCGGCATTCTTTTTCGAACGGATGCAGCGGATGCGCTTGTCGGCAGCACAGAACTCGTCGATCCGGTCCGAGATCTCCTTCGATTTCGAGCCGTCATCGACGATGATGAGCTCCCAGTTGTCGTAGGTCTGGGCGACCACGCTCTCGATCGCGGCGACGAAATCCGACAGCAGCGGCTTGTACGTCGGCACCATGACGGTCACCAGCGGCTCCGCCGGCAGCGTGCCGGCCTGCTTCAGCGCCCGACGCTCGGCGGCGACCCGGGCGCGCAGGTTCTCGTAGTAGCGGCGCGCCCAGCGATCATAGTCTCCGAGATGATAGCCCTGGCTCGGCAGCAGCGAGCCGATCTGCCGGCGTAGCTTCTCCATGTCCGTATACAAGCGGCTCATATCGTTCGAGATCGAGACGAGCTTGCCTTCGAGAAAATCGGACACGGTGCTGGTGACGAACGGGCTGTTGTCCAGCTCGATCATCTCGGGCAGCACGAAGAAACGGAATTTCTGTGCGTAGTCCTTCATGAACACGTGCGGGATGGCATATTCGAAGCCGCAGTTCGGGTCGCAACCGAGCACGTTGCCGACGTCGCGACGGAAGCGGTCCGCCTTGAGCTGCGTGATCTTGACATTGTCGCAGGTGATCAGGACGTCGCAACGGGCCTCGGCGACCGTGCTTCGTCCGACCTTGCGCAGCACCCAGCCGCGCAACGCGTTATGCACGAGCCCGTCCACGTTGCCCTGGATGGTCACCACCGGAACGTCGCTGAATTCGTAGGACGGGTTCAGGCCGCTGAGCCCGGCTTCGCCCATGTGCGGCAGGATCGTGCCGTCCGGCAACAGGAAGCTGATGACGTGCGGCTCGCCGTCAAGATACTCTTCCGGGATGTCGAAGCTGAAGCCGACCAGGGCCGACGACAGGCCTAGCGCCCCACGGACATCCTCGCGTACCCCCTCGCACGACACAGTCCCCTGCTGCACGCCATCGATGATCGCGGTCAGGGTGACGACGTCGAGTGGAGACCGCAGATCGGTCACCCAACCGGAAGCGCATCCGGCATCATAACGGTCGAAGTAGCCATTATAGCGTATCGAGGTCGAGCTCGGCATCGTATCGTCGAAATCGGCCATCATCCACCTGTCTTGCAGCAGTCTCTAAATAGAGTTGCGATCACTGAATTGACTGACTGCCAGGCCAGGTACGAACGGCGCTCAAACGGCTTTCTCCCGAAGCGCGTGCTCCTCGGGAGTTCGCAGACTGAGCGATAATGCATGCAAACCGCGGCGAAATTCAGGCTCAAGCGCGTCGTGAACCATCCTGGAGCGCTGCACCCGGCTGGTTCCGCAAAAGTCTTCGCTAACCACCATCATCGCATAATGCGTCTCTCCGGTCGCACCAGACTCCCGCATCCCGGCATGCCCGGCGTGGAGGGCACTCTCGTCCACAACCTCCATCAACCGGGGTGAGAAGCAGGTGTTGAGGCACGCGTGCATCCGTTCGGAGCGCGATTGCGGCATGGAGGCGGCACTTTCCTGGTCATTGCCGCTCACCTTTTCGTGGCCGGACATCGCGTCGTTCACGCCGTTCTCCTTCTAGCATGGCCTCTACCGCCGGGCATGGCGTTCGTCGGCGGGTCGACTTCCTCTTGCGCGAGGTGAAACAGCGCGCACATAAACGCCGTGATGATGCGACGGAACCAGCGACACAGGGCCTTCGACCCTGATCCGGCAGCGCCGGACCGGCATTGCGACATCCCCGGCTGCCCGGAAAGGGCTGGCTACAGAGCTCCGCGCTCCCGGCAAACGCTTACCGACTACTTCTGGTTCTGCCTCGATCACGTACGCGAGTATAACTCCCGCTGGGACTATTATAAGGGCATGAGCCCGGGTCAGATCGAAGCCCACCTGCGGGCGGACGTGTCCTGGAACCGGCCGTCCTGGCGCCTCGGCCATCTGGGCGGAGGTGCGCCGCTCGACGAGGAGCAGGTGCTCGATCCGCTCGGCGTGCTGCGTGGCAATGCGGATGCGCGCGTCCGCGGCCGCAGGCGCGCTCGCGAGAAGGTCGATCATCGGCCCGAAGCGCTGCGCCAGCCACTCGAGACGCTCGGACTGGGATGGCCGGTATCGCTTCAGGAGGTCAAGACCCGCTACAAGGACTTGGCGCGGCGCCATCACCCGGATGCGAACGGCGGCGACCGGGCGGCAGAGGAACGGCTCAAGACGATCAACGTAGCATACACGGCTCTGCGGGTTCACCTGACAGAAGCCCGACAGACGAGCCTTGCGGAAACCGGCTGAGCGGAACCAGCCGGCAGCCGCATGCGACAGGAATGAACGGGATACCGACCTACATGGACGACATCGTTGACATGGCTGCCCCTGCCACCGCCATGAAACGCGACGCACGGAGCGGGGGCGCCCATCCGAGCTCCGATCTTGGCGATGCCGGCACCGAGGGGCTGCCGCCGACATCCATGCTGTCGGCGCCGGACGTGGTGGTGAGCGCGCGCGAACTGTTCGGGATCGACAGTGACCTGCAGGTTCCGGCGTTCTCGCTGCGCACCGAGCACGTGCCGGACATCGATCCGGCGTATAAATTCGACTACGAGACCACGGTCGCGATTTTGGCGGGCTTTGCATACAACCGCCGCGTGATGATCCAGGGCTATCATGGCACCGGCAAATCGAGCCACATCGAGCAGGTCGCGGCGCGCCTGAACTGGCCCTGCATCCGCATCAACCTCGATAGCCACATCAGCCGCATCGACCTGATCGGCAAGGATGCGATCGTCCTCAAGGACGGCAAGCAGATCACCGAGTTCCGCGAGGGGCTGCTGCCATGGGCCCTCCAGCATCCATGCGCGCTGGTGTTCGACGAGTACGATGCAGGGCGTCCGGACGTGATGTTCGTGATCCAGCGCGTGCTGGAGGTCGAGGGGCGCCTGACCCTCCTGGACCAGAACCGCGTCATCCGCCCGCACCCCTCGTTCCGGCTGTTCGCCACCGCCAACACCGTCGGCCTGGGGGATACCACCGGCCTCTATCACGGCACCCAGCAGATCAATCAGGGGCAGATGGATCGCTGGAACATCGTCACCACGCTGAACTACCTGCCGCATGGGCAGGAGACCGCGATCGTGCTGGCCAAGACCGGCTGGGACGGGCGCGACATGGCGCAGAAGCGACACGTCGAGAGCATGGTCGCATTGGCCGACCTCACCCGTGCCGGCTTCATCCATGGCGACATCTCGACCGTCATGTCGCCGCGGACGGTGCTGACCTGGGCCGAGAACGCACGCATCTTCGGTGACCTCGGCTTCGCCTTCCGCCTCACCTTCCTCAACAAGTGCGACGAGGCGGAGCGGGCCACCGTCGCCGAGTACTACCAGCGCTGCTTCAACGAGGAACTGTTCCTCGGTACGCTCCTGAAGGCGAAGTGAGCGGGCGGCGATGAGCGCCGAGAACACCCGCAGCGAGGCGTTCAAGCGGGCCACCGCCGGCGCGCTCCGGGCGATCGGCGGCAAGAAGGACGTGCAGGTCACGTTCCAGGCCGGTCCGCCCCAGGTCGGGGAGAAGCGCGTCCGCCTGCCCGCGCCGAGCCGGTCGCTGCCGGCTGCCGAGATCGCCAAGATGCGCGGTGCCGCAGACTCCGCGGCGCTTCGCCTGCGCCATCACGACAGCGTCGTCCATGCCGCCCGCACACCGACGCCGCGTGATGCACGCGAGGTGTACGACGCGCTGGAGCAGACCCGGATCGAGGTGGTCGGCGCCCGGCACATGACCGGCGTTGCGGCCAACTTGCAGTCGCGGCTCGACCAGGAATGCGAGCTTGCCGGCTATGACCGGATGACCCGGCGCGAGCAGCTACCGGTGGCTGCGGCGCTGTCGATGCTGGCGCGCGAACGGCTGTCCGGCGAGCCCGCTCCAGCCCGGGCGGCACGCGTGCTCGATCTGTGGCGCAACACCCTGGCCGCCGACGCGGACCGCGCGCTCGACGAACTGGCCCGCGTACAGGACGACCAGCAGGCCTATACCCGTGCCGCCCGCCGACTGCTCGCCGCCTACGACCTTGCCGAGATGGAGCTCGAAAGCGAGGAAGAGGAGGAGGACGAATCCGAGCCCGGCGATGGCGAGGACCAGCCCGAGCCGGAGCAGCCGCCCTCTCCCGAACAGGAGCAGGGCCAAGGCCACTCCGAAGACAGCATGGGTGCCGAGCCGGAAAGCGCCAGCGCCGGCAATCCGGAAGAGCAGGAAGAAACCGACCAGGAAGCCGGCGCCGCCGAAGGCGAGGATCGCCCCGGCGGCCCGCAGCAGCAGCGCGAGCCGCAGCAGGCCAGCGTCGGCACCAACTATCGCGCCTTCAGCAAGCAGTTCGACGAGGAAGTCGCGGCCGAGACGCTCTGCGACGGCGAGGAACTCGCCCGCCTGCGCCAGCAGCTCGACCAGCAGTTGCTGAACCTGCAGGGCGTGGTGTCCAAGCTCGCCAACCGGCTGCAGCGCAAGCTGATGGCGCAGCAGACCCGCGCCTGGGACTTCGACCAGGAGGAAGGCATTCTCGATGCCGGCCGGCTTGCCCGGGTGGTGGTGAACCCGATGCTGTCGCTCTCCTACAAGAACGAGCGCGATACCGATTTCCGCGACACCGTGGTCACCCTGCTGCTCGACAACTCCGGCTCGATGCGCGGCCGTCCGATCACCGTGGCGGCGATGTGCGGCGACATCCTGGCCCGCACGCTGGAACGCTGTGCAGTGAAGGTCGAGGTCCTCGGCTTCACCACGCGCGCCTGGAAGGGCGGGCAGAGCCGGGAGCGCTGGGTGGCGGAGGGCAAGCCGCGCGAGCCGGGCCGGCTGAACGATCTGCGCCACATCATCTACAAAGCGGCCGACATGCCGTGGCGCCGGGCGCGCCGCAATCTCGGGCTGATGCTCCGCGAGGGCCTACTCAAGGAAAACATCGACGGCGAGGCGCTGACCTGGGCGTACCGACGGCTGCTCGGACGCAAGGAAAGCCGGCGCATCCTGATGGTGATCAGCGACGGCGCACCGGTCGATGACAGCACGCTGTCGGTCAATTCCGGCAGCTACCTGGAGCAGCATCTGCGCGAGGTGATCGCCGAGATCGAGAAGGGCGGAGCGGTCGAGCTGATCGCCATCGGCATCGGCCACGACGTGACCCGCTATTACCGCCGCGCCGTCACTATCACCGACGCCGAGGAACTGGGCGGCACCATGATGGCCAAGCTGTCCGAACTGTTCGACGAGGATGCGGCGCGCAGCCGGTCCGGCGGAGGTCGCTTCCGGCGGGCTGCGTGAGCGAGCCGGGCTCGACGCGCAGGTTCCAGCACTGGCTGGAGACGGCGCCGGACTGGGCCAGGATCCTGGTTCCGGCGATCGCCTCCACGATCCTCGGGCTGCTGGTGGGGACGGCGTTCATCCTCCCGGCACTCGCCTATCTCTGGACGGACCCCGGACAGCGGCGGGTCATGCTGCTGCTGCTCGCGGCGGTGTGCGCGATCATCGTCGTGCGCCGGTCGAGCCGCCTGCTTCGTGTGGTTCTGGATACCGCGCCCGGTCCGTGGCGGTTGCTGCTGCTCGGTTTATACGGCCTGACGGCGATATCGCTGCTGGCAGCCGTACTGTTGCGCAATATCGGGCAGCTCGCCGGGCCGTAACTCGGATCGACCGGGAGCTAGCCGTCGCCCTGTTCAACACCGGGTTCGGCGAAGTCGACGCGTCGATAGATGTCCGAAACCGGGATCTCCACGCCGATCTCGGGCAGCACCAACGTATCCCCCTCGCCCAGCGACACGGCACTCCATGGCTGAGCGCCCTGTCGGGAGAACACGGTCAGCACCATCACCGACTGCTCGACCAGGACGTAGCGCCTGATCGATGGCACTGCATGATACTCACGCAGCTTGCCGTTCCGGTCGTCGCGCGCGCTGCTGGCGCTGACCACTTCGAACACGATCACCGGCTCGGGGACGATGTGGCGGGTTCCGTCGAACGGCTTGCATGTGACGACCCCGTCCGGATAGCGGATCCTGTTCCCGACGGTCTGGATACCGGCGTCGGACGCGAGGGCTTCGCAGGGTCCATCGCCCAGGCGACCGGTCAGCTGGAAGTTGATGTTCCGGATGATCCTTGCGTGATTTCCGGTTCCTCCGACCATGGCGACAGGCTGGAAGCCATCGAATTCGTAGCGCCCCTCCTGGGCCCCTGCCCAATCGAAGAACTCCTCCTGGGTCATGGGCTCGCGATGCGCGATGTTCATGCGACCGACCATAGCACCGCCTGGCAGAATTCGATTTTGTTTTGGTGCTTCACAGCTGCTCAAGCAGGTTCGGCTACGATCCGCTTGAGGTCGAGTATGGCCTGCATGCTCGTCCGCGCTCCCGACAGGCTCGGTATGAAATCATCCGCGACCAGCGACAGCGCCTCGGGCGAGCAAGCCTGGCCGATATCGTGGTCCGGCCACTTTCCCTGTTTCGACAGGGCGAATACGAGCATCCGACCGACCCGCGCCGCCAGCGATCGCTCTGCAAGGTAGAGCGACTGACGACGCACCGCCTGCTGGTCCGGCTCGGCGGCGTATTCCTGTTCGAGCAGAAGCCGCATCTCCGTAACGGCCGGATACGTGGCGTTCAGGAACAGCTGGTGCGTTTCGGGGTAGTAGCGGCCGGCGCGCCCGAGCAGGCCACGCGCATCGATTTCGAGCGGATAGCGCAGGATCAGGATTTCGGGCGATGGTTCGGTATCGAACGTGTCGTCCGAACTCGGATCGTGATCGGTGGTCAGATGGCCATGCGCGGTCCTTTCAATCGGAGATTCCGTATCCGCGCAGGCAGCTCCCATTTGCGTTGCAGGATCCGCCTCGCGTGTTGCCGTTGCAACCGACCGGGCCGCGCTCGGGATGACACGCCGACGACGCTTTACCCCGAGCTTGCGCAGCAGCTTGTCCAGATCGTCATAGATGTCGGGAGAAACCTTGGCGGAAGGTGACTGGTTCTCGATAATATCGATGAGCCAGCCGGGACGATGCTGATGTACTACACGAGCGAAATCACGGCAGGCTACCTGCCCCTGGTTGCTGCCGGCATGACGCAGGAACTGCCTGTAGGCGTCGGGTACGATGTCCATCCATTCAGGCAGCTCGATGAACACCGAGATCGACCCTGCCCCGAACGGCACCCCGAATACCGGCGCCGCATGCAGCCAATGCTGCTGGCGCAGCACATCGTAAAGCTCGTCGCGATAGATCAGGCCGCAGGTTCCGGGCATCGGTTTCAGCGTATCGCGACCGGCCCCACCCCGCGGCGCGTCGGTGTCGCTCGGCGCGTCATAGACATAGTGCAGCACCATCCCGTCACCCGGTAGCGTCACCGAGGAATGACGGCTGTCGTCATATGGAATACGCGAGGCCAGCGGCTCGAACAGCCGGGCATGCTGGTCGAGCCATATGCTGATACCGTTTTCGATCCGGTAGAACCTGTAGCCGAGCTCTTCAACGATCCAGTTCGGGCCCATTGTCGGCAAACCCTGATACGGGTCGCTGACCGTGTCCTGCGCAGCCGAGTTGCCGAACAGCACGACCTCGGTCCAGTCCTGATCGAGCGCATGGCCCCGGGACATCGCGTCCGCGCTGACCATCGTCACGTCCTGCATCGTGCCGCGATCGTCGGCGCGCCGAAGCCTGCCATAGACGCCGTCGCGCCAGCCCAGCGTGACCTCGTGCACGACGCCCGCGTGGCAGGAGCGATAGCGCAGGCCATGCCGGTTCGACGGCAGTGACGCCACCTTGGCGCCCATGCCGAAATTCTGGTCGAGCCGGTGCTCCTTGCGGATCGACGAGGCGATGTCGCACATCCGGAACAACTCGTCCGCATCCATGCCGCGGCCACTGTTCCAGATCGCGAGCTTCGGCACGCCATCGATCAGCACCTGGGAAAGCCTGACCTGCCGGCAGCCGTCCGGTGCGGTCGCGGCCGCATCGAGGGCGTTTCTGACCAGTTCACGTAGCATCATGATCTTCGGGCAGCGTTCGATCATGCTGGAGACGAGGAAGCTTTCGTCGCCGACCCGGAGCTGGGTCAGCCGATTGGTCACGCAGGCGGCCTCAGGCCGCGACCACCAGCGTCAGCTGCACCATGCCGGGCACCGTCAAGAGGCCCTTATCGGTAATGCGGATTTCCGGGATCACCGAAAGCGGAATCAGGTTGAAGCCCATATACGGCAAGGTGCAGCCCTGTGCGGCCCAGGCCTGCTTCAGCAGCACCGTCTCCGCCGCGACCTCGGTCGCCCGCTTGTCGGACAGCAGGCCGGCAATCGGCAAGGCCACCTCGGCGCGGATCCGGCCGCCGCCGACCACGACCACGCCGCCGCCATTGGCGCGGATCGCCTCGACCGCCAGCCGCATCGAGGCCTCGTCGCGCCCGGCGGCGACGATATTGTGCGCATCGTGTCCCACCGAGCTCGCCACCGCGCCCTCGGTCAGGCCGAACCCTGCAAGCAGCCCGTGCGCCGCCTCGCCGGAATGTCCGTGCCGCTCGACCACGCTCAGGAAACACAGTCCATGCGCGTCCAGATGGGTCGACCAGCTTGTCTCACGCGGCAACGATACCACCTCGTGCTTGAGCGCGATGTCGGACGGGCTCACCGTGCGAATGACGTTGACCCGGCATGCCTCGTTCGGAAGCGGGGGCACCAGCGCCGGGATTTCCGGCAGGATCACCGTGCGATATGCCGCGTCCGGATAGCGATACCGGCCCTGCTCCAGCTGCTGTTCCAGCAATGGCGTGATGGCCCGGTTTTCGACCATCAGCGCGCCGCCGTACCAGGTGTGCTGAACCTCCATCGCATCGTTGAGCAGCACCAGGTCGGCGCGCCGACCGCCGCCCAGCCCGCCGATCTCGCCGTCCATGCCGTAGCGGGTCGCCGGGTGCAGCGAGCCCATGCTCCAGGCCCGGTTCGGCGCAATGCCGGCGGCGATCGCCTCGCGCACCACCCAGTCCATGCCGAACAGGAACAGATCGTCCGCGTCGCGATCGTCGGTGCAGACGCAGAAGCGCTTGGGGTCCGCGCCCAGTTCGGTGATGGCACGGATGGCGGCGGGCAGGCTGTGCCACGGCGTGGTCGGCGGACCGCCGCGCAGGTAGATCCAGAGGCCGGCCTCGATCATGTCGTCGGCGATGTCGCGTGTCACCGCCTCATGGGTATCGGTGACGCCGCTGGCGGCATAGGCCGCGACGAACTCGCGTCCATACACGTGTCCGCTGACCGGGCGGCCGCGTTTCAGCGCCTCGGCAATGATGCCGTGGCTGCGGACATCGCCCTCGCAGACCTGCACGAAGTCCATTTTCTCGCCGAGCGCCACCGCTTCCGGCCAGCGATCGAACAGCGCGCCGATCTTGGCCGGCGTCAGGTCGCCGCCTGCGGTCTCGTAGCGCGGACCGGTCGCGGGCACCGTGCTCGGCACGGTCAGGAAGATGTTGAGCGGTGCCGCGCGCGCATCCTCCAGCATCCACTCGATGCCGGCCGCGTCCGCCACGTTGCCGATCTCGTGGCTGTCGCAGAAGATCGTGGTGGTGCCGTTGAGCAGCGCCACCTCGGCGTAGGCGCAGGCGGTCATCATGCTGCTCTCGATATGCACGTGCGGATCCACCAGCCCCGGCGCGATGATGCCGCCCTGGACATCGGTAATCTGCCCGGGTTGCAAACCAGCGACCCGCGCAGCACCCGCCGGCTTCAACGCCGCGATCCGGCCGCGATGCACCCATAATTCACGGTCCTGCAGGGTCCGCTCGGAGTAGGTCGACAGCACCCGGGCGCCGGTTATCACCAGGTCCGGGCAGAGGCGCCCGGACGCTACCGCAGCCAGCTCGCGCGTTTCCTCGTGCAGGGGCGGAACCGAGAAGCGGGTCAGATGGCGTTCGATGGTCATGAACGGATGCTAGCACCGACACGGCGAGGCGAAGCAAGAACAGTGTGTCGCGCGCCAGGACGCACCACCAGTCAAAGCCGGGAGATTAGCACCGCGCCCCATAGAACTCGATCTGGTCGAGGTGAAGAAAGCGTTTCTCCCCGGGCACGACCAGGCGTAGCCAGCGTGCAGCAAAACCTTCCTCCCACGCGCTAACGAACGGCGTTCCGTCGATGCCACCGAAAAGTCCAGACTCATCGCGCACTAGTACGGTCTTCCAGTCCGTCTCGTTTTCCGAGGCCAGGAGGTCGAACCTGCTCATACGATCCAGGACGCCATCCATCCTGTTGAACACCCGGGCCTCGTGGATCATGTGGAGGTCCCCGAGATCGATCTGCCACCATGGAGAGTCTTCGAGATTCGTGTGGTTCTGGGACGCACCAAGCAACCGGCCACTGATGATGGTCGCCGCATCGTCCGCGATCGAGCGATTATGAGCCGTCGAGCTTTGCACCGCGGACTTGCCTTGGGATATCAGCGGCCAGCGCGACTTCGGGAAGACGGCGTTTTTCCAACCACATGACAGGTAATCCCTCCAGTAATCATGCAGATGCAGATCTTGAACCTCGTTTGTCATGATGTTGAACATCTTCCGATCATGAAGGCTCTTGTTCCCCCACATCTGCTCAGCCGCGTAGTCGCCACGCAGACCCCGATCGACCCTGAGCTGAAAATCCTGGTTCGACTTGATATTGTAGTGCGCGATAAAAGCTGTTGCGAGGATGCGCTCGCTGTGGTCGTCCGCCAGTAGATACGCCCAGGCGTTGGTCGGGAAGTCCATGTAATAGGTCGTCAGGCGATCGCCGATGACGTTATATGCAACGATATCCGGATCGAGCTTGGTGTAATCATGCATCACGGGAGCAGTCTTCTTCCGAAAGAAGCCCGCATATGGGACGCGTCTACTCTTGATGAATACCTTGGTAAACGGCGTTGCCCTCCCCTCGCGTCTGGTATAATTCAGAAGGACATATCCGTCCGGGCGGATATCGTGGCCATTACAGCCAAAACTGCTCCAGTTGAAATATATGGCCTCGGCTCCTGACGGTATGGCCTCCATCAGTGCCACGATACTGTTTGATTTGCGGATGCAGATGAACTCATCGATATCGAGAAACATCATCCAATCAGTTTCATGGCTGTAATTTCGTATGAAATGAAAATACATTTGAAACTGAAGACCTTGGAAGCTGTAGTGCAAGAAGGTTACGAAAGGGTCCTTTCCTTCGATAAATGGTAACACCTTTTCGAAGAGTTCGGCAGGATCATCATCGTTGCAATAGAGGTAGATATGGTCGATGCCGATCGAGCGATGATAGAGTATCCACTCGACAACGTAACGCGATTCCCAGCGCGCGCAGGCGGCGAGGCTGTAGCGGTATCTCGGAGCGGGCCAGGCTCCGTTGTTCCGGACAACTCCAAGTGGCCGATCCGGATAGGATTTCAGTTCTGTTTCGTACTGGCGACGCTTACTGTCATCCACCTGTCGGCTCTCCGAACCACACTAAAATACTATTATAATAACATAACGACCTTAAGCATACCTTAGCGACCGCGGCCGCGAAGACCGGGCTTGCAGGTTATGTCCCTGGGCGCGGACCGATCTGCCACGCTCATCCGTGGTCGCTGGACGCCCCTGAGCAACGATGCCATCCGTCACCAAGGCGATCACGATGGGACCACCGCTGTGCCCTCTCATCCGGATGATTGCGCGACAATGGCTGTCAGAAGCGGTCCTGCCTGCTAGAGCAGGGCGATGCGATCCCACCGTGCCTCATGTCCAAGCCCAGATCCTTCGACGCAGGGTGATCCCTCATGCTGAAGGGGTTTCTCACCGTCGGCAGCTGGACCATGCTCAGCCGCGTCCTCGGCCTGGTCCGGGACCAGTTGCTGGCGGCCCTGATGGGTGCCGGCCCGATGCAGGACGCCTACCAGGTGGCGTTCCGGCTGCCGAACCTGTTCCGGCGGCTGTTCGGCGAGGGTGCGTTCAACGCCGCGTTCGTGCCGCTATTCTCCGGGCTGCTGGCCAAGGAGGGCCCGGAGGTCGCCCGTGGCTTCGCGCGCGAGGCGCTCGGGGTCCTGTTGTTCTGGCTGCTGTGCCTGACCCTGCTCGGCGAACTGTTCATGCCGCAGGTGATCAGGGGGATCGCGCCCGGCTTCGGCGCCAACTATCCCCTCGCGGTCTCGCTCGGCCGCATCACCTTCCCCTATGTCCTGCTGATCTGTGCCGCCGCCCTGGTCTCCGGCGTGCTGAACGGCCTGGAGAAATTCGGCGTCGCCGCAGCCGCGTATGTGCTGTTCAACGTGGTCGGGATCGCCGCGATCCTGTTCCTGACCCCGCATGTCAAGAGCGTGGCGCATGCCGCCGCCTGGGGCATCACCGTGTCCGGCGTGCTGCAGCTCGGTGTGCTGATGATCGCCTCGCACCGGGCCGGCATGGGTCTCGGCCTGCCCCGCCCGCGCCTCACTCCCCGCATGCGGCTGCTGATGCGCAGGATGCTGCCCGGCCTGATCGGCAGCGGCATCACCCAGCTCAATCTTGGCGTCGACACCATCATCGGCACGCTGCTGCCGGCCGGCAGCGTATCGCTGATGTATTTCGCCGACCGGGTGAACCAGCTGCCGCTGGGCGTACTGGGCGCCGCTGCCGCCACGACCATGCTGCCGGTGCTGACCCGGCAGGTACAGACCAACGACATGGTGGCAGCACATCGCACCCAGAACAGCGCCATCGAGTTCGCGCTGGCGCTGACGCTGCCGGCCTCGCTCGCGCTGATGGTGCTGTCGGTGCCGATCCTGGGCACCCTGTTCGGCTACGGCGCCTTCACCCCGCGCGATGTCGTGCTGTCGGCACAGTCCCTGACGGGCTATGCGTTCGGCCTGCCCTTCTTTGTGTTGATCAAGGTGCTGGCGCCCGGGTTCTTCGCACGCGGCGACATGTCGACGCCGGTGCGGATCGGCATGGCGACGCTCGCCGTCAACCTGTGTCTCAACCTCGCTTTGATGCGCCCGTTACAACATGTCGGCCCGCCACTGGCGACCAGCCTGGCCTCGATGATCAATGCGCTCACGCTGATGGTCGTGCTGCTGCGCCGCGGATACCTGCAGCCGGACCGCATCATGCTGTCGCGGCTGCTTCGCATGGGGCTGGCGTCGGTCGCGATGGCAGCTGTGCTGGCGCTGATCTCGCACACGCTGCTGTCCGGGCTCGGGCGCTGGCATGGCCTCGAGCGGATCGCCGGGCTGCTGCTGCTGGTGACGGTCGGGATGACGGTCTATGCCGCCCTGCTGCAACTGCTCGGCATATTCGATATCCGGAGACTGGCGTCTAAACTCAAGCGGCGGTTGCAACGCCGTCGTGATGACACGCCGGCTGCCGATACACCGTCCTGAACATGCCAGTGCCCGTCAGCGCTGAATTTTGTTGCGTGATTGGACACGCTCACGCAAGAAACCGTGGCAAATCCGTAACTATGCGATCTTTTCTAAGGCAGGACCGAGTGTTGGACCTGGTTGTGCCTGGACATGAGGCATTGATGCCAGTCACAGACGAACCGGGCGAGTGATCGCCCGACGCATGAGGTCCGTTCCGCAATCGGATCGGGCAGCACGCGGTTCAGGCTTTATGACTGGAGACCCAGGATGACCACGCCACTCGTGACCGCCGCCGGACGTTGCGAAGCTGGCCGTCGCAAATCGATCCATCGGATGCTGATGGCCGGTTCGGCTCTGGTTCCTGCATTGATGACGGGCTCGCTGCTGGCATCGACCGGTGCCTTCGCACAGGCGCTCTCGACCGGCACTCCCCCCGCCTCGGCAAGCGTGAACGGGACGGCTGCGACCGCCACTCCCGCCGCTGCGGCGCCGCCGAAAACCTGGCTCGAGGGCATCACCTACGGCGCGCAGGTCGAGGGTGGCGTCACCGGCAACTTCGACCGTCCCGCGGACGGGCTGAACTACGGCAGGCTGTTCGACGACAAGGCCAATACCGCGCTGCTGAACTCGGTGCAGCTGACCGCCACGCGCGCCATCGATCCCACGCTGTCGACCTTCGATTTCGGCTTCATGCTGCAGGGCACCTACGGTTCCGACGCCCGCTACACCCACTATCTCGGCGAGTTCGGCCACGTCACCAACGATCGCAACCAGTTCAGCATCCTGCAGGCCAACGTCACCATGCATGCGCCGGTGCTGTTCAAGGGCGGCATCGACTTCAAGCTCGGCCAGTTCGCCACCCTGATCGGCTACGAGACCATCGATCCCAGCACCAACCCGTTCTACTCGCACTCGTACAACTTCAACTTCGGGCCGTTCGAGCATACCGGCCTGATCGCGGAGGCCCATCTCAACCCGACCGTCGACCTGTATGGCGAGATCGATACCGGCGAAAGCACCACCTTCGGGAACGGCGACAACAACGCCAAGCCGGCCGGGCTGGTCGGCGTCGGGCTGAACAGCCTGGCCGGCGGCAAGCTGACCGTGCTAGCGTTCCTGCATCTGGGGCCAGAGGACGCGACGAACGCGATCGGCCACGAGGCCAACAGCTCGATGCGCTACGAGGGCGACGTGGTCGCCACCTACAAGGCGACCGACAAGCTGACCCTGGTGGCCGAAGCCCAGTGGCAGCACGACGATTTCTACGGCGCGGACTCCTATGGCCTGGCCGGCTACGCGTCCTACGCGCTGACCCCGACGCTCACCGCCAACTTCCGCGGCGAGGTGTATCGCGACAATGCCGGCTTCTTCGTGGCTGCGTTCCCGGGCAACACCGATGCGTATCGCGGCCTGAACGGACTGAGCACCACCGCGTTCGGCGCCGGGCGGCAGACCTACAGCGAGTGGACCTGGGGGGTCAGCTACAAGCCGGTGATCCCGCACGTGGCGTTGCTGGCGTTCCGGCCCGAGATCCGCTGGGACAAGTCGTTCAGCGGCGGCCATCCGTATAACGCGCTGACCAACACCGGAAACTTCACCCTCGCAGCCGACGTGATCCTCGGGTTCTAGAGGATAAGGTCGGACGCCTGGTCCCGATCGGCGCCGATCGGGACCGCACCACCTCTTGAATGCTGGTTCGCACCACCCGGTTGCGAACCCGGGTGGCGCTTCAGCCCTGCCCGAACAAGGCGAGAAAGTTCGGCTGGCCGTTGGATGCGGCCAGGCCGCCGTCGACCGGGAGGATCACGCCGTTGACGAAGCTGGCGTCATCGCTGGCCAGGAACGCGATCACCGCTGCCACCTCGTCCGGCGTAGCCGGCCGGCCCATCGGCAGGCGCTCGCGGAAGGTCGACATCGCGGCCTCGCTCTTCTCCAGATCCGCCGTCGCGTCCGTGGTGGTCAGGCTGGGGGCAACGGCGTTCACGCGGACGCCGCGGGCGGCATACTCGAGGGCAAGAGATCGCGTCAGGTTAGAAACCGCACCTTTGGCCGCGTTGTAGCCGCTCCCACCCCAGTCGCCGCCGAGGCCGGAGGCGGACGATACGTTGACGATCGAACCCCTGGTTTTCAGGAGGTGTGGCAGCGCCTCGCGAGTACCGAAATAGACGCCGTCCAGGTCGGTCGCCAGCTGACGCCGCCAATCGGCGGTGGTCAGCTCGGCGAACGGGCCGAAGATTGCGAACCCGGCATTGTTGACCAGCACGTCGAGCCGGCCGAAGCGCGCGACGGTGTCTTCCACCAGCCGCTTGATGTACGCCTCGTCCGACACGTCGCCGGCGTGGATCAGCGATTTGGCCGGGTCGATGTCCGCGACCGTGTCGCGCAGTTTTTGTTCGCGGCGACCATTCAGCACGACCGTGGCACCCTCGCGCAGGAACCGCCTGGCCGTGGCCGCCCCGATACCCGTCCCCGCTCCGGTGACGATGACGACCTTGTCTTCGAAACGCTTCATCATGTGTTCCAGTATGCTGCCCGGGATTGCCGTCGGTGGTGACAGCGCGCCCACTTCGTCACGAAATCAAAGTCAGAAGATCCAGTCGACCAGCAACTCGCCGCCGGAGACTTCGAGCACCGTGCCGGTGACGTATGGGTTGGTCATGAGAAAAACCGAAGCATGCCCGACGTCGGCGGCCGTCCCGAGCCGCCGGGCCGGGAACTTGGCGCGGACCTTGGCACGGATATCCTCCACGGTCTCCGCGGGCAGGACGTCCCAGAAGTCGGTATCGATGAACCCGGGCCGGATCGTGTTGACGCGGATTGGGGCGAGCTCCAGGGCGAGCGACTGCGACAGGGATTCGACGGCTGCGAACGTCGACGTGACCGCGGCCAGGCCAAGCTTCGCCCGGGCCCCGGTGCCGCCGGTGAGGAAGGTCATCGAGCCGCCGGCCCGCACATGCGGGGCGGCATGGCGGGCGCAGGCCCAGGTGCCCAGGAACTTGGACTCCAGGTAGCTGCGGACGCCGCTCATATCGGCGTCCATGAACGATCCCCAGGACCCCATCTCCGGTCCGGCGGTGACGACGAGGTGGTCGAAGGGACCGATCGCCTCGAACGCGGCGTGCACGGCTGCCTCGTCGCGGATGTCCAGAACGACCTGGTCGAACGCTGCCAGGTCCGGCCGCTCCTCGGCCGAGATATCGCGGCGGCTGGCGACCGTGACGGAGGCGCCCATGGCGTAGGCGGCCTGGGCGACCCCGAGGCCGATCGCCTTCTTGCCGCCGACGACGACGACGCGCTTGCCGGTGAGGTCGAGCGACGGTGCCGGCGGACGTGCCTGCTCGGCTATGGAATTGCTCATGATCGATGTCCTTCTATCTGCATGGGAAAGTCGGCGCGCGAGTGCTTCGACGGGACGTCGTTTCTTATCCCGTCCGGCTGGGGGTGAACCCGGAATGACGGTCAGGCGTGGGGCGCGATCCCTGTGCGCATCATCGCTTGCCTGCTTCCGATGTCCCTGAAGGTGAGGCTGCCGGGTCGCGCCGGGCAGAACAGACAGTGTTGCGGCTGAGACAACCTGATGTATCGAATGGGGCGTGGACACCTTGCGCGCCGCCGTCGTCGTTCTCCGCGTTGCCGAGGCCGGCTCCTTCGCCGGTGCCGCGCGCCTGCTCGGCGTGACCCCGGCCGCCGTCGCACGCCTCGTCGGCCGCTTCGAGGCCGTGCACGGTGCGCGCCTGTTTCGTCGCTCGACCCGCTCGCTCTCCCTCACGCCCGACGGCGAGCGCTTCCTCGCTGACGTCCGAGGCCCGGCCCTGGCACTCGCGGCCGCCGCCGGCCGCCTCGGTGCGCCGGTCGGAATTGCAGGCACGGTGCGCGTGACCGCCGCCGCCACACTCGCCCCGACCCTACTGCGCGCCCTGGCAACACTTCTGGAGCGTTATCCGGCGCTGCACGTTGAGCTTGCCTTCGACGACCACTTCGCCGACCTCGGCGGCGGCCGCTGGGATCTCGCGGTGCGGATCGCACCCCGGATCGCCGACGCCAGCGTCCTCGCCCGGCGCCTCGCACCGTTACCGCTCGTCACCCTCGCCGCTCCCGCCTACCTCGCGAGGCATGGCGTGCCGAAGACGCCGGACGACCTCGTGCAGCATCGGCTGATCGGTGTGCGCTTTCCGGCGACGGGCCGCATGATGCCCTGGCTGTTTCGCGAGCCTGCCGGCACGCGCCGCCTCCCACCCGACTTCGCACTTATCGTGGACGGATCGGACGCCGCGCGCGCTGCAACGGCGCTCGGGATCGGGATCGCGCAGGCTGGTGCCGAGGGTACGGCGGCGCTCATCGCCTCCGGTGGCCTCGTGACGGTGCTCGATACCTATGCGCCGCCTCCCTGGTCCATGTGGATGCTGCGCGCCCCGGGGCCCGCCGCACCAGCGCTCGCCGCAGTCATGGAGGCGTTCGTCGCGGCGTTCCGGCGGAAGGGAAAATGACGACATGGGCGATGGGGCGCCAAGGCAGGGCGCCTGCTCGGTCGACCTGCAACACGATCGGATGACGCTCCGGCCGATCGTCGCCAGTCGCGGCTGATCCGGCGGCTGGAGCGCACGGGCGGCACGCTCTACAGATGTCGCGATGAACCCTGACGTGATTCCAGACGAAGTTCCCCTGGCCGAGGGTGCGTCGCCGGCGATGGCGCAATGGTTCGCGCTCAAGGCACGCCATCCGGACGCGCTGCTGTTCTTCCGGATGGGCGATTTCTACGAGCTGTTCTTCGCCGATGCGGAGGCCGCTGCCGCGGCGCTCGACATCTCGCTCACCGCGCGCGGCCGCCATCGTGGCGAACCGATCGCCATGTGCGGGGTGCCGGTGCATGCGGCCCAGGCCTATCTGGCCCGGTTGATCAGGCGCGGCTTCCGGGTCGCGGTCGCCGAGCAGACCGAACCGGCACGCAAGCCCGGGCCCGGCGTGCCCAAGGGCCCCTTGTCCCGCGACATCGTCCGGCTGGTGACCGCCGGCACCCTGACCGAGGACGAACTGCTCGAGCCCGGACGGCCGAGCCTGCTGCTGGCACTTGCCGAGGGTCCCGCCCGACGCGGCGCCACGCGCTTTGCCGCCCCGATCGGTGCCGCCTGGATCGACGTCTCGACCGGCCTGTTCGAGACCGTGTCGCTTGCCGGCCCCGGGGCGCTCGCGGAACTGCTCGGCCGGCTCGACCCGGCCGAGATCCTGTCGCCGGAAGGCATGGCGCTCGGCGATTTCGAGTCCCGGCGTGGGCCGTCGCAGATCCCGCCGCCGGCACCGGCCGCGGCGCGCGCCAGGCTCGCCGAACCGTTCGGCGCCGCCAGCCTGGATGCGTTCGGCACCTTCTCCGACGAGGAGGCGATGGCCGGGCTGGTCGTGCTCGACTACGTCCGGGACAGCCAGGCCGGGCAACTGCCGCGCCTGTCGCGCCCATCGTCGCAAGGGAATGGCGAGGCCGGGGAGGCCGGGCGGCTTGGGCTCGACCCGGCGACACGGGCCAGCCTGGAGTTGCTGCGCAGCCGCGACGGCAGCACCGAGCACAGCCTGTTCGCCTGCGTGTCCCACACCGTGACCGCGCCCGGCAGCCGGATGCTGGCAAGCTGGATCGCCGGGCCGATCACCGACCTGGGACGGATCGTCGCCCGCCAGGATGCGTGGAGCTTCCTCGCCGGCGAACAGCCCTGCTCCGCCCTGCTGCGCCTGGCGCTGCGCGGTGCCCCGGACATCGCCCGGGCACTCGGGCGGCTTTCGGTCGGTCGCGGCCAGCCACGCGATCTCGGTGCCCTGCGCGATGGCCTGTTCGCGGCGCGCGAGGCGGCGTCGGTGCTGGACCAGCCCGTGCACAGCCTCGCGACACTGCCGGTGCTGCTGAGCCGCGCCCGCATTTGCCTCGACGCTGCGCAAGCGCTCGAGCAGCGTCTGGACCAGGCACTCGCGGCGGACCTGCCGGCCAGGCTCGACGATGGCGGGGCGATCGCCGCCGGCTTCGACGGCGAGCTCGATGCGGAACGCGCCCTCCGCGACGACAGCCGGCGGGTGATCGCGGCATTGCAGATGCAGTATGCCCAGCGATTCGGGGTCGCCAGCCTCAAGATCCGGCACCATGCGCAGCTCGGCTACGTGATCGAGGTTCCGGTTTCGGCGGCGGCGCAGATGAAGACCCACGGGTCCGTCGTGCTGCGGCAGGGCACCGCCAGCAGCGCCCGGTTCTCGACCGACGAGCTGGCCGACCTCGACCGGCGGATCGGCGAGGCTGCGGAGCGGACCGCGCGGCGCGAGCGGCTGGTGTTCGCGTCCCTCGTGGCCGAGGCGCTGGCGCAGCCGGACCTGCCGGCGATCGCCGAGGCGCTGGCGCTGCTCGACGTGGCGCAGTCCTGCGCCACGCTTGCGGCAACAGGGCGATGGTGCCGGCCGACCCTGTCCGACGATGCCGCGTTCTGCCTGACCGCGGCGCGGCATCCGGTGGTCGAGGCGGCGCTGACCCGGCCGGGGCGGGCCAGCGCCGAGAACCGGTTCACCCCGAACGCCTGCGACCTGTCGCCGGACCGCCGGATGATGCTGCTGACCGGGCCGAACATGGCCGGGAAGTCGACCTTCCTGCGGCAGACCGCACTTGCGGTGATCCTGGCGCAGGCCGGGCTGCCGCTGCCGGCGGATGCGGCGCGGATCGGGCTGGTCGACCGGCTGTTCAGCCGGGTCGGCGCGTCCGACGACCTCGCGCGCGGACGCAGCACCTTCATGGTCGAGATGATCGAGACCGCGGCGATCCTGAACCTGGCCGGTCCGCGCTCGCTGGTGGTGGTGGACGAGATCGGGCGCGGCACCTCGACGCTGGACGGGCTGGCGATCGCCTGGGCGGTGCTGGAGTCGCTGCACGGCGCGCAACGATGCCGGACCATCTTCGCGACCCACTTCCACGAGCTGGGCGAGTTGGCCGAGACGCTGCCGGGCCTGTCGCCGCACACGATGAGCGTGCGCGAGTGGAAGGGCCAGGTGGTGTTCCGCCACGAGGTGGTCAAAGGCGTCGCCGGCCGGAGCTGGGGGGTGCATGTGGCGCGCCTCGCAGGGGTCCCGGAACCGGTCGTACGGCGGGCCGGCAGGCTGCTGGCGAGCCTGGAAAAAACCCGCGCTGCGTCTAAACCGCCACTACCTTTGTTCGCTGCGGCCGGTTCGGCCGTGCCCGGGCGGGATGCTGAGCCCGACACGGAAACATCGACTTTCGATCCGTCCGAGATCGCGGCACTGCGGATTGCGATGGATGCGATCGAGCCGGATCAGCTGACACCGCGCGAAGCGCTCGACGCGCTCTACCGGCTGAAATCGATCTTTGCTGCATCGCACGATGTTGCTGTTGCAAGCAGCGTCGACACGCTATTCTGACTGACACTATGCCGATAGCCGCATCCATGTTCACGGATTCCGGGGACGCGAACCGCGCCCTCACCTCATCCCTCGCCAGGCCAGCGGACGCCGGACCCACACCGAGGGGTGCGGCGATCGCGCTGTTCCGCCGTCATCTGGCCCGTATCCAGCAGGGCGTGCGCGACGAATTCGAGCAGCATCGCGTGGATGGCGAGCGGGCTGCCCAGATGCTGGCAGGCCTGACCGACGGCCTGATCGCGGCCCTGCACGACTTCACCATGAACGACGCGCTGCAGGACGAGATCGCGGCGGCGCGGCTCGAACTGCCCGATGCGGCGACCGGCATGGAGCTGGCGATCGCCGCGACCGGCGGCTATGGCCGCGGCACGCTGGCACCGTTCAGCGACATCGACCTGCTGTTCCTGACCGACGAGGAACCATCGCCGGTGATCCTGGCCGCCGTCGAATTCATGCTCTACTTCCTGTGGGATCTCGGCCTCAAGGTCGGGCATGCGACCCGCTCGGTCAGCCAGTGCATTGCCGAGGCGGCGGACGACACCACCATCCGCACCACACTGCTCGACGCGCGCCGCATCGCGGGCGACGATGCGCTGTTCTCGATGTTCCAGGCCCGCTACATCGTCGCGTGCGTCGAGGCCGGGGCCGGCGGCTTCATCGCCGACAAGCAGCGCGAGCGCACGATTCGTCACCAGCGCTATGGCGAGAGCCCGTTCCTGGTCGAGCCGAACATCAAGGAAGGCCGCGGCGCGCTCCGCGACCTGCAGACGCTCTACTGGCTCTGTCGGGACACCTTCGGAACGCGAAACTTCGCCGAACTGGCCCGCCCGAGCGGGCCATACCAGCGCACTCCCGGCCTGCTGACCGAACAGGAAGCCAAGCGGGCCCAGCGATCCTGGGACTTCCTGTGGACCGTGCGCTTCCACCTCCACTACATCGCCGGTCGCGCCGAGGAACGGCTGACCTTCGACATGCAGCCTGTCGTCGGCGCCCGCATGGGCTACACGCGCCATGGCCGCCAGGTGGGCGTCGAGCGCTTCATGCGCCATTACTTCCTGACCGCGCGCGAGGTGATGCGCCTCACCCATATCCTCGAGCCGCAGGTGCTGCGCGAGGCGCTTGGGGCACCGGCGGTGGTTCCGCAGGTCGATGCCGCCCTGCGCAAGGCGGGCTTCGTCCTTGCGGACGGGCAGATCATGCCGGCGCCGGGCGTGTCGTTCGACGAGCAGCCGATCATGATGCTGCGGCTGCTCGCCTATGCACGGGACCGCAAGCTCGCGATCCATCCGCTGGCGATGCACCTGCTGATCCGCTGGGAACGTCGCGCCGCGTCGCTGCGCGGCAACGCCGAGGCGAACCGCATCCTGCTCGAACTGATCTGCGGCGAGCGCCCGAACCGCAAGCTCGCCAGCGAGATGGACCGGGCGGCGCGCGAGGAGGAGATCCGCCGCGGCGAGCCGGCGCGCTCCGCGGCACGCTGGCTGCACGTGCTGAACGAGACCGGGCTGCTCGGCCGGCTGATCCCGCCCTGGTCGCGCATCGTCGGCCAGATGCAGTTCGACACCTACCATGTGTTCACCGTCGACGAGCACACGATCGAGGCGGTTCGCATCCTGGGGACGCTCGAGGCCGGGCTGCTCGCCGAGGAGACCCCGGTCGCCAACGACCTCGTCGAGGATCTGCAATCGCGGCGCGCGCTGTATGTGGCGACGCTGATGCACGACATCGCCAAGGGTCGCGGCGGCGATCATTCCGAGCTCGGTTCGGAGCTGGCGCTGGAGCTCTGCCCGGCACTCGGCCTGTCGGCGGAAGAAACCGAAACCGTGTCGTGGCTGGTGCTGCATCACCTGCTGCTCAGCCAGACCGCGTTCCACCGCGACATCGACGATCCCAAGACCATCCTCGACCTCGCCGACACCATCCAGTCTCCCGAACGACTGCGTTTGCTGCTGGTCCTGACCATCATCGACATGCGGGCGGTAAGCCCGAAGGTCTGGAACAACTGGAAGGCGACGCTGCTGCGAGAACTGTATGCGCGCGTGGCAGAAGTCCTGGCCGGCGGGCTCGCCACCACCGAGCGCGACGTGCGGGTCGCCCGCGCCAAGGAGGCGGTCAGCGGCCTGCTCGAGGAGGACGGCTTCGCCGGCACCGAGATCGCCGACTTCCTGCAGCTCGGCTATGGCGGCTACTGGCTGTCGTTCGATCCGGACATGCATGCGCGCCATGCCCGCATGATCCGCGAAAGCACGCTGCGGGACTCCGCGCTGACCGTCGATACGCAGCCGCTGCCGGCCCGGGCCGTCACCGAAGTCACCATCTACACCAGCGACCATTCCGGCCTGTTCAGCCGCATCGCCGGCGCGCTGGCGGTTGCCGGCGCATCGATCGTGGATGCACGCATCCACACCATGACCAACGGCATGGCCCTCGATACCTTCTGGGTGCAGGATTCCGCCGAGGACACGTTCGACGCGCCGCACCGGCTGGCCCGGCTGACCATCCTGGTGGAGCAGGCGTTGTCCGGCCGGATCAACCTCGCCGACGAGATCGCCAAGGCGTCCGGTGGAATGATGGGGCGGCGCATGCGCGCGATCCACGTGCCGCCGCGAGTGGTGATCGATAATCGCGCCTCCAACGCGCACACGGTGATCGAGGTGAACGGCCGCGACCGGCCGGGCCTGCTGCACGACGTCACGGCGGCAATCAGCCAGCAGGGGATGCAGATCGCGTCGGCGCATATCACCACCTACGGCGTCCGCGCCGTGGACGTGTTCTATGTGAAGGACGTGTTCGGCCTGAAGATCACCAACGAGCGCAAGCTCGACGAGCTGCGGCTGGCGCTCGTCACCGTGCTGACGCGGGCCGAGGAGGCGGCGATAGGCGCGCCACCACCGGGTCCGTCGCGCAAGCGGAGCGGTGCCGCCGCCTGATCAGGGGCGCATATTCGCCGCCTATCACCCCGATGCCTGCAGCCGAAGCGCCCCGGCGAGGCGCGCGACCGGATCCTGCCAGGCGGCGGACGGCGCGAGCGGTTCCCGCTGGCGAAACTGGCGCAGCGATGGATACCAGAGGCTCGTATCGTCCGGCCCCGCGAAGCCGTCCTGCCAGCGCCAGTCGCCGCCGAAACGGTTGAGCAGCCAGACCGGACGACCCAGCGCCCCTGCGAGATGGGCGATCGCGGTATCCACGCTCACCACCAGGTCGAGCTGGGCGATCAGCGCGGCTGTCACGCCCAGATCGGCCAGCGGCACCGGCGGCCGGGAGAGCGTCAACCCGGTCGGGGGATCTTCGCCGGCCGCCTCGCCCTGCTGCAACGAGACGAAACTGACGCCGGGCACGCCGCCGAGCGGGGCCAGGGCCGCCAGCTTCAGCGAGCGCCTGCGGTCGAATCGATAGGAAGGACTGCCGGCCCACGACAGCCCGACCTTCAGGCCGGCCAGCGAGCCGACCCAGTCCCGCCATGGCGCGGCGGCATCCGGAGACGCCCGCAGATAGGGTAAGAAGGACGGCACCGTCGGCTGTCCCAGGAGGTGTGGCAGGCTGAGCAGGCTGGCCTGGGCCACGCAGAGAAGCGTTTCCGGATCGTGCAGCCGGACCGGGCGGCAGCGATCCGAGGCAAGGCAGGCGGCCAGCCCGAACAAGGCGTCGGGCAATGCGAGGACCACCCTGGCCCGGCGGCTCGCGAGCGTCACGTAGCGCAGGAACTGGATCGCGTCGCCCAGCCCCTGCTCCGCATGCAGGAGCAACGAGGCATGATCTGGCAAAGACAGCCCGTCCCAGTCGGGGAGGCTGTTCAGAGGTGCCGCCAGCAACGTCCGACGCGCTTCGAACAGCGTCCAGCCCTGCTGCAGCCGGCCGGGCCGGTCGGCGCCGGCAGTGGCGAGCAGCACCGTCGCGCGGTTGAAGCAGGCCCGCGCCGCATTGTCCGAGCCGGGCCGGCTGCGCGCCTCGACCGTCTCGAAACAGGCCTCCGCGTCGTCGAACCTGCCGAGATCGACCAGCACGCTGCCTCGGTTGACCAGGATCGCATCTTCGGCCGGCGCCAGGGTCGCCGCCTCGCCGAGCAGTCGCTCGGCCTCGACCACCTCGCCCTTCGCCATCAGCACCAGCCCGAGATTGCTGAGCGTGGCGGCGGTCGGCGGGCCGGCCGAGGCGGCCCGGCGAAGCAGGTCGGCCGCCTCGTCCAGGCCATTCCGCTCGAACAGCAGGCCGCCGAGGTTGGCCAGCGCCGACGGGTCGTCCGGCAGCAGTGCCACGGTCCGGCGGAAGGCAGCCTCCGCCTCGTCGAGCCGTCCCAGCATGCCGAGATCGGCACCGAGCCGGTGCCAGGCCTGGGCATCGCCTGGGGCCAGCGTCACCGCGCTCCGCAGGCTGGCGACCGCTTCGTCGAGTCGGCCGAGCGTCTCGAGCGCCAGCGCCAGGCCGGCATGTCCGCGCGGATCGTCGGGATCGCGCAGCACGGCCACCTGCAACGCCGCCCTCGCCTCCTCGGCGTGGCCCAGCTCGCGCAATGCCAGGCCGAGATCGACATAGTAGTGGGCGGCCTCCTTCCGGGCGGCAATCGCCCGGCCGATCAGGCCGGCGGCGAGATCGTTGCGGCCCGCACCGCGTGCGAGCACGCCGAGCCCGTAGAGACTATCGGCATGGTCCGGTTGCACCGCGAGTGCCAGCCGGTACAGGCGTTCGGCCTCGTCGAGCCTGCCGGCACCATGGTTGCGTTGCGCGTCCGCGGCATGCGTGTCGGCCTGCCGGGCGGTGCGCCTGGCTTCACGGCGATCGGGTCTGGGTCGGTGGTCCTGCTGCGTCGGCATGTCCCCTCTCTAGAGGATGCGATGCGGCGGTCCAGCTTTCCCTCCGGCACCGGGCTCGCTATGCCGGTGTCGGCACTCTCGAAGGCAGGACGCACATGCAGGCCTATCACGCGCTCGAGCAGCGCTTCGCCCGGCTGAGCCGGCTGGACGGCGCGCTCGGCATTCTAGGCTGGGACAAGGAGGCGATCATGCCCCTGGGTGCCGCCGGCGAGCGCGGCGAGCAGATCGCCACCCTCTCGGTGATCCGCCATGAACTGCTGACCGAGACGCAGACCGACGAGCTGCTCGACCGCGCCGAGCGGGACGATGCAGCGACGCTCGATCACTGGCAGGCGGCCAACCTGCGCGAGATGCGCCGCCAGCATGCCCATGCCGTAGCGGTGCCGGCCGAGCTGGTCGAGACCGCCTCGCGCGCCGCGACCACATGCGAGGTCGCCTGGCGGCAGGCGCGGGCCGACAGCGATTTCGCCGGCCTGCTGCCGAAGCTGGCCGAGGTGCTGTCCACGCAACGTGCCATCGGCCAGGCCAAGGGCGAGGCGCTCGGCCTGTCGCCCTACGATGCGCTGCTGGACCAGTACGACGCCGGGACCCGGCAGGACTTCATCGATCCGATATTTTCCGACCTGCAGGCCGGGTTTCCGGCGCTGCTGGCCGAGGTGCTGGAGCATCAGGCACACCAGCCGGCACCGCTGCCCCTGCCCGGCCCGTTCCCGGTCGCCATCCAGCGCAGGCTCGGCGAGACACTCATGCAGGCTGCCGGTTTCGACGGCACGCGCGGCCGGCTGGACGTCAGCACGCATCCGTTCTGTGGCGGGGCGACCGACGATGTCCGGATCACCACCCGCTACGACGAGGCCGATTTCTCCAGCGCGCTGATGGGCGTTCTGCACGAAACCGGTCATGCGTTGTACGAGCAGGGCCGTCCGCGTGCATGGCTGGCGCAACCGGTCGGGCAGGCGCGCGGCATGACGCTGCACGAGAGCCAGTCGCTGCTGATCGAGATGCAGGCCTGCCGCGGCGATGCGTTCCTGGCCTACCTGTCGCCGCAACTGACCGCGTCGTTCGGCGAAAACCCTGCCTGGGCCACCGACAATCTGCGCCGGCACTACCGGCAGGTCCGGCCGGGGCTGATCAGGGTGGATGCCGACGAGGTGACGTATCCGGCGCATATCCTGCTGCGTTACCGGCTGGAGAAGGCACTGATCGGCGGCCAGTTGGCCCTGGCCGATCTGCCGGGCGCCTTCAATGACGGACTACGGAGCCTGCTCGGCATCGAGGTGCCGGACGATCGCCGTGGCTGCCTGCAGGATATTCACTGGCCGGGCGGCGCGTGGGGGTATTTCCCGACCTATACGCTGGGCGCGATGACCGCAGCGCAACTCTATCAGGCCGCGGTGGCCGACGAACCGAAGCTGGAAGCCAGCCTTGCGCTGGGGGATTTCTCGATCCTGGTGGGCTGGCTGCGCACCCGGATCCATGGACGGGCCAGCGAGACCGATACCGCCACACTTGTCCGGGATGCAACCGGACGTCCGCTCGATGCTTCGATCTACCAGGCTTACGTGCGTCGAAGATATCTTGCCCGTTAAGGGCGGTTGAACCTGATCGGCCGCAGGATCAGGGTCGAGGCTCCGGCGTCAGTTCGACCCACTTGCCAGGGATGCGGGCATCGGCATCAGCAGACCGGTTTCGGTAGCGGCGACCGTGCCGATAGCGAAGGTCAGGACGACCCCGGTCAGAAGGAAGATCTTTGCCATTTTTCGAACTCGACTACACGGTATGAAGCTGACGACGCCATGACGCGGCCGCAACCGGCCAGTTTGCCTCACGAATTCGTGAGGTTACGGGTTGGCATCGTGACGTCTGCGAGGCGAGGCGGCGTTGCCTTCGGAATCCTTCTGCTGGGAACTGTCCTGTCCGGTGCTGCAGTGGCGGCGGATGTGCCGGCTGCCAGTGTTGCGCCGCCAGCGCCCGTATCGAACGACCGCCTCGTGTTGCGCGCCCAGTCGAAGCAGATGGTCTGGAATGGCGTCGTCGTCGCGCCGGACGGACGGATATTCGTGGTGTTTCCGCGAGCCGCCAACACGACTGGCCCGTCGCTGGCGCTGGTTGCCGCCGACGGCAGCCTGACGCCCTACCCGGATGCCGCCTGGAATGCCGGCGCTTCGACCAGCTCGAAGCCGCCGGCCGAGGGGTCGAGTCCGCCGCCCGGCCCGGGATCGGTCTTTGTCGGGCTGAACGCGATCCATCTAGCCCCGGACGGTGCGCTCTGGGCCGTCGATACCGGCTCGCCCGGTTTCGGCAAGCCGGCCAGCCTCGATGCCGCCCGGTTGATCCGGATCGATCTCGCCACCAACCAGGTCACCCGCGTGCTGACGCTGCCGCAGGAGGTCCTGCGTCCGAAGAGCATGATCGACGATATCCGCTTCAACGGCGGCCATGCGTACATCAGCGATGCCGGCGCACCCGGCCTGATCGTGCTCGAACTCGCCACCGGCATTTTCCGGCGGGTGCTGGATCGTGACCCGGCCCTGACGGCACAGCGGCCGATCATCGTCGATGGCGACGTGGTGAAAGGTCCGGACGGCAAGCCGGCGATGATCCATGCCGACCAGCTCGAGGTCACCCCGGACGGTCATTATCTTTATATCCAGCCGCTCTCCGGGCCGATGTCGCGGGTGGCGACGGCGCTGCTGGACGACCCGCGGACGAGTGCCAAGACCCTCTCGCATGCGATCGGCTTCTGGTACGACACCCCGGCGCTCGGCGGAACCGCGATCGCACCGGATGGCACGCTGTATCTCGACGATCTGGAAACCGACAGCATCCTCAGCCTGTCGCCAGATCGCAAGCTGACCAGGCTCATCCACGACCCGCGCCTGCATTGGGCGGACGCACCGTTCCTGTCGTCGGACGGCACGCTCACCGTACCCGTGCCGCAACTCGACCGTGCGTCGCCGTTTCACCGCGGTCACAGCCAGATCCAGTTCCCGGTGGCGCTCTATTCCCTCAACCCGTCGAAACTTGCCGCAGACATGAACAAGGCCGAGGCGCGCCCGGCTGTGCCTGCCGCCGCGGCACCTGTCCCGGCCGCATCGACGCCGGGATCGGGTACAGTTCAGCCTGCACCGCGACAGCCGGCGAAGACCCCGCCTTGAACCACCGTCATCGGAGCTGGATCATGAAGCCGGCTGGCCCCGGGGGACCCATATGCGGCTGGCCCCCTTCGCGAGGCGCGCCAGCCTGACTATGCTTGGCCGCATGCGTTACGTCTCGACCAGGGGCCAGGCCCCGATCCGCGATTTCTCCGGCGTCCTGCTTGCAGGTCTCGCCGAGGATGGCGGCCTGTATATGCCGGAACAATGGCCCGAACTGTCCGCCGCCGACTGGCGAACGCTGCGCGGCCTGCCCTATCCGGAGCTGGCGGCACGGGTGATCGCTCCGTTCGCCGAGGGTGCGATCGACTTCGAGACCCTGCGCTCGATGTGCCACGAGGCGTATGCCGGGTTCGGCCACCCGGCGATCGTGCCGCTGGTGCAGCTCGACCACGAGCTGTTCGCGCAGGAGCTGTTCCACGGCCCCACGCTCGCCTTCAAGGATTTGGCGATGCAGCTGCTCGGGCGGCTGTTCGATCATGTGCTGCGGCAGCAGGACCGGCGCGTCACCATCGTCGGCGCCACCTCGGGCGACACCGGTTCGGCGGCGATCGAGGCCTGCCGCGATCGCGAGCGGCTGGATGTGGTGATCCTGCATCCGCTGGGCCGCACCAGCGAAGTCCAGCGCAGGCAGATGACCACGGTCCGCGCGGCCAACATCTCCAATCTCGCCGTCGAGGGTACCTTCGACGATTGCCAGGATCTGGTGAAGGCGATGTTCGCCGATGCGCCGTTCCGCGAGGACATGCAGCTGAGCGCGGTCAACTCGATCAACTGGGCCCGGGTGGCGGCGCAAATCCCGTATTATGTCGCGGCCGCACTGGCCCTGGGCGCACCCGACCGCGAGATCGCGTTCGCGGTGCCGACCGGCAATTTCGGCAATGTGCTGGCGGCCTGGGGCGCGCGGCGCATGGGGCTGCCGATCACCCGGCTCAATGTCGGCTCCAACCACAACGACATCCTGGCGCGCTTCCTCGGCGCCAACGACATGAGCGTGCGCGGCGTGACGCCCAGCCTGTCGCCGAGCATGGATATCCAGGTCAGCTCGAACTTCGAGCGGCTGCTGTTCGAGCTGCTCGGGCGGGATGCGAATGCCTGCGCCGCAATCATGACCGGGTTCCGGCGCGAGGGCCGCATGGCGGTGCCGGATGCGGTCTGGCGCGATGCCACCAGCCTGTTCCATGGCCTGACCCTGGACGACGCGCACACCACGGACGAGATCCGCCGGCTCTATGGCGAGGCCGGCTACCTGGCCGATCCCCACACCGCGATCGGCATCGCCGCCGCCCGCGCCGGCCGGATCCCGGGCACGCCCACCGTGGCGATGGCCACCGCGCATCCGGCCAAGTTCCCGGACGCGATGCGGACCGCCGTCGGCTTCGCGCCGGACCTGCCGAAACACCTGGCGGATCTGTATCAGCGGGACGAGCGTTTTCGCGTGGTGCCGAACCGGCTCGATGCCGTCGAGGACGCGGTCCGGGCCGCGGTGCTGAAGAACGCCGCCTAGCACCCCATATCCCCTGCAGCCACTCTCTCGTTGCTCCCCGAAAAACACCTGCCGCAGGCCATCCGACCCGGCACCAGGAACCAGATGACCGACAGCACAAAATCCGACACGATCAACACGACACGCCTGTCCAACGGCCTGACCATCGTCACCGAGCGCATGGACCGGGTCGAGACGGTCTCGTTCGGCGCCTACGTGGCGAGCGGCACGCGCAACGAGCTGGCCAGCGAGAACGGCGTCTCGCATTTCCTCGAGCACATGGCGTTCAAGGGGACCGAGCGCCGCTCGGCAGCGCTCATCGCCGAGGAGGTCGAGAATGTCGGCGGCCACATCAACGCCTACACGGCGCGCGAGCAGACCGCCTACTACGTCAAGCTGCTGAAGGAGGATCTTGCCCTCGGCGCGGACATCATCGGCGACATCCTGACCCACAGCAGCTTCGCAGCCGAGGAGCTGGAGCGCGAGCGGGGCGTGATCCTGCAGGAGATCGGCCAGGCCAACGACACGCCGGACGACATCATCTTCGACCATTTCCAGGAGACCGCGTTTCCGAGCCAGCCGATGGGCCGGCCGACACTGGGCACCGACAGCCTGATCCGGGGCATGAAGCGCGACACCCTGACCGACTACATGCGGGCCCACTACACCACCGGCAACGTGGTGATCGCCGCCGCCGGCAACCTGCATCACGAGCAGGTGGTCGACCTCGCCAAGCAGCATTTTGCCGACCTGCCGAGTGCGGCGCTGGAGAAGCCCGAGGCCGGGCGCTACCAGGGCGGCGAGTTCCGAAAGGAGAAGGAGCTCGACCAGGTCCATGTCGTGCTCGGCTTCCCGTCCGTGGGCTACGGCGACCGTGACTATTACGGCGTGCTGCTGCTCTCGACCCTGCTCGGCGGCGGCATGTCGTCGCGCCTGTTCCAGGAGATCCGCGAGAAGCGCGGGCTGGTCTATTCGATCTACTCGTTCAACGCGCCGTTCCTGGATGGCGGGCTGTTCGGCATCTATGCCGGCACCGGCGAGGACGAGGCCAAGGAACTGGTCCCGGTCACGCTCGAGGAACTGCGCAAGGTGCAGCTCACCACCGGCTCCGACGTCATCCGCCAGGACGAGCTCGACCGCGCCCGCGCGCAGCTCAAGTCGAGCCTGCTGATGTCGCTGGAAAGCACCGGCAGCCGCTGCGAGCAGCTTGCCCGCCAGCTGCAGGTGTTCGGCCGCATCATCCCGACCCAGGAGACGGTCGCGAAGATCAACGCTGTCACCCTGGACGATGTGCGCCGCGCCGCCGCCCGCGTGTTCCGCGGCAGCCCGACGCTGACCGCACTCGGGCCGCTCTCCAACATCCCGCGCCTCGGCGAGGTCGCGGACAGGCTGGCGGCATGAGCTCGCACGCCATGACCGATCCAGTGGCGCTGCTGCAGGAGCTGGTGGCACACGCGCGCCGCGCCGGCGCCGATGCCGCCGACGCGATCCTGGTGTCCGGCACGTCGGTCGGCGTGCAGGTCCGCCAGGGCCGCAAGGAGGAGCTGGAGCGCTCCGAGCATAACGATGTCGGGCTGCGCGTGTTCGCCGGTACGAGAAGCGCCATGGTCTCCGCCACCAGCGCCGAGCCGAACGGCTTCGGGCGCCTGGTCGAGCAGGCGCTGGCGATGGCGCGCGTGGTTCCGGAAGACCGGTTTGCCGGTCTCTGCGAGCGGTCGGCGCCGGACTTCATCGATGGCGACGGGCTTGATCTCGCCGATACCGCCGAGCCGGGCATAGAGGCGCTGACGGAGCGCGCACGACAGGCCGAGGCGGCTGCGCTCGCCATCGATGGCGTGACCAACAGCCAGGGCGGCTCCGCCGGTTTCGGCCGGAGCGAGATCGCGCTGGTGACGTCGGCCGGCTTCTCGGGACGCTATGCCCGCACCAGCCACTCGGTGTCCGCGAGCGTGCTGGCCGGCAGCGGAACCGCGATGCAGCGGGACTACGACTATCATTCGGTGGTGCATCTCGCCGACCTCGACGACCCCGCCCGGATCGGCCGCCATGCCGGCGAACAGGCGGTGGCGCGGCTGAACCCGGTCAAGCCGCGCACCGGCCACATGCCGGTGGTCTATGATCCGCGGGTCTCCAACAGCCTGCTGGGCCATCTCGCCGGTGCCATCAACGGGGCGTCGGTCGCACGCGGCACCTCGTTCCTGAAGGAGCGCATGGGCACGCGCATCCTGCCGTCCGGCATCGGCGTCGTCGACGACCCGACCCGCCGGCGCGGCCTGCGGTCCAAGCCGTTCGACGGCGAGGGCGTGCCCACCGCACCGCTCGTCCTGGTCGAGGACGGCGACCTCCATAGCTGGGTGCTGGACGGGCGCAGTGCACGGCAGCTCGGGCTGGCAAGCACCGGCCACGCCTCGCGCGGCACGTCGTCACCGCCGTCGCCCTCCACCAGCAACCTGTGCCTGACCGGAGGCATCGTCAGTCCGAGCCAGCTGATGGCCGACATCGTGGAGGGCATCTATGTCACCGAGATGATGGGATCGGCGATCAACGGGCTGACCGGTGACTACAGCCGCGGCGCGGCCGGGTTCATGATCCGCAACGGCGCCCTGGCCGAGCCGATCGCCGAACTGACGGTGGCCGGCAACCTGATCGAGATGTTCGGGCGCCTGCAGCCGGCCAACGATCTTTCGTTCCGACGCGGGACCGATGCACCGACGATCCGCATTGACCATATGATGATTGCCGGCGCCTGACCCATCCGGACGCCTTCAGCCCAACACCAGGACAGGACACCATGACAACCACCAAGCTGCCGCAACGGTCCGGCCCTCGCGCCGCGGCGGCGTCCCTCGCGTTGCTGCTCGCGGCCACGCCCGCGATCGCCCCCGTGCTGGCCACGATGCTGGTCCCGGTCGCGGCGGAGGCGCGTCCGGGCGGCGGCATGTCGATGGGAAGCCGGGGCAGCCGCACCTACATGGCGCCGCCGATGACACGCAGCAATCCAGGCGGCGCCTCCTCGTTCGACCGCAGCATGACCCCCCGCTCCAACTTCGGCCAGCCGGGCTACGGCCAGTCGGGGGGCATGATCGGCGGCATGGGTGGCCGTTCGCATCCGTTGATGGGCGGGCTCATGGGCGGGCTGGTCGGGTTCGGGCTCGGCGGCCTGCTGTTCGGCCACGGCATGTTCGGTGGCGGCTACGGCGGCGGGTTCGGCGGCGGCAGCATCATCGGGCTGCTGATCCAGCTCGCCATCATCGCCTTCATCGTGCGCTGGCTGTATCGCCGGTTCGCCCGCAATCGCGGCATGGCGATGAACCAGGCCGGATACGCGAACAATGGCGGCATGGCGTCGAACTACGGGCAGGCAGGCGGCGCAGGCGCCAGCCTGACGATCACCCCGGCCGACTACCAGCAGTTCGAACAGGGGCTGCTCGACGTCCAGCAGGCCTGGTCGATGCAGGACCTGCACAGCCTGTCGCGCTTCGCGACGCCGGAGATGGTCAGCTACTTCTCCGAGCAGCTCGGCGACCTGACCAGCCGCAACCTGCGCAACGTGGTCAGCGACGTGCGCATGGAGCAGGGCGACCTGTCGGAAGCGTGGAACGAAGGCGGACGCGAGTTCGCGACGGTGGCGATGCGCTACTCGCTGATCGACGTGACCACGGACCTGACCGGCCGCGTCGTCGACGGCAGTCCGAACGAGCGCCAGAACGTGACCGAGCTCTGGACCTTCGTCCGGGCCCGCGGCGGCAGCTGGTTGCTGTCGGCGATCCAGCAGGGTCGCTGAGACCCCTCTTTGCCCTTCGACCCGGCTACCTGGCTTCCTGCCGGGTGGCTGGATCGGAGTGCAGACCGGTGCCGGCGCCGGCCGGGCCGTGGCTCGTGATCTTCACCATGGCGAGCCCATAGAGCAGCAGCGCGAACAACAGCACGACGACCAGGAGCATGCGGTTGCGGCCCGCACGGCGACGCGCCGCCTCGGTCGCAGGATCCATCCGGTAGGCGGAGGCGGGGCGCTTCTGCTCAGCCAACCAGGCGATCCGCGCAGACGGCCATGAACAGGACCATCAGGTAGAGAAGTGAGAAGCGGAACGCCTGCCGTGCCGGCTTGTCATCGGTCAGGCTAGTGCCGCCCGGCGTCTGCTTGTCCTGCAGCACGCGCCAAGCACAGACCAGGAAGCCGAGATCGAGCAGCAGCGTCGAGACCAGGTAGATCATGCCGGTCAGGTGCAGCATCGATGGCGTCAGCGACACGATCGTCAGCAGCACCGTGTAGAGCAGGATCTGCTGCCGCGTATGGCGGGCGCCCTTGACCACCGGCAGCATCGGCACGCCGGCCCGGCCGTAATCGGCGCAGGCATAGAGCGACAGCGACCAGAAGTGCGGCGGCGTCCAGAAGAACACGGTGGCGAACAACAGGAACGGCAGCAGCCCGATCTGTCCGGTGGCCGCAGCCCAGCCGATGATCGGCGGAAACGCTCCGGCGGCCCCGCCGATGACGATGTTCTGCGGCGTCGAGCGCTTCAGCCACATCGTGTAGATCACGACATAGAACAGGATCGAGAAGGCGAGCGACGCGGCCGCCACGAGGTTTGTCGCGAGCCACATCAGCGCGACCGACAGCACGCTCATGCCGATGCCGTAGGCGAGCGCATCGTCGGCGCCCACTCGTCCAGTCGGGATCGGCCGGTTCGCAGTACGCTTCATCAGCGCATCGATATCGCGGTCGTACCACATGTTGATGGCGCCGGCGCCACCGGTGGCCATCGCGATGCACAGGATCGCGATGAACGCGACCAGCGGATGGACATGCACCGGCGCGATGAACAGGCCGATCGCGCCAGTGAAGACGACCAGCGTCATCACCCTGGGCTTCAGCAGGGCGAACCAGTCGCGCGTGTCGCTGCCGAAGCCGTCGGCAAGATTGAGGGTCGCGTCGCTCATGCGATGGTCCATTCGAGGGTCACCGCCCCCGGACCCCACTGGTGCGAGGCGACGCGGGCGCGGCGTGACAGGGTGACCGCCACGACCAGCGCGAACACCAGGATCGACAGGCTGGCCAGGGCGGCACCCGCGGCCGCGATCGATCCGCCGGAGGGCGCACCGGAGAACATGATCGCGACGCCCAGGAGCAGCAGTCCGAACTGCAGGCGGCCGAGCAACTCCGGATAGGGCTTTCCCGTCATCCGGCCGATCCAGTAGTAGAAGCCCGCGAACAGGGCGAACACGGCTCCGAGAGAGACCGCGTCGTGCAGCGGCGCCGTCGCCGGGTCATTCGCCAGACGGATCAGGCTGGCCAGACCTCCCACAACCAGGACCGCAACGAACCCGAGCGAGAACAGTCCGGGCGTCCGGGCCAGCAACGCCCTCGCCGGCGATGGCGCGCGCGCGAGCGTAACGCACCAGGATGTGGCGATGAACAAAGTCGGCACGATCACCGCCAGCATCGAGACCACCCCGAACAGGCTGTCGTCCGACGCAGCACCCTCGTCGAGCAGCTGGTGCGCCCAGGCGAGAAAACCGGTCGTTGCCAGCACTGCCATCGCGACGACAATCGACCGCCCGCCCACCAGCGGCCGGGCGCAGAAGGTGGAGACGATCTGGCCGACCATGCCGAGGCCGGGCAGGATCATGATGCAGAAGCCCGGATAGAAGAGGAACCGCGCAGCCTGTTGCGCCGGGGCGGCGCCGGCGAGGGTCAGGGCGGCGACCAGCATCGGGATCGCGACGATCGTCAGGCACCCGGCCAGGAGCTGGGACCACACGAACACCGGCATCGCGCCGATCGTCATGCCCGGACGCCTCATGTTGAACACGGTCGCAACGAGGTTCGCCGAGCACAACACCATCGCGGTCCCGGCCAGATGCAGGGCCGCCGGCAGCAACAGGACCGATCGCGGATCGAGCAGTCCGGCCAGGGTCAGCAGGAAGCCGAGCACGCTCAGCCAGAACGACACTGCGGCGACGCGGGGTAATGCGGTGTTCCGGGCGCCGATCAGCAGCGGCACGAACCAGTTGCCGAAGCCTCCGGTGAGCGCCGGGATCGCCGAGAAGAACATCACGATCGGACCATGCTGCAATGCCGCCTGCCGCCAGGATGGCGCAAGGTCGAGCGCCGGCAGCCGCAGGATGAGGGACATTACCCCACCCATGAGGCCCGCCACGACCGCGAGCAGGATCGTGGCGGTACCGACGTCTCGGTGGTCGGTCAGGCGAAGCCAACGCGCCATGCTGCCTGTGTCTCCCGTCACGCTCGTCATGCATCCACCTCGTCGGCATCACGCATGATCATCATGACGATATGGTACGCGGCTTCTATTTATGCAGCCATCCGGATCGATACAGGACCGCTCAATTGGGCTCGTTTGACAATGTGACGAGCGTGAACAGTCCCATCGGCGAGACCGGCTCGATCTGCGCGATCTTGAGGTCGGCCTCGGGCAGCAGCGATTCCATCGCGAAATCCGGATGCCAGCCCAGCGAATGCGATGCCCGGGCCATGCCCCGCTCGATCGCCAGGCGTACGCCGCCACGCGCCAGGAAGTGGTTCACGAACAGGATATGACCGCCCGGGCGGACCACCCGCTTCAGCTCCATCAGCAGCCGGCGCGGATTGGGGACGACCGAGGCCACGAACATCGCGACGGCAATATCGAACGTATCGTCGGCAAACACCGTCTCCTCGGCGTCCATCTCCAGCAGCGCCTCGACATGCGGCATGTTGGCCAGCGCGACGCGACGGCGCGCGCGGTCCAGCATCGCCGCGGACAGGTCGATGCCGGTGATGCGCTTGTCGGGGGAATAATGCGGCAGAGCGAGGCCGGTGCCGACGCCGACCTCCAGCACCTTGATGCCCGGCAGCAGGTTCACGGAGGCTACCGCACGGCGACGGCCGAACGCGGAGACGCCGCCGAACACGCCGTCATAGACCCCCGCCCAGCGCTGGTAGGCTGCCTTGACCGCGTCGGCATCCAGTGCCGACTTCGGAACCGGGGCGGCGGCCGCGAGCGGCACCGCCACGGCACCCGCACCCGCACCCGTCTGCGACGGCTCGTAGAGATCAGGGGGCGCGCTCACGGCCAACTCCAGATTCGTGCGCCCGAACCGCATGCGGCGGGCTGTCTTGGTCTGCTTCTCATCGAGGACTTGACTCATGACGCCGTATCTCTGCCCTGCAAGGGCTGCACCATCAAGTGTAGCCGAAGATGATGCCATCACACCAACCCGCGAGGCGTTTGCCGGTTTGTGCCCGTTCCGTCTATTCTTGGGCGTAGTGTTACATCGTGAGGAGGCAGGGATGCTGATCTGGAGCCTGGTCGTCCTCACCGCGCTCGCGTGGACCGGCGTCGTCATCTGGTATTTCAAGCGAGAGCTGCACCAGTGGGTCGACAACAAGTACGGCCCGAAGAGCATCGAAGAGAAACCGCCCCGGCAGCGACGCCGGATGTACGACTGAGACGCCGCTCAGGCCGCTAGCCGCGCCTCGATCCGGTCCCAGAGCAGGCCGGCCGTGTTGATCCCGTCGAACCTGTCGATCTCCTGCAGCCCGGTCGGCGAGGTCACGTTGATCTCGGTCAGCCAGTCGCCGATCACGTCGATACCCACGAAAATCAGCCCGCGCTCGCGCAGCATCGGTCCGATCCGCCGGCAGATCTCGTGCTCGCGCGGCGTCAGGCTCGAGCGCCCGGCCTTGCCGCCGACATGCATATTGGAGCGCGCCTCGCCCTCGGCCGGTACCCGGTTGATCGCGCCGATCGGCTCGCCGTCGGCCAGGATGATGCGCTTGTCGCCCTGCCGGACTGCTTTCTCGTAGCGCTGGATCATCAGCGGCTCGCGTGAGTGCGAGAAGAACATCTCCAGCAATGATGCCAGGTTCTGGTCGTCCTCGCGGATACGGAACACCCCGGCGCCGCCATTGCCGAACAGCGGCTTGACGATGATGTCGCGATGCTCGAGCCGGAAGTCGCGGATCGCCTGCAGGTCCCAGGTGATCAGCGTCGGGGGCATCAGGTCCGGGAAATGGGTGACCAGCAGCTTCTCCGGCGCATCGCGGACCGAGCGCGGGTCGTTCACCACCAGCGTACGGTGGCCGGTCTCGCCCTCGGCAGCGTGGATGTGCTCCAGCATGTGGGTGGCGGTGATGTAGGCCATGTCGAACGGCGGGTCCTGGCGCATCAGCACCACGTCCATCGTCGCCAGGTCGAGCACCTGCTCCTCGCCGATGCTGGCGTGCGCGCCCTGCACGCGCTGCACCGTCACCGGCCTCGCCCGCGCAGTGAGCCGCTCCTCGCGCTTCGCCCCTAGGCCGGATTTGCCCTCGCGCAGGCTCATGTTGCGTACCTCGTACACCCACAGGGAGTGGCCGCGTGCCTGGGCTTCGAGCATCAGCGCGAAGGTGGAGTCGCCGTTGATGTCGATGGCGTGGATCGGGTCCATCTGGACCGCGACCTTGAGGTGCCTGCTCATCCGTCTCGAATTCCCGTGTGGTCGGTTGCCATCATGGACCGATATGCGCCTTCAGCCAGTCCGCCACCGTCGCATGCCAGAGCAGCGAGTTGGCCGGCTTCAGCACCCAGTGGTTCTCGTCCGGGAACACCAGCAGGCGGCTTTCGATCCCGCGACGCTGCAAGGCATCGAACGCGCCGAGCCCCTGCTCGATCGGGATGCGGAAATCGTGCTGGCTGTGGATGATGAGTTGCGGCACCCGCCATGCAGCAACATGGGCGGCCGGGTTGAAGCGCTCGTAGGCGGCGGGGTCCGACCAGGGCGTGTGGTTCGGGCCGCCATGCTCCCACTCGGCGAACCAGAGCTCGTCGGTGGCAAACCCCATCATGCGGTCGTCGAACACCCCGTCATGGGTCACCAGGCACTTCCAGGGAGCGTTCCAGTTGCCGGCGATCCAGTTGACCATGAAGCCGCCGTAGCTGGCGCCAAGCGCGCAGGCACGGCTTGCATCGAGGAACGGATATTTTGCCAGCGCCGCGGTCCAGCCCTTCTGCAGATCCTCGAGCGGACGGTCGCCCCAGTGGTTCGAGATCGCGTCGGTGAAGGCCTGGCCGTATCCGGTCGAGCCGTGGAAATCGACCATGACCGATGCGTAGCCGAGGCCCGAATAAAATTGCGGGTTCCAGCGATACGACCAGTCATTGCCGAACGAGCCCTGCGGCCCGCCATGGATCAGGAACACCACCGGATATTTATGGCCTGCCTGGTAGCCGTCCGGCTTCACCACGTAGCCATGCACGGTCTCGCGGTTCCAGCCGGCGAAGCTGAACTGCTCGGAGGGCGCCATCTCCACGCCCGCCAGGCGATCGGCATCGACATGGGTGAGCTGGACCGGCATGCCGCCCGTGGCCGACAGGCGCCAGAGCTGGGCCGGGCTATCGAGCGCATCGCGCTGGAACACGATGTCGTTGCCGGCGAGTGCCGCCTGGGTCACATGGCCCAGGCCGGTGAGCGCGGTCGGCTGGCCGGATGCGACGTCGAGGGCGAACAGCTTCGACTGGCCGGTCTCCTCGGCGGTGACGAACAGGCGCTTGCCGTCCTTCGACCAGAGCAGCGTTTCGGCGGAGCGGTCCCAGCGCGGGTCGATCTCGCGGGTCTTTCCGGTGGCCAGGGTCATGACCATCACGCCGTAGCGGTCCGCCTCGAAGCCGGGACGCTTCATCGCACGGTAGGCGAGCCGGGTGCCATCGGGCGACACCACCGGTCCGGCATCCCAGGCGGGATTGGACGCGGTCAGGTCGGAGGGCGGCGCACTGCCGTCGATCGGCGAGCGGTAGATGTCGAAATTGGTGCTCCAGGGCTCGCCCTTGGCCCCGGCGCGGACCGAGAAGAACACGGTGCTGCCGTCCGGACTGACGGTGTAGTCGGTGTCGTCGCCGAACGGCTTCGACGGGGTGTCGCCATCGATGCCCTTCATCAGCGGAATCGCAGCACCGGTGGCGATCCCGGCATCATCGAGGGTCAGCGCGAACAGGTGGCTCCGGGTGCCGTCTTCCCACTCGTCCCAGTGCCGGACGAACAGCTTGTCGTAGACCACCCCGGATGCCTTGCCGGCGTGGCGGCGGTCCATTCTCGCCCTGGTGTCGTCGGCGGAGTCCGTGTCCGGAAACACCGCCATCGACAGCACGATGTGGTGGCCGTCCGGTGACAGGTGGAAGCTGCCGACATCGAGCGGTAGGTGCGTCGCCTGCACCGGCGGCCCGCCGGCGACCGGCAGGCGCCAGACCTGGTCGCTGCCACCACGGTTGGAGATCACATAGACGGCGCGGCCGTCCGCCGACCAGCGCGGCTGCCCCGCCCTGGCATCGGCACCCGCGAGCAACGATGGCGCCGCCGGACTGGCGCCGAGGCTCAGGAGCCGCACGGACGTCACGCCCTTGTTGGCGGCAAGATCGGTGCTGCGTTCCGAGAACAGGAGCTGGCTGCCGTCCGGCGAAACCTGCGGGTCGGACAGCCGGTCCAGCGAGACCAGGTCGTTCGCGGTGAACGGTCTGGCCACCGCGGAGTGCCAGGGCAGCAGCCCGCCGAGGAGAGTGGTGCCCAGCAGGGCTGCCAGCGTGATGATTCGGATCATGGGCACGCTCTTTGTCACGGATAGGTAATCGCCGTCACCTCCAGCAGTACGACGCCGCGTGGCGTGGCGAGCTTCACCTCGTCGCCGACCTGCGCACCCAGCAGGGCCCGGGCGACCGGCGCGACCAGGCTGACCTCGCCCTTTTCGAATTCGGCCTCGTCGACACCGACGATGGTGACGGTGTGGCTGGTATCAGCTTCGTCGAGGTAGGTGACCGTGGCGCCGAAGAACACCCGGTCCCGTCTTGTCTGCGCGGCCGGGTCGACGAGTTGCGCCTTGTCGATCCGCTTGCCGAGGAAGCGTGCGCGGCGGTCGATCTCGCGCAGCCGCTTTTTGCCGTACAGGTAGTCGCCATTTTCGGAACGATCGCCGTTGCCGGCAGCCCAGGATACGATCTCGACGATCCGCGGCCGCTCCTCCTTCATGAGCTGTCGCATCTCGGCCTCCATGCGGGCGAGGCCGGCCGGGGTGATGTATCGCGACACGCCGGGCGGCAGGCCCGGCAGTGCCACCTCGTCATCGTCGTCGTCCGTCGTGGGGGCGTTCATGACCGCTTCTGTCGCGCGGCCCTGGACGCAGCGTCAAGCGCGATGGGGCTTTGGAAGTAGACCTTGCCCGGGGGTTAGAAGCCGACCTTGACCGTGGCGATCGCTGCGAAGCCCTCGCCGATGAAATAGCTCGGCGCCGATCCTCCGATCGTGGTGCCGAACTTGCCCACCGTGCTGAGCGCGTTGGTCGACACCGAGTTGATGCCGCTCAGGAACTTGTTGTCGGTGAGGTTCACGAGGTTGAGCTGCAGGGTGGGCGTTTTCGCCGGACCGATATCGGGGAGCCTGACGCCGACCGCGGCACCCATCTCGTAGAAGGCGGGGATCTTCTCGTCGTTCATGAAGGTCGAATATTGTTGGCCGATATAGCGCATGTTCCAGTTCGCGAAGAGCGTTCCATCGTCGAAGTCGAGCCCGACCGCGCCGATGAAATGCGGGCTGCGTATCGCATCCTTGCCGCTGGTGGGAAGATAGTCGCCGCCGGCCTGGATGTCGTTATCGACCGAGGTATGCAGATACTGGCCGGAGACGTACGGCCGGAAATGGTGGATCGGGCGCAGGCCCGCTTCGAAATCGATACCGTCCGAGGTCTGGCCGCCGGCGTTGATATCGGTCGAGATCGAGTTGTTGGTGCCGGCGACAGCGGACGAGATCTGCCTGTTGGTAAAGTTGTAGTGGAAATAGGTGACCGACCCGACCAGCAGGTTTCCGGTGTAGCGATAGCCGAATTCCTCCGCGATCGAGAATTCATCGGCAACCCTGGTGTTGCCGCGGAATGCGACCGATCCGTCGAAACCGTACGTGTTGTAGAGGGTGGTGTTGACCGGCGAGCGGAAATTGGTCGAGACGCTGGCGAAGAGCTGGTTATGCACGTCGAGCTGGTAATGCGCGGAAATCGCAGGGAGCGGCTGGGCGTCGTTGATGATGGCCTTATATTGCGGCCCGGGCAGCATGTTGGTGCCGTCCCGCCTGATGATCGCCTCCTTGAAACCGGCATCGATCTTGAGCCGGTTGTTGAACAACCCGAACTCGTCACCCAGGAACAAGGTGTTGATGGTCGTGACGGTCTGGATGTCCTGCCCCAGATAGGGCCGGCCATCGGCGAGCTTGACGATTTCCTGGTCACCCCAGATGCTCGACGGCTCGCCCTTCAGGCTGACCGGGCTGAAGGTTTGATAATCATGATCGTTTGAGTAGTCGAACCACCAGCCGGCATAGAGCCGGTTGTTGCCGACCTGGTAGTTCAGTTTGGTGCTCAGGCCGCTGCGATACTGATTGTCCTGGAACGCCAGCAGCACCGGTGCCGAACCATCCTGCGCGTTCGCCAGATTCAGGCTCTGGTTGACCGGCTCGGTACCGAGGAGATTTCCATCGGTTGGAAGCGGGATCGCGATCGTGCCGTTTCCGTAACCATGCCACATATAGGGCGTCACATCCGCGGTCAGCCGGTTGGTCAGCCGGAAATGCATCGGCGCCGACATCTCGAAATTATGATAGGGGTTGCGGTTCAGTTTCCAGTAGTTGGTGTCGCCGTAAGTATAGGTCCCGTCGAAGTTGAACGAGCGGCCCTGTGCGCCCCATTGTGCCAGGGTCGGGCTGGTGTAGCTGTTCTGCACAGCCGACTGATACGCGCCGACCAGGGCAACGCGGTTGCCTTCGCCCCACTCCTTCACGAGCTTCCAGTCCGTATGGAGCCTGTCGTCGGGACCGCCCGGACCGCGCCAGGACCGATCGTGCTGGTTGGAGATCGAAACGAACGCCTTGATGCCGCTGTTGCCGATCAGTCCGGTATCGACGCGGGCGAACTCACGGTTGTACTTGTAGCTGCCATAGCCATAGTCGATCAGGCCGCCGAACTTGTCGGTCGGATCGCGGTCATGGAAGGTGAACAGGCCGCCGGAGCCATTGATGGTCGGCGTATCGATGTTGGACGAGCCCTGCTGCAGGGTAAGCTCGTCCAGGTTCTCGGTATCGGCGAACTCGGAGGGATAGGTGGTATAGACGCCGACATCCGCAATCGGCATGCCTTCCCATATGAACGCCATTTCTGTGTTGTCGAGACCGCGCAACGACAGCGAGCCACCGGACAGGCCCCACGGATCGACTTCGGCGACATTCGCCCCCGGCAGCAATTGCACCAGCATGAACGGGCTCGATGCAGGCGCCTGCTTGAGGATATAGTCCTTGGTCACCGTACTGATCGATTTCGGCGCGACCTGGATCTTGATCAGCCCGCCGCCTGGCTGCAGGCCGGTGACCCCGTCCGCCGTCTTGTGACCGGCATTGCCGATGACGGTAACCGCCTCGGCTGGCCCGGCCGGCGTCGCCTGGGCCAGCGCGGAGTCCGCAAGACCGGCAACCGCCGTTGTCGAGAGAGCCGTTCCGCAGAGAAGCATAGCAGTCGCGAAGCGCACGGTCATGAGGCGGACATCCTGGCTGCTGTTCGTCGCATCCAGAGAATGCAACGGCAGTGCCAGGATCACGGCCGACTTGTTGCAACACGAGAATTATTGGCGAACCGTGTCTGTATTGCGACAGCACCGGTGCTTCGGCACTCAGAGCCTGGCCAGCGAGAATTCAGTGACGCCGGTCAGCGTTTCGCCGGGTTGCAGGATCGCCAGGCCGCGATCCGGTATGTCCGGGCGGTTGATCGCGTCGGTCATGTTGCTGGCAGGCTCGGCTGCGATGTAGGGCCGTCCGGGCGGCGTGTAGACCACCAGGTGGTCGAACGGCGACGCCGCACTCATCGTCAGCGACAGGCCGCGGACCGGCCAGCGCAGGAACACCGACCCGCCCCAGCCTGCATAGCAATTATCCAGCGCGGCGCCCTCCACTGCACGCATCGGCGCGAAGCTCCAGTCGCCTTCGACCGCCAGTCGTTCCGCCGGTAGCGAGTCCTGTCCCACCTCCCACACGCTTGCCGCGCTGAAGCCGATCTCGAGGTCGGTCCCGCGCGGATAGAACGGATGGAAACCGAGGCCGACAGGCTGTGCACGATGGTCGGTGTTCCGCACGCGGATGGTGACGGTGAGCCCGTCGTCACGAAGTGCGTAGTCGATCTCGGCATGGTAGCAGAACGGCCATTGCCCGGGCGGATCGCGTGGGGGCGCGTGGTCCAGTGAAAGCGTCGCCTGCGCGGGACCCTGCGATACCACGTCCCATGCGCGCTCCCAGGCGTTGCCGTGGATCGCATGCGGCTCGCCGCCGAAATTCCGGTCGAGCTGGAACTGCTCGCCCTCGAACTCGAAGCGGCCGTTCGCAATGCGGTTGGAGAACGGGATCAACGGGTATGCCGCTACCGCCTGGCCTTTCTGGGCGACGAGATTCGGGTCGATCACCGGGTGCAGCACATCCTTGCCCTCGCGGATCCAGAACCCCACGGCGCCGCCGATATCCGGCCTCAGGCCGAGTACGCTCTGGCCGGCTTTCAGTTCGAGCATCGTTAGTCTCCTTTGGTCGAGGCCCATCCGGCCTACAACGATTACAGCCGGACCCTATTCACCCGGCGTCGGGAGCGCCGGCCAGTTCGAAGCTTCCTTCCATGACCGGCACGCATGTTCCGCCCACATGCACACGTACGATCTCGCCATGCCGCTTGATCACGCGCGCCTGCAGCAGGCTCGGCCGGCCCATATCGACCCCCTGCCCGACCGTCAGCGAGAGATCGAGGTCCGCGTCGGGGAGCAGCGCCGCCTGCAGGCCCGCCATCGCGCAGGTGGCACTGCCGGTTGCAGGATCCTCCTCGATGCCGTCGGCCGGTGCGAACATCCGGGCCTGCACCTGCGTGTCGCCATCGGACGGCCGGATGTCGCGCGTGTAGAGATAGATCCCGTCGACGTCGTGCGATGGCAGGGTGCCGGCCATGACCGCGTGATCGGCCCTGGCGCGACGCAGCGCATCGCGGCTGCGCAATTCGACGACCAGGAACGGCAGCCCGGTCGAGGCGATCCCGGGCTGGTGCCGCTCGGTCGCGACATCCTCCGGACGGAGCGACAGGCAGGCGGCCGCCAGGGCCGGATCGACATGCCCGCGCCGGCTGAACGGCTCCGGGGCCGTCAGCTCCGCGCCGATGACCTCCGGACCTTCCCGCAGCAGGCGGATCGCCACCAGCCCGGCCCGCTCCTCGAACAGCAATGCACCGGACGGCACCGGCCGAAGCCGCCCCAAGACGAAGCCGGTCCCGACGTTCGGATGGCCGGCAAACGGAAGTTCCTGGCCCGGCGTGAAGATGCGCACCCAGGCATCGTTGCCCGGATCCTGCGGCGGCAGTACGAAGCTAGTCTCGGAATAGTTGAATTCGCGTGCGATCGACTGCATCTGCGCGGTCGACAGGCCCTCCGCATCGAGCACGACCGCCAGCGGATTGCCGCCGAACAACCGGTCGGTGAACACATCGACCGTGATATAACGCCGCTTCATCATCGCACCCGTACAGACACAGATTAGGCGATCGTGAACCCAAACGTGGTTCCGGCCTACACTCGACGTGAACGACAGGGGGACCATCTATGGTCTGGACAACACCAGTGCGCCTGGCCGGGCGGCATGTGACGCTGCTGCCGCTCGAGCACGAGCACCATGACGGGCTGGTCGAGGCGGCCCGGGATGGCATGCTGTGGCGGCTCTGGTTCACCAGCGTGCCCAACCCGGACGAGATGGCGGACGACATCGCGACCCGGCTGGCCTGGCGCGACCAGGGCATCATGCTGCCGTTCACAGTGACCGAAACCGATACCGGAGCGATCGTCGGCATGACCAGCTTCGGCCGCATCGATCCGATCGTGCGCCGGATGGAGATCGGGTGGACCTGGTACGCCGAACGGGTGCAGCGCACCGCGCTCAACACCGAGGCGAAGCGCCTGATGCTGACGCACGCCTTCGAGACGCTGGACTGTGTTGCCGTAGAGCTGCGCACGCATTTCATGAATTATCGCAGCCGGCGCGCGATCGAGCGGCTCGGCGCGAAACTCGACGGGGTGCTGCGCCACAACGTGCGGACCAGGGACGGCACCCTGCGCGACAGTTGCTCCTACAGCATCATCGCCGCGGAGTGGCCGGCAGTGCGGTCGCACCTCGCTTGGGAGCTGGAGCGCCCGCGCTGAAGGGGTGTCCTAGAGCTCCCCGGTCATGAACTGCGCCCGGCCGAAGCCGAAACTCCAATCCTCCCTGGCGTTCGTCATGCAGGACACCATGACGTCCTCGGGCGCGACCCCGCAGCGTTCGCCGAGCTTCCGGGTCAGCAGCCGATAGAAATCCTGCTTCATCTCCGGCGTGCGCGGGCTGGTGAACATCTGCACGACGATCGCATCCGCACTGCGCTCGAAACCGAGACCGGTATCCTGGAGGATCATGCGGCCAGGCTTGTGCTCGGTGACGATCTGGTAGCGGTCGCGGGCCGGAACCGCGAAGGCTTCCACCACGGCCTCGTGCGCGGCGTCCAGCAGGGTCTGGAGTTCGAGATCGGTACGGCCTTCGAGCAGGTCGAAACGGAGCAACGGCATAGGACAGGACCCTAAGTGGCAAGGATGGCTAGCATCGCACCGTTCCGGGTTCACGCCGAGCGTTTCACGACTGGACAGACCAGAGCCGGCCAGCTACCAAACGCAACAGTATAACATTGCGTATGAGGCCCAGATGCACTGCCGACTATTTTCCAGCAGTATCCTGGCATGCCTCTGCGTGGCCGGCGGCGCCGTTCAACAGGCGCTGGCGCAGCCGGATGTTCCGCCGCTGAGCCGGGATTTCAAGACACAAGCGCCAACGCCGGGGATCAACGATCCGGTCGAGACGGTCACTGTCCGGCTCGATCGTGCCCGGTCCGGGCTGCAGCCGAGCCTCGGCGCGGAAGTCTATCGCTTCGGTCGCGGCGCGCTGGCGACGATCCCCCAGGGCGACAATACCCCGCTCAACCAGGTACTGCTCCAGGCGCCCGGCGTGGCGCAGGACAGCTACGGGCAGATCCATGTGCGCGGCGACCATAACGAGGTGCAGTTCCGCCTCGACGGGGTGCAGCTTCCGGAGGGTCTGGCGGTGTTCGGGCAGAGCCTGCAGACGCGGTTCGCGCACGACCTGTCGCTGACCACCGGCGCGCTCCCCGCCCAGTACGGCTTCCTGCAGGCGGCGGTCATCAACATCGACACCAAGAGCGGGATCACCGATCCCGGCGGTGAGATCTCGGTCTATGGCGGCGCCCGCGACTATTTCCAGCCATCGGCCGCCTATGGCGGATCGTCGGGGCGCTGGGACTGGTTCGTGACTGCGGACGTCCTGCACAACCGCATCGGCATCGAGAACTCGACCGGTGCATTCAATGCCATCCACGATCTGAGCAACCAGTATCACGGCATCGGCAAGCTGAGTTTCACCGCCGACGCGAACACCCGTGTCAGCCTGATTGCCGGCGTATCCAATGCGCAATACCAGATTCCCAACAATCCGGCGCAGGTCCCCGGGCTCGGATTATCGGTGAATGGAACCACCGACTATGCCAGCCGGGACCTGACCGAGCACCAGCGCGAGATCACCGATTTCGCGATCCTGTCCCTGCAGAAGCAGATCGGCGCGCTCGACCTGCAGAGCTCGGTCTTCACCCGCTACAGCAGCCTGTACTACACGCCCGATCCGGTCGGTGACCTGCTGTACGACGGCATCGCGCTGACCGCCGCGCGATCGGTGATGTCGACGGGAACCCAGACCGATGCGAGCTGGCGCATCAACAACCAGCATACGTTGCGCGCCGGGTTCCAGCTGTTCGTCGAGCGCAACGTGTCCAGCACGAATTCCGTGGTGTCGCCACAAGTCGGCGAGGACGGGTCCGGCAATCCGATGTTTGGCGACCAGCCGATCTCGCTGCAGAGCGGCCAGGGCAAGACGGGAATGGTCTATGGCCTGTATGTTCAGGACGAGTGGCGGATCCTGCCGCGCGTGACGATCAACACCGGACTGCGCTTCGACGGCGTCAGCGAATACATCGCCGACCACGCGTTCGGTCCGCGCGTGAACGTCGTCTGGCGCCCGACCGATACGACGACGCTGCATGTGGGTTACGCGCGCTATTTCACGCCGCCGCCGTTCGAGCAGCTGACCAGCAACAATCTGGGCGCGTTCGCCGGCACCAGTGCGGCACCGGCGCAGACCCTGAACGACAAGGTGCAGGCGGAGCGCGACAACTACTACGATGCCGGCATCGACCAGATCGTGCTGCCGGGGCTGCATGTCGGCGTGGATGCCTACTACAAGCAGGCGAGCAACCTGATCGACGAGGGCCAGTTCGGCGCGCCGATCATCCTGTCCGCCTTCAACTACGCACGTGGGGAAGTGCACGGATACGAGGCGACCGCATCGTACGACAAGGGGCCGCTCTCGCTGTATGGCAGCGTCGCCTGGTCGCGGGCGATCGGCAAGGATCTCACCTCGTCGCAGTTCAACTTCAGCGAGGCCGATGTTTCCTACATCAAGAACCGCTGGGTGCATCTCGACCATGACCAGCGCTGGACCGGATCGGCCGGTGCGGCCTATTCGTTCCTGCACGGCTCGAATCATCCGCTGCGGGCATCGGTCGATCTCGTCGTCGGCTCCGGCCTGCGTGCCGACGGCGATGTTCCGAACGGACGCGCCCTGCCCGGCTATTACGTGATCAACACCTCGTTCGTGCAGACCTTCAAGCGGCTGGTGTTGCGCGGCACCGAGATACGGCTCGATATCCTGAACCTGCTCGATCGCCGCTACCTCATTCGCGACGGCAGCGGCATCGGCGTCGGAGCCCCGCAATACGGCCTACGCCGGACCATCCTGGGCGGCATCACCCAGCGCTTCTAACAAGCGGCTTCCAAAGGCAAGCCTTTGGCGGGGTCCAGGGGCAGCGCCCTTGGTCTTCAACCCCGCCGCTTGCCCCGTCGCTGCGACGGATCATACCCGCCACCGCCCGGACCGAGCGGCTCGGGCGTCCGAGACTTGGCGACCTTGCCGCCGCGTGAAGCCGGCGACGGCGGTGGCGGCTCGAGTCCGAGATCGAGCGCCTCCAGCCGCTTGAGCTCGTCGCGCAGGCGGGCCGCGGTCTCGAATTCCAAATCGGCGGCGGCGGCGCGCATGCGCTTCTCGATATCCACGATCGCCGCCTTCAGGTCCTTGCCGACCATGTCGGTGATGCCGCCATCCTTGATCGGCGACACCGTCACGTAGTCCTGCTCGAATACCGACTTGATCGCGTCGCCGATATGCGTGCGTACCGAATGCGGCGTGATGCCGTGCGCGGTGTTCCAGTCGGATTGCCGGGTGCGCCGGCGATCGGTTTCCTCGATCGCGTATTTCAGGCTGTCGGTCATGCGGTCGGCGTACAGCAGCACGCGCCCGTCGATGTTGCGGGCGGCGCGGCCGATGGTCTGGATCAGCGAGGTGCGCGAGCGGAGAAACCCTTCCTTGTCGGCATCCAGGATCGCCACGAGCTGGCACTCGGGAATATCCAGGCCCTCGCGCAGCAGGTTGATGCCGATCAGCACGTCGAATGCGCCGAGACGCAGGTCGCGAATGATCTCGATGCGCTCGAGCGTGTCGACGTCCGAGTGCAGGTAGCGGACCTTGATGCCCGCCTCGGTCATGTATTCGGTGAGGTCCTCGGCCATGCGCTTGGTCAGCGTGGTGACCAGGATACGGCCGCCGCGGCCGATCACGATCCGGCATTCGGCCAGGAGATCGTCGACCTGGTGCTCGACCGGGCGGATCTCGGTGACCGGATCGATCAGCCCGGTCGGCCGGATCACCTGTTCGGCGAACACGCCTTCGACGCGATCCATCTCCCACGGGCCGGGCGTGGCGCTCACATGGATGGTCTGCGGCCGGAAGCGCTCCCACTCGTCGAAGCGCAACGGACGGTTATCCAGGCACGAGGGAAGCCGGAACCCGAACTCGGACAGGATCGATTTGCGTGCAAAGTCTCCGCGCTCCATGCCGCCGATCTGCGGCACGGTCACATGGCTTTCGTCCACGATCAGCAAGGCGTCCTCGGGGAGGTATTCGAACAGGGTCGGCGGCGGATCGCCGGGCTTGCGGCCGGACAGATAGCGCGAGTAGTTCTCGATTCCTTTGCAGGCGCCCGTGGTCTCGATCATTTCGAGATCGAAGGTGCAGCGCTGCTGCAGCCGCTCGGCCTCGAGCAGCTTGCCGTTCGCGGTGAACTCGATCAGCCGTTCGCGCAGCTCCTGCTTGATCAGGATGGTGGCCTGGTTCAGCGTCGGACGCGGCGTGACGTAATGGCTGTTGGCGTAGACGTGCACCTCCTCGAGGTCGGCGGTCTTTTCGCCCGTCAGCGGGTCGAACTCGATGATGCTTTCGATCTCGTCCCCGAACAGCATGATCCGCCAGGCGCGGTCTTCGTTCTGCACCGGGAACACATCGACGGTCTCGCCGCGCACGCGGAAGGTGCCGCGCTGGAACGAGGCGTCGTTGCGCCGGTATTGCTGCTCGACCAGCGCCTTGACCAGCGTGTCGCGCGCGATCGCGCCGCCGACCTGCATCTTGACCACCATGCGGGAGTAGGTCTCGACCGAACCGATACCGTAGATGCAGGACACCGAGGCCACGATGATGACGTCGTTGCGCTCGAGCAGCGCCTGGGTCGCCGCGTGGCGCATCCGGTCGATCTGCTCGTTGATCGCGCTGTCCTTCTCGATATAGGTATCGGAGCGCGGCACGTAGGCTTCGGGCTGGTAGTAGTCGTAGTAGCTGACGAAATACTCGACCGCGTTCTCCGGAAAGAACTGCTTCATCTCGCCATAGAGCTGGGCCGCCAGCGTCTTGTTCGGCGCCAGGATCAGGGTCGGCTTCTGCACCGCCTCGATCACCTTGGCCATGGTAAAGGTCTTGCCGGACCCGGTGACGCCAAGCAGCACCTGGTCGCGCTCGCCCGACTGCACGCCAGCCACCAGCTCGCGGATCGCCGTCGGCTGGTCGCCGGCCGGCTCATAGGGAGAAACCACCTTCAGCTGGCGCAGCTTCGGCTTGGCCGCCTGCCGGTCCGGCTCGAACTGGTTGGCCGGATCGATCGCCGGACGAGCCGGCCGCTCGGGCTTGCGGGAAGGCTTCTTCTGGAGCGTCACTGACATGGGCTGAAGGTGGCGATCGGGATCGCCCAAGGCAAGGAGATCCGGGCAGGTGACGATCGATCCGGATGCCGGAATACTGCTGGTGGCGGTGCGCGCTCAGCCCCGCGCCAGGCGGCCGGCGGTTGCCGGCGGCACGGCGGATGCGAACGGCCGGATACGCCTGCGGGTCGCGGTAACGGCACCGGCGGAGGATGGCCGCGCGACGAGAGCGGTCTGCGACGCCGTCGCGGAGGCCTTCGGGGTCGCCGCCAGCAGGGTCAGCCTGCACAGCGGCGGCACGTCACGGGAAAAACTGCTGCGGATCGAGGGTGATCGCGAAACCCTGGCGGCACGGCTGCAGGTGTTGCTGGCGGGCTGACACCGGCCGCCGGACCAGCCTCCCGCGCACCTCAACAGGTCGAAAGCGGTGGCGTCCCGGCCGGCCGGCTCACCTCCGGCGTGCGGCTGCCGGCCCAGGTAAGGCGCCACAGGCTGCCCTGGCGGAGGTTCTGCACCAGGCTGGGACGGAAGGCGGCGAGGCAGGTGCCGCCTGCATATCGCACCGACGGGTAGATCAATCCGTTGCTGCCCTGCTGCCGCAGCTGTCGCGCCAGCACCTGTCCGGACGGATAGGCCAGCGCCACATCTGGACCGAGATAAGGCTGCGTGCCGAGCGACGGCTCGGTGAGGTCGTGGAAAGGGCCGATGAAGTCGGCGATCATCTCGGCATAGTCGGTGACGTTGTCGTAGCGGCCGATGGCGTCGAGCTCGCGGGTCAGGTGGTAGGTCACTTCCCCCAGCGACGTCGCGACATCGAAGCCGCAATACCAGGCGCCGCGCAGCCCGTCGTTGAAGCGGTTGCCGCCGGGCCGGACATGGGTGAAGGCGGCGTTGACGAAGCTGTCGTTGGGCCGGCCGAACACCAGTTCGCGCGGATCGAGGTCGGGCATGCCGCTGCCCGAGGCCTGGATGCGGCTGTTGGTGACGCCCTCGAGGGCGGCCAGTTCCTGCAGCGCCTGGTCGGTCGCGGCCAGGGGTGCCAGCACCGGCGGTTTGAGCCGGCCACTCGGGATAAGCCGGATGGTGTCGAAACAGGCGATATTGGTGAGCTTCGGCGAGGCCGCAACGTCGAGCGCCTCCAAATCGGGTGCCGCCGGCTGAGCTTCCGCCATAAGCTAGAGGCCCCCGCGCAGGGCATCGATATGGAACCGTATTTCCAGCAGCCCCGGGATGCCGCGTTCGATCGCGATCTCGATGGGCGTGCGGCCGCCGAACAGCGGCCCGCGGTTCGGCAGCCGGATCCAGTCGTCTGCCAGCGTCTCGGAAAACAGCAGCCGCAATCCCTTGAATATCCCGACCAGGACGCTGATCCGGGTCAGCATGTCCTGCGACAGGCGCAGGGTCCGGTCGGCCCTGAAATCCTGCTTCTTGAGGCGGAACCAGCTGCGCTCGGACATGTCGCCCAGCAACAGGCAGGTCTCCTCGGTGGAGAGCCGCCAGAGGTCGGACAGCCGGATGACCCCGTCGAGTGCCGCCGGCGTCAGGCGGAGCCGCGTCGCCGGGTCGGACAGGTTGAGACTGGCCTCGCTGACGAACGGATTAACTGGAATACGGTCGATGACGGTGCGCATCATGCCTCCTGGCAGTCTATATGCTGCCAAACGGCAGAAGTTGCAAGGATCGGTGCCGTGCATTGCCTAGCTTGACTGTCCCCAGGCGGCTGCGCACATGAGGATGCATGGAAACAGCATCCCCGGAGCCGTACGTCGTTCCCGAAGAGCCCAGTGCCGCCTTGGCCATCTCGGCCATCGCCGAGGAGCTCGATGTGTTCGACGACTGGATGGAACGCTATCAGTACATCATCGAGCTTGGCCGGAAGCTGCCTCCCTTCCCCGAGGCATGGGCCAACGACGCGCATCGCGTTCCAGGCTGCCAGAGCCAGGTCTGGATGGAATCGGAGCTGATCGACGGCCGCATCCGGTTCGCCGGCGCGTCCGATGCGGCCATCGTCTCCGGACTGGTGGCGCTGCTGCTGCGTGTCTATTCGGGCCGCGGCCCGGAAGAGATCCTCGCGACCGACCCGGTGTTCCTGAAGGAGCTCGGCCTGCTGGAGGCGCTGTCGACCAACCGCGGCAACGGCATCGCCTCGATGGCGCGGGCAGTGCAGCGGGCAGCGCATGCCGCGACGGATAACCAGGCCTAGCCAACTGCCGCCGACGCGTATCCCGTTTCGAGACACGCGAACTCCGTAGCACCAGCACGCTGGCGACCAGCCGCCGCGGACTGACGTCAGCCGTCCAGACTTACGACTGACGCTTGACCAATATCTGCCGACAATATATCTGCCTCTGCAGACAGTGTGGTAGAAGATAAATGGTCGTGATGACGGTTGAAGATTGCATCGGAGGCCGCTCGCCCGGCCGGATCCTGCGCCGCATCAACAAACTGATGCTGGCACGGGTCGAGGCACGATTCGCCGACGGGGATTTCGGTTTCACGCCATGGCTGGCGCTGAAGCACCTGCATGATGGCGTCGTCGCCACTGCGGGCGAGCTGGCACGCGAAATCCAGATGACCACCGGCGCGACCACGCGTCTGATCGATGGTCTCGAGGCGCTCGACCTGGTGGTGCGCGATCGCGGCTCCGCCGACCGGCGCGTAGTGCGTCTGACGCTGACCGAGGCAGGGACTGCCAAGTATCTGGATCGGATATCCGTTCTGGTAACCGCCTGGAACGAGATACTGGTCGATTTCGAACGGGACGAGGTGGATCAGCTGGTCCAGTTGCTGACCAAGCTGATGCACTCGTTCGAGCGTCATGCCCTGCCGCAAACGGAACTGCAGCCCGAGCAAGCCGAGTGATCCCCTCCAGGATCCTGCCGATTTCCGCTGCGCTGTTGCTGGCCGGGTGCGCGGGCATGTCCCATTCCCTGCCGCAGGTCGCGCAACTGAAGGGCGGCGCCCTCGGTCTCGACAGCCGGTCCGTCTCGATCGATGCAAAATGGTGGACCGAGTTCGGCGATCCGCAACTCGATCGCCTGGTCGAAGCCGGACTTGCGGGCAACCCGACGCTGGACAGCGCGCTCGCCCGGGTGCGTTCGGCCGAGGCTGCCGTCTCGGTGCAGCATGCGGGCCAGTTGCCGCAGGTGAGCGCCGACGGGCAGGTGCTCGACGAGCGGTTCAGCGAGAGATACATCATCCCGCCGCCGTATGGGGGCACGACACAATGGGTGCCGACCGCACAGGTCAATTTCAGCTGGGATATCGACCTGTTCGGTCGCCAGCGTGCGTTGCTGGCACAGGCACGTTCGCAAGCGGATGCCGCAAGGCTGGACACGGCGGCCGCGCGCCTGACCATTTCCACGTCGGTGGCGCAGGCCTATGTGGGCCTTGCCCAGGCGTACGAGCAGGTCCGGGTCGCAGAGAGTTTCGTTTCGACCCGGCAACGCGCACTCGCCTATACCGAAGCGCAGTTCCACAGCCAGCTCGCCAGCCAGTTTGACCTCAGTACGGCAGAGACGTTGCTGGCGGTGGCGCAACGGGCGGGAGTGCTTGCACGGACACAGCGCGACGTGCTGGTCCATGCGTTGGCCAGGCTGGTCGGCCGGGGCGCCGATTTCTATGCGTCCGTCACCCCGCCGACGCTGTCGCTCGACCGGCCGCCGCCGGTTCCGGATCTGCTCCCGGCGGATCTGCTCGGACGCAGGCCGGATCTGCTGGCTGGCCAGGACCGGATCGATGCCGCCCTGTCCGGCCGGCGGGTGGCTCGGGCAGACTTCCTGCCCGACATCAACCTGCAGGGGCTGGTCGGCCTGTCTGCACTGGGGCTCGGTCCGTTCTTCGGGCCCGCCGCGGCCACCTTCGGCGGCGGCGGCGCGATCCATGTGCCGATCTTCGAGGGCGGCAAGCTACGGGCACGATATCGTGGCGCCACCGCCGACCTCGACCAGGCCGTCGCCGATTATAATTCCAGCGTGCTGGACGCAGTACGCGGCACCGCGGATGCGCTGACCCAGGTCCGGTCGGCCGATGCCGACCTGGCCCAGCAGGACCAGGTGGTCGCCGGCCTGCGCGACACGGTGCGACTGAACCAGGTGCGCATCACCACCGGGCTCGGATCCAGGCTCGACGCCATCGATAGCGGCTTTCGCCTGCTGGAGGCCGAGCAGACGCTGGTCGATCTCCAGGCGAACACGCTGACCCGCCGTGTGCAGTTGATCGCGGCACTGGGCGGCGGCTTCAGACCTCCCCGCGCAACCGCTCCGGCGCACGCGGCGCAGCAGCACTCATGACCGAAGCCGGACATCCCCTGATCGACCGGCATCCTTTGAACGAAGTGGGCTCATGAACACCATTGCACCTGTCGTCGCCACGCGAACGGCCGAAATCTCGTTGCCGGCGCGTCGCTCGTACAAGCGCCGGATCGGCTTCATCGTGCTGGCGATCGTCGTGCTGGCCGCCGCCGGCCTCTATCTGGCGACACGGCTGATGGCACCTCCAGCCGAGGAAACCGCCGATGCCTATGTCGGCGGCAATATCATCGCGGTTACGGCGCGCGATGGCGGCACCGTGCTGGCCATTCATGCCGACAACACCCAGGCGGTCACGCGTGGCCAGAAGCTGATCGAGCTGGACCCGGCCACGACCGACGTGCAGCTCGCGTCGGCGGAGGCGGCGCTGGGCCAGGCGGTCCGCGCGATCCGTTCGAACCAGGCGCAGGTGGACGAGGCCGATGCGGAGATCGTCCAGGCGCAGGCGAACCTCTCCAAGGCCCGCAACGACCTGGTTCGCCGCAAGAGTGCCGCCGCCCAGGGCGCGGTTTCAGGCGAAGAGCTGAGCCATGCCGGCGATGCCGTCAGTACCACGCAGGCAGCGCTCAACCTCGCGCGGGCCAGGCGGGCCCAGGCAGCCAGCACGATCGAAGGCACCAGCCTGGCCACCAATCCGCAGGTGCTCGCCGCGATCGCGGCAGTCCGGCGTGCGGCGATCGATCGCAGCCACATGGAGATCGTTGCGCCGACCAGCGGGATGGTGGCACAGCGAACGGTCCAGCTCGGCCAGAAGGTGGCGGCCGGTACGCCGCTGATGGCGGTGATCCCGCTGGACTCGTTGTGGGTCGACGCCAACTTCCGCGAAACCCAGCTCCAGTATCTGCGGGTCGGGCAGCCGGCGACGATCGTTGCCGACATCTACGGTGGCAAGACCGTCTTCCATGGCCATGTGCTGGGCGTCGGCGCCGGCAGCGGCAGCGCCTTCGCGTTGCTGCCGCCGCAGAATGCCAGCGGCAACTGGATCAAGATCGTCCAGCGCGTACCGGTTCGGATCGCGCTCGATCCCCACGAGCTGGCGGTCAACCCGCTGCGCATCGGCCTGTCGGTCGATGTGACGGTGCAGACCGCCGATCGCTCCGGCCCGTTCGTCGGTGGCAGCGCGCCTCCGGCCGGGGGCGTCGAACAGAGCCTGGATGGAGGTCCGCAGATCGAGGCCCGGATCGGCGAGATCATCGCGGCAAACATGGGACATCCGTGATGAGCGGAAGCTCCGCGTCGGCGACCAGGGTACAGCCGCCGCCACTGGCCGGGCTGGCGCTTGCGGTCACCTCGGTCGCACTGGCACTGGGCACCTTCATGCAGGTGCTCGACGGCTCGATCGCCAACGTATCGCTGCCGACGATCGCGGGCGACCTCGGCGTGAGCACCGACAATGGAACCTGGGTGATCACCAGCTTCGCGGTTGCCAACGGCGTGACGGTCCCACTGACCGGCTGGCTGATGGGACGGTTCGGGGTGGTGAGGACATTCACCGTATCGGTGACATTGTTCACCATCGCGTCGCTGCTGTGCGGGATCGCGTGGAGCCTGCCGTCGCTGATTTTCTTCCGCCTGCTGCAGGGCGCGGTCTCGGGACCGATGATCCCGGGCAGCCAGGCCCTGCTGATCGCGATATTTCCCGCCCACAAGCGCGGCACCGCACTCAGCATCTGGTCGATGACGACCCTGACCGCACCGGTGCTGGGCCCGCTGCTGGGCGGCTACATTTCCGACAACTATTATTGGGGCTGGATATTCCTGATCAACGTGCCGGTCGGCCTGATCGCCGGAACGCTCAGCTGGCGCTTCCTGGCCAGCCGCGAAACGCCGACGCGCAAGATACCGGTCGATAAGGTCGGCCTGCTGCTGCTGACGTTCTGGGTGTTCAGCCTGCAGACCGTGCTGGATCTCGGCAAGGACCGCGACTGGTTCAACAACCCGATGATCGTGGCGCTCACCGTGTGCGCGGTGGTTGGGTTCATCGCCTGGATGATCTGGGAACTGACCGACGCAAGGCCGGCCGTGGATTTGAGCCTGTTCAAGGACCGCAATTTTGCGCTCGGCACGCTGGCACTGTGCCTCGGCTACGCGCTGCTGTTCGCCAACAACCTGCTGCTGCCGCTCTGGCTGCAGGAATACATGGGCTACACCGCGACCTGGGCCGGACTGGTCGCGGCGCCGAGTGGCGCGGTGGCGGTGGTGCTGGTGCTCGTGGTCGCCCGCATCAAGGTCGATCCACGGTGGCTGGCGACGGTCGCCTTCCTATCGTTCGCGGCGAGCTTCTTCATGCGCTCGTACTATCCGCCGGATGCGAGCTACTGGTCCCTCACCCTGCCGCTGCTGGTGCAAGGAATAGCGATGGCCACCTTCTTCGTGCCGCTGCTGACCATCCTGCTGCAGGGCGTTCCACCCGAGCGACTGCCGTCCGCGAGCGGGATTTCCAACTTCGCGCGCATCACCGCGGGCAGCTTCGCCGCATCGCTGATCACCACGTTCTGGGACCGGCGCGAGGCGCTGCACCAGGCGCGGCTGGTCGAGGCAGGAAACGACTACTCGCCCGCCTACCGCCAGGTGACCGGGCAATACGAGGCGATGGGGATGAACGCATTGCAGGCGGCGGAAGCGGTCATGCGCCAGATCGTCAACCAGGCTTATCTGCTGTCCTCGCTGGAGCTGTTCTGGCTCTGCGGCTGGATGGCACTGGCGATGATCGTGGTCGTCTGGTTTACCCGCCGGCCGGCGCCCAGCGACATCGTGGTGGCGGCGGACTGAACCGGCAGGTGCCGGGACCGCGAGGTCCCGGCACCCCTGACATCAGAGGATGAAGCGGGACAGGTCGCCCTTCTTCGCCAGCGGGGCGACCCGCTCATGCACTGCGGCCGCATCGATCCGCACGCTGTCGCCGGGACGGTCGGACGCGGAAAACGAGATATCCTCCAGCAGCTTCTCCAGCACCGTCGCCAGGCGACGCGCGCCGATATTCTCGACCCTGTCGTTGATGTCGGCGGCGAGATCGGCCAGTGCGTCGATCGCGTCCTCGCTGAAGTCGAGCACCACCTTCTCGGTGCCCATCAGCGCGCTGTACTGCTTCAGCAGCGAGTGCTCCGGCTCGGTCAGGATCCGGCGCAGATCGTCACGGGTCAGCGGCTGCAGCTCGACGCGGATCGGCAGGCGTCCCTGCAGCTCCGGCAACAGATCGGCCGGCTTGGCCAGGTGGAACGCGCCGGATGCGATGAACAGGATGTGGTCGGTCTTCACCGGTCCATACTTGGTCGTGACCGTGGTGCCCTCGATCAGTGGCAGCAGGTCGCGCTGCACCCCCTCCCGGCTGACGTCGCCGCCGCGGAAGCCGCCCTCGGACGAGCGCGCGCAGACCTTGTCGATCTCGTCCAGGAACACGATGCCATGGTCCTGGGCATGCGCCACCGCCTCGCGGGTCAGGCTGTCGGTGTCGAGCATCCGGTCGATTTCCTCGCGAACCAGCGCGGTGCGCGCCGCCTCGACCGGCATCCGGCGCGGCTGCGCGGTCTTGCCGAACATCCCCTTCATCATGTCGCCGAGGTTGATGACGCTGCCGCCCGGCATGCCGGGGATGTCCATCTGTCCGCCGGGGGGACCGCTGGGCTCGCTGACCGCGACCTCGACCTCCTTCTGCTCGAGCTCGCCGTCCCGGAGCATGCGGCGGAACTTCGACTTGGTGTCGGCGGAGGCGCTGGCGCCGACCAGCGCATCGACCAGCCGGTCCTCGGCCGCCTTGTCGGCATGGACCTGCACGTCGCGGCGCTTCAGGTCGCGCAGCATGTTGAGGCTAACCTCGACCAGGTCGCGGACGATGCTCTCGACGTCGCGGCCGACATAGCCCACCTCGGTAAACTTGGTGGCCTCGACCTTCAGGAACGGCGCCTGTGCCAGCTTGGCAAGGCGGCGGGCAATCTCGGTCTTGCCGCAGCCGGTCGGACCGATCATCAGGATGTTCTTCGGCACCACCTCGTCGCGCATGCCCTCGGGCAGCTGTGCGCGGCGCCAGCGGTTGCGGAGCGCGATCGCGACGGCACGCTTGGCGTCACCCTGGCCGACGATGTAGCGATCGAGCTCGGAGACGATCTCGCGGGGCGAATAGGTGGGCACGTCCATCATCCTGGCTCCCCGGCAGCATCGGTCGCCGGCGGCCTGGCGACCAGCGTCTCCACGATCACCGAATAGTTGGTGTAAACGCAGATGTCGCCGGCGATCCGCATGGCCCGGCGCGCGACTTCCTCGGCTCCAAGTCCGTCCACGGTGAGCAGGGCCCGGGCGGCGGCGAGCGCGTAGTTTCCGCCGGAACCGATCGCGATGACACCATCCTCGGGCTCGAGCACGTCGCCGTTGCCGGTCAGGGTGAAGGAGCGGGTTTCATCGGCCACGGCCATCATGGCTTCCAGCCGGCGCAGGTAGCGGTCGGTGCGCCAGTCCTTGGCAAGCTCGACGCAGGCGCGTTCGAGCTGGTTCGGATAACGCTCCAGCTTGGCCTCCAGGCGTTCGAGCAGGGTGAAGGCGTCGGCCGTGGCACCGGCGAAACCGGATAGGATCGTCCCGTTCGGTCCGATCCTGCGGACCTTGCGGGCGTTGCCCTTTATGACGGTCTGGCCAAGGGTCACCTGGCCGTCGCCGGCCATTGCCACCTGGTTGCCGTGCCTGACGCACAGGATGGTGGTTCCATGCCAGCCGATCGGGTCGTGGCTGGTCGTCTGAAAAGTCTGCATGACAGGATGAGATGGGATAATCGTGCCGCAGCGCAAGCGAGGACGATCGTCTCCGCCGTTCAGGCCGGTTGCGGGAACCCGGACGACATCATTTGTCGTGCGGCCGCGACCAGTTCGCCCGGCCGGAACGGCTTCATCAGCAGCATCTCCCGCTCGCCCATGACGTGGTCGCGGACCGAGTCGGGGCGGCCGGTGATGTAAATGATCGCCACGCCCGGAAACAGCATCTGCGCCATGCCGGCGATGACGAACCCGTTCCGTGCGGTGCCCAGGTCGAGGTCGGTGACGAACACGCGCGGCGGCTCCGGCAGACGCAGCGCGGCCAGAGCCTCGGTCTCGTCGCCGGCGCCGATGACGTCCAGGCCCTCTTCCCGCAGGGCCTCGACCAGCATCGTCCGGACCAGGGGATCGTCATCGAGGACCAGCAGATCACACATCGAAGTCGCCGCTCCATACAGGCCGTCGTCGGGAGGAAGCGTGCGATGGATGCCGAAGTTGCCGCTGGCCGGGATGCTGATCGTGTTTGCCGCCGGGACCAATAAGAGCAGTTCCAATGACCGCGCCCAGCCCCTGTTGATCCGAGATCCCAATTCGAATGGTGGGACCTGGGGGGAAGTTATAGCCGTCCCACCCGGGCGTCGGATTGTCGCTAGCCGCGGGCTGGAGGAGCCGATCATAAAGCCCCAGGCCGGTCCCGCTCCCCAGGTTCGGAGACCCGCCACCAGGATGCTCTCAATCATGGCCCGATAGCGGACGATCAAGACTTGTCGCCAATGAGCATTCGCCGGTCGGAACACAGCCTATCGCCCACTTAAATCGACTACTGGCGGTTGCACCGCGACATCATCACGAACATTCCAGGCATGATCAAACCGGTTTCCATAAAGTTCCCCGCACGACAGAAGGGACGCTAAGTTCAGAACTTTATGGTCAGACTTGAACAAGAATAAGTTCCGCAGATTCTTGGCTTTCAGCCCTGGATTAATCGAGATTTGGAAAAAAATAGACGTGAATAGAACTTGCTGATCCAGTTAGATCTCGATAATCTGTCATCCACAATATCCTAGAAATGTTCTGTAACCTTCTCGATCCGGTGGTAGGTTACGGAAGCAAACTGATCGATAAGTATTGAGGCAGCTCAATCAGTGATTTTGACTGTGCTGTGTTGTCGGGCTACACCTGCTCGTTCATTCGAGGAAAGTATTGGTAGCCTTTTAGTTGAAATCAAGCCGATGCGATCTTCCGTAATCTGAAACTCAGAATGATCGACGTGCAGGATTTTGTCGGGGAGGACAATCCGGTTGAGCCGAGTTCTGTTGATTACCGACGATCCGGCGCAGGCTTCGGCCCTCAGCGTAATCTTGCGAAGTTCCCGCTACGGATCATTCAAGGTCACCTGGGTCAGGACCCTGTCGTCCGCGTTGCAGCAGGCGGACCTAGCCGGCATCGCCGTCGTCGTAGTCAATCTCATACTTCCCGATAGCAACGGCATCGCCACCTACGATCGCCTGACTGCCATCATACCGCACACGCCTATCGTGACGATTACTGCGAGCGAGGACGAGGACCTGGCGCTCGAGGCGATCAGGCGCGGCGCGCGCGCGACCCTCACACAGAACGACTTTTCCAGAAGCATGATAACGCAGACGCTGCGCAACATCATCCAGCGCAATGTAGTCGAGCTTGCGTACTACAAGGAGAAAGCACGCGCCGGGATCGTCCTGAACTCGATTGGAGACGGTGTCATCAGCACCGATCTCGAAGGCCGGATCGACTATTTGAACATTGCCGCGGAGGAACTGACCGGCTGGCCCCGCGAGGAAGCGAACGGCCATCTGATCGACGATGTCATGCGGATCATCAATGGCAAGAGCAGGCTGCCGCAACCTTGCCCGATCAATCTGGTGTTGCAGGGTGAGGAAAAGGTCGGCATGAAACCGGACTCCATTCTGGTCCGGCGCGACATGACGGAGGTTCCGATCGAGGACTCGGTCTCTCCAGTTAATGACTGGAGCGGCCTGATGACCGGCGCGGTCATGGTGTTCCACGATGTCGGCGCCGCCCAGGCCATGAACCAGAAGATGACCTACCTGGCGCAGTACGATTTCCTGACCGACCTGCCGAACCGGATGCTTCTCAACGATCGTATCGCCCAATCGATCAAGATCGCTGAACGACACAACAGCATGATCGCCCTGCTGTTTCTCGACCTGGACGGTTTCAAGCACATCAACGACTCGCTTGGCCATGAAAGCGGCGACCGGTTCCTGCAGTCGGTCGCACGACGCCTGACCGACGCGGTCCGCAAGTCGGATACCGTGAGCCGGCGCGGCGGGGACGAATTCCTGATCCTGCTGAACGATATCAAGGAACCTGCGAATGCGGCCGCCATCGCCGACAAGGTCATCGCATCGTTGAAGCTGCCGCACTCGATCAGGGGAGTCGAAGCGTTTGTCACTGTCAGCGTCGGGATCAGCCTATGCCCGACCGATGGGCACGATCCTGAAAAGCTGATCAAGAGCGCCGATACCGCAATGTATTACGCAAAGGCGAACGGCGGCGACAACTACCAGTTCTTCGGCAAGGAGATGAACACGCGCGCGGTCGAGCGCCACTTCATCGAAGGACATTTGCGGCAAGCCCTCGATGCTCAGGAATTCGTGCTGCACTACCAGCCCCTGGTCAATCTGCAGTCGGGCAGGATCACCGGCGCGGAAGCCTTGCTGCGCTGGAACAGTGCCGATCGCGGCCTGGTATTTCCGCCGGATTTCATAACGGTCGCCGAGGATAGCGGACTGATCGTGCCGATCGGCCGCTGGGTCCTGCTCGAAGCCTGCACGCAGGGCCGGCGCTGGCTCCATGCGGGGCTGCCGCCGGTCTCGATTGCGGTCAACATCTCCGCAGTCGAGTTCCGCCGTCGCGATTTCCTGGAGGGCGTCCGGTCGATCATCGAGGGCACCGGTTTCGATCCGGGCTTCCTGCAACTCGAGATTACCGAAAGCGCCCTGATGCAGGATGCCAAGGCGGGGGCTGCAATCCTGCGGGAGCTGAAGAAACTTGGCGTGCAGATCGCGCTGGACGATTTTGGAACCGGCTATTCGAGCCTCAGTTACCTGAAGCAGTTTCCCATCGATATTCTCAAGATCGACAAATCCTTCGTGCAGGACATCGATGGCGGCAACGATGACGGGATCATCGTCAGCGCGGTGATCGCCATGGGAAACAGCCTCAAGAAGCGGGTCGTCGCGGAAGGTATCGAGAATGCGGCCCAGCTCGGATTCCTGCATGGGCTGAGTTGCGAAGAGGGCCAGGGCTATCTGTTCAGTCGTCCGGTCACGTCCGATGCATTGGCGCATCTGCTTGCCAACGGCCTTCCCTTGAGGCCTGCCGATCCAGCAATGCCACACAGCGAGATGGCGATGGTGGATGGCGGCCTTGCCTAGCGGGAGGCCTTCAGACCGGCGCTGAGTGATAGCCGGGAGACGGTATCGACGGCACGATCGTCGCCACACCCGTATCGGACGATTGCAAGCGGCCCACCAGCACGCGCAAGGCTGCATCCGCGTCGGTCACCCTCAACGGGGCCATGCCGGCCGGGTCGCCGTCGGCCTGGGCGGGCAGGCCGGTCTGGTCCAGCAGCTCGATCTCCGAGGCGCGGTGGTGGGTCAGGCCGGGAAGCCGGCCGAGCATGTTCAACGGCAAGGCAGCACCGGCGAGCAATGCCGAGCCGATCCCGGCATGCTCGAACAGCATCACCGAGAAACCCGGGGCGCTGGTGGTCGCGTCCGGCGCCAGCAGGTACGGCCCGCCATACAGCCGGCCCTTGGCGATGATGACGCTGCCGGCGCTCATCTCGACGCCATCGACGCGCAGGCGGATCTGCCCGAATCGGTAGCGCGGCAGTTCGCGCAGGGTCTGCACCACATAGGCGCCGCGGCCGAGCACGCGCTTCACCGGGCGCGAGATGTGATGCACCACGTGCGCGTCGAACCCGATCCCGAGCATCTGCACGAACAGCCGCGTGCCGAGCGCGCTCTGCATGATGCCGGGCCACAGCGGAATGGTTCGCTGCGACGTCAGCACCGAAGCCAGGCTGATCGCGTCGGCAGGCAGTCCGAGTTCGTGTGCCAGCACGTTGGCGGTGCCGAGCGGGATGATGCCGAGATCGGTCCCGGCACCCTGCAACCCGGCAGCGACTTCCGCGATGGTGCCGTCGCCGCCGGCGGCCACCACCAGCGATGTGCCGGCGCCGGCGGCTTCGCTTGCCAATGTTCGCGCATGGCCCGGGTGCATGGTCTCCGCCACCTCCAGCCGGATTCCATGCGCCACCAGTACATCCAGCACCGCCCAGAGACGGCGAACCCGCCTGCGGCCGGCTGTCGGATTGTAGATAACGAGCATGCTGGACTGTCCTGGGGCGCGTTGCCCGACGGAGTCGCGGATTGTGGAGTATGCGGGACTTTACGGTATCGATACGTGACGATCGCGAGTCAACGAGCGCCACTCTGACATCATCGAAACGTCACACGGTTGGCGCACCGGCCGGGATATAGCGGCGCCATCGCGTGTCGCCCGTTCGGGCCGGGGCGTCGACCGAGAAGGGAGAGCGCCCGTGGATCAGATCCTGCTCCAGCCTCCGACGCCGCATTACAGAACCATTTTTGTCTCCGATATCCATCTCGGAACCCGCGGAAGTCGCGCGGACTTCCTGGCCGACTTCCTGGGCAGCATCACCTGCGACAAGCTGTTCCTGGTCGGCGACATTATCGACGGATGGCGACTGCGCAAGAGCTGGTACTGGGACGCCCACCACGATGCGGTGCTGCGCCTCATTCTCGAAATGGCCCGCGACGGCACCGAGATCATCTACATTCCCGGCAACCATGACGAGATGTTCCGGGCCTGGCTGCCGATGCGGCTCGAAATCGCCGGCATCCGCCTGTGCCAGGATGCGGTGCACGAAACCGCGGATGGCCGGAAACTGCTGGTCATGCACGGCGACGAATTCGACAGCGTGGTGCGCTATGCCCGCTTCCTGGCCCTGCTCGGCGACCGCGCCTATGCCGCATCGCTGGTGGTCAATCGCTGGTTCAACCAGATCCGCCGGCGGCTCGGCCTGCCCTACCGCTCGCTGTCGGCCTGGCTCAAGCGCCAGGTCAAGGGTGCGGTCATGGCGATCGACCGGTTCGAGATCGCCCTCGCCGCGGAAGCGCGCCGGCGCGGGGTGGACGGGGTGGTGTGCGGCCATATCCACCATGCAGAGATGCGCGACATCGGCGGTGTCCTCTACATCAACGATGGCGACTGGGTGGAAAGCTGCACCGCGCTGGCCGAACATGCCGATGGCCGGCTTGAGCTGATCGACTGGGTCGAGTTGCGGCGGCTCTCATTCATCGCCGCACGCGAGCCGCGCAAGCGCCTGGCAGCGGGACGCACGGCACCGGGACGCATGACACCAAGCCCGGGCGCGCCACCGCAACCGGTGGCCGCGTGACCGACGGGCCGGCGCATGCATCCGTCGGACGGATCCTGATCGTCTCGGATGCGTGGACGCCGCAGGTGAACGGCGTCGTGCGCACGCTGGTCACCGTCGCCGGCGAGCTGCGGGACATGGGGCACACCGTCGAGGTGATCGGGCCCGACCGCTTCCGCACCATCCCCTGCCCGACCTATCCGGACATCAGGCTCTCGATCCTGCCGGCCCGGCGGCTGGCCCGCCTGATCGAGGCATTCGCGCCGGACGCCCTGCATATCGCGACGGAGGGCCCGCTCGGCATGGCCGCCCGCGCCTGGGCGAAACGGCGCCGATACGCCTTCACCACCTCGTTCCACACCCGCTTCCCGGAATACATCCAGGCGCGCACAGGCCTGCCGACCGGCCTCGCCTATGCGTTCCTGCGCCGGTTCCACAACGATGCAGCCGCCACCATGGTCGCCACCAGGAGCCTGCAGGAGGATCTCGCCGCGCGCGGCTTCACCCGCCTGGTGCGCTGGTCACGCGGCGTGGATTTGTCCCGCTTCAATCCGCAGCCGCGTCGCGACTGGGCCGCCGAATACGGCATCGCCCGGCCGATATTTCTCTATGTCGGACGGATCGCGGTGGAGAAGAACATCGAGGCATTCCTGGCACTCGACCTGCCCGGCTCGAAGATCGTGGTCGGCGGCGGACCGCAGCTGGCGGCGCTGCGGGCGCGTCATCCCGGCGTGGTCTTCACCGGCCCGTTCTCCGAGGCCGAACTCGCGGGCGCCTATGCGGGCGGCGACGTGTTCGTGTTCCCGAGCCGCACCGACACGTTCGGGCTGGTGGTGCTGGAAGCCCTGGCCTGCGGCGTCCCGGTGGCGGCGTTCGACGTGACCGGACCCAAGGACATACTGGCCGACGCCTCGGGCCGCGTCGGCGCGTTCGGGCCGGACCTGCGCCATTCGGCGATCGCGGCCCTCGATGCCGATCGTGCCGCCTGCCGTGCCCATGCGGAACGCTTCACCTGGCGTGCCTGCGCCGAGATTTTCCACGGCGCCCTGGTGCCGCTGTCAGCCGGCCGGACTGTCGCACGGGACGCGCAGGACCGGACGCCTGCGCGAACCGAGGGCCGCGACGAGCGGCACCAGCGCCAGCGCGATGACCACGCCTCCGTAGACATAGGAAGCTGACAGCAATCCGAGCCTCGGGATCGCCAGGCCGATGACGATCGCCGGCAGGCTGTTGGCCAGGTAGCTCTGGATGAAATACGCGGAGAGCAACCCGGCCCGCTCATGCGCCAGCGCCATCGGTAGAATCGTCCGCATGCTGCCGAGCACGCTGAGGCCCAGTCCGGCACCGGCGATCGCCGTGCCGGCAAGCAGGGGCAGGATCGTGTGCAAGGCGACACCGCACAGCGTCACAACGACTCCGGACGCCACGCAGATCGTGCCGACGATGCTGATCGTCGCCGCGGGCCGGTTGCGCAACATCAGGATCGCGCCGGCTCCCGTCAGGGCCAGTTCGGCAACCACCAGGCCGCCGACGAGCGGCGACGTATATCCGGTGGCGACGCGCAACAGCGACGGCATCAGCGAGAAATAGAAGCCGGCAAGAGCCCAGGATGCAATGTTGACCGGCGTGATCGACAGGAATGCCCGGCGGACCGTCGCCGGTACCGCGATATGCGGACGCAGCGACGCCAGCGCACCCGGCTTCGTCTCGATCGTGTCCGTCGTGCGGTAGATGAGCAGAGCCTCCACGACGAGGATCGCCAGCAGGATGACATAGACGGTCTGCTCGGGCGCCGGCAGGTACGTCACGACGGCGCTCGATCCCACCGCTCCGAACATCATGCCGATGAACGGGGTGACGCTGTTGATCAGCGGTCCGCGAATGCGGTCGGCGTCCAGGATGGTGGCGCTCAGGGTGCTGACCGCGATGCCCGTGGCGAGACCCTGCACCATCCGCGCGATGATCAGGTCGACCACGCCGCCGGCCGTCGCGAACAGGATCATCGCGACTGCATTGATGGCGATCGCGGCCAGGATGACGGGGCGGCGGCCGAGATAATCCGAGATCGAGCCGAACGTCAGCAATCCGCACAACAGGCTGAGCGCGTAGATCCCGAACATCACGGTCAGGAGCACCGGCGCCAGGTGCCAGTGCTCCTGGTATCGATGGTAAAGCGGCGTGGGAGTCGTCGAGGCGGCCATTAAGGTGGCCAGTGTCACGAGCTTGACGAGGCTAACGGGCGTGGGTGACGTCGTTTCGGTCTTCGCGGCAAGAACACGGGACATGGCTTTTTCCGATGCTTAACGCTAATGGTATGCGTTAGGCATGATAGCCTGATCCAGAGCTAAAGCAAATTCTTTGCTTTAAGCTGCCGATGACGCCTGGCAGGAGCGGAGATCCCAGTGACCGAGAAGGCCAGAGTTCGTACCGGTGGCCGCAGCGCCCGTATCCAGGCGTCCGTTCATGCGGCGGTCGAGACACTGCTGGCGGAACTCAGCCGCTCCGAACTCACCATCCCGCTGATCGCGGACCGGGCCGGGGTCACGCCGTCGACGATCTACCGGCGCTGGGGCGATCTCGCGGAACTCCTGGGCGACGTCGCGGTCCAGCGCCTGCGTCCGGTGTCCGATCCTGCCGATACCGGGTCCGTGCCCGGCGACCTGGAGGCCTGGTCGATCCAGTTCGCCGACGAGATGTCATCGGTCCCCGGGCGCACCATGCTGCGCGATATCTTCGCCGGCACGACAGACAGCAAGAACCCCAGCTATTGCTGCAGCTTTACCGACTTGCAGCTCGGGGTGATCAACCGGCGGGCGATCGACCGGGGCAAGCCCGGGTTCGACGTTGAGCTGTTCATCGACCGGGTCGTGGCACCGATCCTCTATCGGATCCTGTTCCGGGAATTGCCGCCAAGCACGGATTATTGCCGGCAACTGGTGAGCGCGGCGGTGCCCGGCCACGCGGAGCCAGTTCATGCCGTGACGGACGCGTAGTGCCGGCGATATTCGGCCGGCGTCACGCCGACATGGCGTGCAAAGGCGCGGCGCAGCGTGTCCGCATCGGCGAAACCGCACTGGGCCGCCACCTGTTTCGGGGTCTCGCGTCCATCCTCCAATAGCCGGCGAGCGGCCAGGACCCGGGCCTCCTCGACCCAGGCGGCCGGGGTGAGATGGACCTCGCTCTGGAACAGCCGGGCGAAATGGCGCGGGCTCAGGCCGGTTCGTTCCGCCAGGCTGGCGACGCTGTGGTCCGCTGAAGGATTCGCGACCACCCAGCGCTGCACTTCCTGAAGCGCCGACCGGCCGGCCGGCGCCGCGCCGTCCCTGCGGCTGAACTGCATCTGGCCGCCGGGCCGCTTGAAGAACATCACGAGCTGGCCGGCGACCTTCATGGCGACGGTCCGGCCGAGATCCTCCTCGACCAGGGCCAGGGCCAGGTCGAGTCCGGCCGTCACGCCGGCGGCGGTCCGCACCCGCCCGTCCCTGACATGGATCGCGTCCCGGTCCACGATGATGCCCGGATACCGTCGCGCCAGTTCGTCGGCCACCGCCCAGTGGGTGGTCACCCGGCGTCCGTCGATCAGCCCGGCGGCGGCCAGGGCGAAAGCGCCGGCACAAACCGACCCGTAGCGCCGCGTGGCGGGTGCGGTGCGACCGAGCCAATCGAGGATGGCGGCGTTCGCCGGCACGGTGGCGGCATCCGGTGATCCGGCCACCAGCAGCGTGTCGATCGTCCCGGCCAGCGGGTCGCCAATGACGTGATCCGGCATGAGGCGTACGCCGGACGAGCTGCGGACCGGACCGGGTGCGCCAGCCGCCACGATGAGCCGGTAGGCGTCGCTGCCCGACTGGACGTTCGCCTCTGCAAACACGTCGAGCGGACCCGAAACATCCAGCAGCTGGACGTTGGGCATCGCCACGATCGCCACGGTCCTGGTTGCCACCCTGTCCTCCGACGTCCGTCCCGGCAGCATCTTGGCAGGATTCGTCGTCTCACGCCAATTGCGGACAGATCTGGCCGCTTCTAGGCTTCCGGCAACAGGAAAGACAGGAGAAGAGAGTGTCACTCATCATCAAGGGCGTCGGCGTTCCGGACAGCAAGCTGGCCCGGGGCATCACCGAACTGGTTCGCGACACCGAGACACCGTTGCTGTTCCACCATTCCAGCCGCGTCTATTACTGGGCGGCACTTGCGGGAAAGACGCGCGGCCTCGCGTTCGATCCCGAGCTTCTCTATGCGGGCGCGATGTTCCACGACATGGGGCTGATGCCGCAGCACAGCACGCCGCATGAACGTTTCGAGGTCGACGGCGCCAACGCCGCACGCGACTTTCTGCGCGGCCACGGCATTTCGCCAGCCGACATCGATACGGTGTGGGCCTCGATCGCGCTGCATACGACGCCGGGGATCCCGAAGCACATGCATCCGGTCGTGGCTTTGGTCACCGCCGGCGTCGAGATGGACGTGCTGGGCCTGACCTACAACGACTACAGCAGCGAGGACCGGACCGCGGTGGTCCACGCGCATCCGCGCAACGAGCATTTCAAGGAGGACATTATCCAGTCCTTCTATGACGGCATCAAGGACAAGCCGGACACCACCTTCGGCAACGTCAAGGCCGATGTCATCGCCGACAAGGACCAGGCATTCCGGCGCGGTAATTTCTGCACGGTCATCCGCGGGTCGGCCTGGCCGGGCTGACCGGCTCCGTCATGTCCGCAGGAAGCGTCCGCTGAACGCCACCCCGACCAGCATCAGGGCCATGACCAGGAATGCCACGGAAAGGCTGCTGGCGTGGGCGATGAAGCCGATGCCGGCGGGTCCGGCCAGGATGCCGATGTAACCCAGCGTCGTGATGGCGGGAACGGCGACGTTCTCCGGCATCACGGTCTGGCGCCCGACCGCGCTGAACAGCACCGGAACGATGTTGGAACAGCCGACGCCCACCAGCGCGTAACCCAGGATGGCGATGGCCGGCGACGTGACCAGGGTCGCCACGGTAAAGCCCGCGGCTCCGAACAGTCCGCCGACCAGGATGATCTGCCTGCTGCCGAGCCTACCCACGATGCGGTCGCCGAACAGCCGGCCGATCGTCATCGTGCTGGCGAACGCCGCATAGCCGAGCCCGGCGTAGGTTGCTTCCATGTGAAGATCGGACGTCAGGAAGACGGCGCTCCAGTCAAGGATGGCGCCCTCGGCCAGGAACAGGACGAAGCACAGCATGCCGATGAACAGCACCACGCCATGCGGGATCGCGAACGGCGGCCCCTCGCTCCTGCTGCCGTAGGACAATAGATGCGCCTGGGCGATGGCGAGTGCCGCGAGGATGCAGGCCGAGATGCAGAGCGTCGCTGCGAACGGCGAGATCCCGAGGCTGAGAAGAGCGGTCATGCCGCCGGCCCCGGCGATGCCGCCCACGCTGAACAGCCCATGGAAGCCGGACATCATGGAGCGCCCGCTTGCCCGCTCGACGATGATCGCCTGAATGTTCATCGACACGTCGATGGTGCCGACGCTGGCACCGAAGATCAGAAGTGCGGCGACCAGCAACGGCGCCGACGACACCAGCGTCAGGAACGGCAAGGTGGCGGCGACGAACAGGGCCGATGCGACAATCACGCGGCGGCATCCGAGCTTTGCCGACAACGCGCCGGCCAGCGGCATCATGACGATCGAGCCTGCGCCGAGACACAGCAGAAGCAGGCCCAGGCCACCGTCGCTGATTCCGGCACGGGCTTTCGCAAACGGCACCAGCGGAGCCCAGGCTGCATACCCGAAGCCGGCGATGAAGAACACGATCCGTGTCGCACGCTGCTCGGCACGGCCAGGATCAGTTCGGGTCGTGACGCTGATTGTCATGGGAAACTGTGTCCGGTTGTCATTGCGATGCCTTCGATCGTGAAGTGCCGTCCGGCGGCCCGGCCCGGTGCACCTGCATGCCGAGCGACGCCAGCGCAGACACCGACGCGCCCGGTGCATCGGCCTCGACCACGAGGTGCGTTACAAGCTCGGCCGGGATGATCCGGAACGGGGCCGCCGTATCGAGCTTCTCGTTCGTCACCGCCGCCACGACGATGGACGCCGATCGGGACGCGGCGGCACGCTTGAACTCGGCATCCTCGAAATCGAAGGCTGCCAGCCCGGAAGCGGCACCGATCGCGCATGCGCCGAGAATGGCGACATCGAAGCGGATCGCATCGAGATCACGCAACGCCCTCGCTCCCAGCGCGGCACCGTTGCCGCGATCGATACGTCCGCCGATCATCACCAACTCGATGTCCTCGGTGCTCACCAGTATCGCCGCGACGTGGGGGGCGTTGGTCACGACGCTGATGCCAAGCCCGGGTGGCAAGGCGCGTGCGATCGCCATGTTGGTCGATCCCGCATCCAGGAACAGGACGTCGCCTCGTTGCATGATCGTGGCGATCAGCGCGGCGGCGGCCTGCCCGAGTGCAGCCTTGTGCGCCGGCCGCTCGCCTTCGCGCTGGATGAGCGTACCGGTCGCCGGCGAACACGGCAACGCGCCCCCATACACACGACGGCACAATCCCGCCGCTGCGAGTTCGCGCAGATCCCGGCGGATCGTGTCTTCGGACAGGCCGAGCTGCCGGGCCAAATCGATCGCCAACACGCGGCCATCGCGCGCCAATCGCTCGAGAATATGCTGCTGGCGCTGGTCGGGTAGCGAATGGATCGGATCCGGCACTGGGTCATCCCATGCAGCAAACACGACAGAACATGCATGAACACGTTCGATCGTGCAATGGCGGTGCTGGGCGACGCATCCTTGAATCCGGTGCTGATCTAAATCCGGCTTGCTTTCCGAAACGACGAACGATTATTGGGACGCATGCAGTTCGATGAGATCATCAGCGTCGGCGGCAACTGTGATGCAGCGCATCATGTTCGCCGGTACTTCAAGATCGAAAAATCCATGCCGATGGATTGGCTGATCGTGCCGTTCGACGCATTGATATCGATGTGCAACGATAATTTCCGGGACTTCATTCGCCTCGACCGGCTCACCCTCTGGAACGGCACCCGTCACGCGATCCAGTGCGCCAAGCGCGGTATCGTCTACCAGCACGATTTCCCCAGGGATGCGGAAGCCCTGGTCATGATCGACGACATCGCCGGCGTGTTCGCGGACGTGAAGGCAAAGTACGCGCGCAGGATCGAACGCCTCCAGGACGCATGCCGTCCCGGGCGTTCCATCCTGTTCGTCAGGAGCTGGCGGGAAATCCTGCATACGGCGCCGGACTATCCGGACTACTGCATCCGTGGGGTGCCGGATTACCAGTTTGCGGAACTGCTCGATGCCCTGCGGCACTGCTTCCCGGAAACGTCGTTCAAGGTGCTGTTCGTGAATTACGGCGCGCAGTCGATCGATGATCGCCAGGCGCTGTTCGCCGACGTAAGGAACTGCGGCGACATCACCGACTGGACCGGAAGCAAGGGCGGCTGGGACGAGATCTTCGCCCGGTTCGACATCAGGCTGAGCGAAACCGCACCAGTAGCGAAGCTTTCGGTCGCCAGGTAGCCGCCCGGCGCACGATCGATCCCGCTTGGAGCCACCATGCCTGCCGGAACCGTCATTCTCCGGATTTGACCCCCTGGACGCTTGACGCCGGACGACGCGGCTGGCTCCGGTGTTTAATGCGCTTCCCCTCGGCTTCGACCGGCTCGGCCTCGACCGGTTTCATTCTCGCGACCATCGCGCTCGACGCGCTGAGTTTCGGCATCATCATCCCGGTGGTGCCGGACCTGGTGATGCAGATCGGGCACCTGCCGCATTCGCAGACCTCGATGTGGCTCGGCATCATCTTCGCTGTGTTCGCCGGGATGCAGTTCCTGTGCGCGCCGATCGCCGGCGGCCTGAGCGACCGGTTCGGCCGACGCCCGGTGCTGCTGGTCTCGATGGCCGCCCTCGGGGCCAACTCGCTGCTCTGGGTGTGGGTCCCGAACCTTGGGTGGTTACTGGCCCTGCGCGTCGTCGCCGGAGCGCTGGCGGGCAATGTCAGCGCCGCCACCGCCTACGTGGCCGACGTCACGCCACCCGAGGGCCGGGCGCGCGCGTTCGGACTGGTCGGCGCGATGTTCGGACTGGGGTTCGTCGCCGGCCCCGCCCTCGGCGGCTGGCTCGGCAGCTACTGGATCAGGCTGCCATTCCTGGTGTCGGCCGCGCTGATCGCCTGCAACGTCGCATACGGCCTGCTGGTACTGCCGGAGAGCCTGCCGCCCGAGCGCCGGCGGCCGTTCTCGTGGCGCCGCGCCAATCCGGTCGGCTCGCTCGCGCTGTTCAACACGAATGGCTGGACGCGCCGCCTTGGCTTTGCCTGGTGCTGCAGCTGGGTCGCGATCGGCGCGCAACAGAGCAGCTTCATCCTGTCCAACCAGATGCGGTTCGGATGGAACATCGCCGAGAACGGCATGGTGCTGGCGATGGGCGGCATTACCCAGGCACTGGTGCAGGGCGTCCTGGTCAGCCGGATCAACCGGCGCTACGGCGCGCGCCGGACCGCCATCGTCGGCTACCTGTTCGCCGTCGCCGGCTATGTCGCCTACGCCTTCGCGGTCCGGGGGTGGATCATGCTGACCGGCATCCTGGTGCTCGCGGTCGCGGCGCTGTCCGGCCCGTCGATCCAGTCGATGCTCTCGATCGCGGCGGGTCCGCAGCGGCAGGGCGAGACCCAGGGTGGCCTGTCCTCGCTACAGGGGCTGAGCATGGTCGCCGGCCCGGTCACCACCGGCTTCGTCTTCGAATGGGCGACACAAGGCGGCGGTCCGATCCATTTTCCGGGCGCGCCGTTCCTGCTCTCGGCGGTCGTGTGCCTCGGCGGTTTGCTGGCTGTCCTGTCGCTCCCCGAGCCGGAGGACGCGCCAGGGCCGAAATGAAGTTGCGCCGCCGAACGCAGCCTTACGGGCTCCGGCGGCGTTGGCACATGTTGCTGCCGGCTGTCGGCTCGGTCTAGAGCAGCATCAGTATGACCTGTATCCTCACTGTCGATGCCGGGACCCAGGACGCCAGGGGAGAATGAAGATGGACGGCACTACCCGGACGGAGCCCCTTGCCGGCCAGCCACCCGATGGTCGGAGTCGCAGCCGGGTTATCGCGCGTCGCCGCTCGGCGGTGATGTTCCTGCGGATCGGCATATGGAGCGTGCTGCACTTCGTGTTCTACTTCCTGCAGCAGCTTGCCGAACTGCTGGCGCCGCTGCTGCTGGTCGCCGGCGTGGGCTGGTGGGCACTGCCGCGCATCGTCGGCGCCATCACCACGCAGACGGCCGGACCGGGTGCCACCGACTCACAGGCGCATGACATCCTGAACACCATTTCCGGCACGATCCCGGCTAGCGTGCATATCGGCACCCACTGGATCACCGCGGGCGGCCTGATCACGGGCGGGCTGCTGCTGATGGCGATCGCGGCGATCGGCGCCACCCTGTCGGCGCTTGCCGCACGGGAGATGTAGGCGGGCCGGGATCACGGACGAGCCACTTCCGGCAGCATTCGCAGCAGGCGCAGCGAGGGAGGCCAGCGATGGCCGATCGCCCCGCGCCAATGCCAGACGGCGTAGAGGCCGGCCACGATGACCATCAGGCTCAGCAGCCACAGCACGATCCAGAGCACCGCACCGCGACGGGCTCCGGCCGGCTTCGCCTGCGCGGCAACCAGCGGCAGCATCGCACCCGCATCCATGATCGGCGGCAACAAGGGCACGACGATCGGCGATGCATCCTCAGCAGGATTTGGCGCGACAGGCTCCGGCAGGCCAGCCGGGGGCACCCGCCATTCGGTGCTGCAGCGGGCGCAGCGCAGCAGGCGCGGACGGGCCATCTGCGACTGCGGCACGTCGTATTGCGCGGCACAGGACGGGCAGAGAACGTTCATAGGCGGTCGTGACAATCCTGTTTGGACGACCCAGCCTCGCACAACTTCCTGTAGAATTGCTGAATGGATGCAACCTTCCGACACAGATCACCTGTGAGCCTGCCGCAATGATCCATCTCCGCGAGGTCGGTTTGCGCAGCGAACGTGGCAGCAGCGGCGTCGACGTGCTGCGCTCGATCAGCTTCGACATCCCGGCGGGGGCCTTCCGGTGGGTCCTGGGCTCGTCGGGCGCCGGCAAGTCCAGCCTGCTGCGCCTGCTGAACCTGAGCGTCCGCCCAACCACCGGCACGATGGAATTGTTCGGTGTCGCCGTGCCCCGCGCCCGCCGGTCGGCACTGGCGAAGCTGCGCCGCCGGACCGGCACCGTGTTCCAGGACCTGCGCCTGCTGCCCGAACTCAGCGTGTTCGACAACGTGGCCCTGCGGCTCAGGCTCGACGGGATGCCGGAGGACCGGATCGAGCTCGAGGTCACCGAGATGCTGCGCTGGGTGGGGCTCGGCCGGAAGCTGCAGGCGCGGCCGCCGCAACTATCCGGCGGCGAGCAGCAGCGGGTCGCGGTGGCGCGCGCGGTGGTGCATCGGCCGCCGCTGCTGCTGGCGGACGAACCGACCGGTGCGCTGGACGAGCCGCAGGCGGTGCGGCTGATGCAGCTGTTCCTCGAGCTCAACCAGATGGGATCGACGGTGCTGGTCGCGACCCACAACGAAGGCCTGACCCGCCGCTTCCCGGCAGCCGCCATCCGGCTCGAGCGCGGCACGCTGTTGACCGATGGCTAGGGCGGCGGCCCGCAAGATCGCCAGGCGTCGTTCCGATGGGCTGGCACTGCGGCGTGCCCTGTCGGACCGGTTGCTGCCGGCCCTGGTCGCGGCGATGACCTTCCTGGCGGCGCTGGCCTTGTCGGGCGCGGTCGGGGCATCGCTCCTGGCCAGCCGATGGGGATCGGGTGCTGCGTCCATCCTCACCGTGCAGGTGCCGGATGGGGACGAACCGGCGGTGCTGGCCGGGAGCACGCGTGCGGACGCCGTGACTGCGCTGCTGACGGCCGAGCCCGCGTTCGTCAGCGTGCATCGTGTCGATCGGGCGGCGCTGGGCAAGCTGCTGGCGCCCTGGCTGGGCGATACCGGAACCATCGCCTTGCCGCTGCCGTCGGTGGTGGAGCTTCGGCTCCGGGCCGGACAGGATGCACCGGTGGACCTTGCCGACCGGCTCACCAGGGCCGCGCCGGGCACGCTGCTGGAGCGCAACGGCGTCTGGAGCGACCGGCTGGTGGTGCTGACCACAAGCCTGCAGGCCTGCGCCGGCCTGGCGCTGCTCGTGGTGGCGGGGGTAGCGGTCGCGGTGGTGGCCGTGGCGACCCGCGCCGGTCTTGCCGCCCGGCGCCAGGCGATCGAGATCGTGCACGGGCTCGGTGCCACCGACAGCTACATCGCCGGGCGCTTCGCCAACCGGACCACGCGGCTGGCAATGACCGGCGGGGCGATCGGCACGGTGCTGTCGGTGCCGTTGCTGCTGACCCTCTGCCGCCTGGCCGCGCCGTTTGCCGCTCCTCCCGGAGCGAGCGCCCTGCCGATCCCGCCATCGATGCTCGACGACCTGCTGCCGGCCATGCTGGCACCCCTGGCGGACTCGCTGGGCCGGGTGCCGCTACCGCTCTGGATCGCGCTTCCGCTGCTGCCGATCGTGGCCGCGGTGATCGGCTGGAGCACGGCGCAGGCGACAGTCCGCACCTGGCTCCGGCGGCTGCCATGACCGCACGATCGCGCCGGCCGGGCATCCGCCACCCGGGCACCCGCCGGCTCCTCGGACCGTTGTCGCTGCTGGCGCTGGTGCTGGCGATCGCCTGGTGCTGCGGGTTCGCCTGGTTTGCCTACACCGCAACCCGGCCGGCGCCACCGGTGCCGGAAGCCGATGGGATCGTCGTGCTGACCGGCGGCGCAGGCCGTATAGAGGCGGCGCTCGACCTGCTGCAGCAGAACCGGGCCCAGCTCATGCTGATCTCCGGTGTCTCCGAATACCTGTCGCTGCAGCAGATCGCGCATGCGGCCGGCCGCACCCTGGCACCCGGCCTGTCGGACCGCATCGCGCTCGGTCACAGCGCCACCTCGACGGTCGGCAACGCCATCGAGACCGCGTCCTGGGCGCGCGCCAACGGGCTGCATTCGCTAATCGTGGTGACGGCGGGCTATCACATGCGCCGGGCACTCGCCGAGATCGGCACGGCCTTGCCCGACACGACGCTGTATCCCGACCCGGTGCAGCCGCCGGCACTGGTCCGGGCAGGCTTGGGCCGTTGGCGCCTCGGCACGCTCCGTCTGCTCGCCGAGGAATATACCAAGTGGCTGGCGGTCGAGGTGGGCTTGACCGGTTCGGCGCATCTGCGGGAGACCGCGTGACTGCATGAGCCTCCCCATCGCAGTCCTGCGCGCCGCCTTGTTCAACCTCTATTTCGTGTTGCTGACCCTGGCCATGGGGCTGGCCGCGCTCTGGATCAGGCTGTTCGCCCGCCGGCATGCGCTCGCCTATGCGCGGTGCTGGGCGCGCCTGTCGTTGGCCGGGCTGCGCCATATCTGCGGCATCCGCACCGTCGTCAGCGGCCTGGAACACCTGCCTGCCTCCGGTCCGATCTTGATCGCATCCCAGCACCAGTCGGCGTTCGACGCACTGGTCTGGATGAACATGGTCCCGCGGCCGGCCTACGTGATGAAGAGCGAGCTCACCCGCATCCCGCTGCTCGGGCCGATGCTGCTGCTGGCCGGAATGATCCCGATCGAGCGCAAGGGAGGCGCCCCTGCCCTCCGCGAGCTGATGCGGGCAACCGACCAGGCCTGCGCCGATGGAAGGCAGATCGTGATCTTCCCCGAGGGCACCCGCGTGCTCGCGGACGAGACGGTGCCGCTGCAGCCGGGCGTCGCCGCCCTGGCCAGCCACGCGCGGCTGCAGGTGCTGCCGGTTGCCACCGACTCGGGGGACTGCTGGTCCCATCGCGCCTTCGTCAAGCGTCCCGGCACCATCCACATCGATATTGCGCCCGCCATTCCGGTCGGGTTGCGGCGGGGCCCGCTGCTGGCGGAAATCCGTCGCGGCTGGGTGATCGCAAAGGCACACCGCACGGGTGATCAGCCTGTGGATAACCTTGTGGGAAGCTTTTCCGGGCGTGGGGATGAGTCGGGCTGAGGCATCGTGTTTTGCCGGCCCCAGGGTTCGGTCAGACTGCCCGGAAACCGCTCCGGCGTCTCGCATTATGAGACGGTCTTGCCGATACCCTGTGCTGTGCACTGCAAGATTGGCGACCACCCGGTTGATGACGGCCCGGTGACAACCGGTAGAGCCAAGCTGTTGACATGGCTGGGTTTGATCCGAGCCCGTTACGATCGGGCCTGTGGACAAATCTGTGCAATACCTCTTGCAATCGACTGAAAATACGTCGTTGAGCCTCACCTGTTCAATGACTTCGCCAGCGGTCGGGAGGTGAACTATGAACATTGCGATGCAACCTCTCCCCCACCACCGCCCGACCCGCCGGCTGCGTATCGTCCTCGCGGCCGCGCTGGCGCTGGGCAGCACGCTGGTCGGTCTCGACACGCTCATGTGGTTCAGGCTCGAGCACCTGCTCGACCAGCGGCTGGACCGGTTTTCCACCAGCGCGCGCACGTCCGGCTGGCACTTCGGCGCCGATGCCGGGGAGCGCGGCGGCTGGCCACTCTCGGCTACCCTCACCCTGATCCGTCCGGCGCTGCGGGCGGCCGATCCACAGGCGTTGGGCGGCCTGGCCTGGTCGGGTGAGCGGGCGACCCTGAGCCTCTCGCCGCTGCATCCGCATCGTCTTACGATCCTGGCCGGGGGCACCCAGAACCTCTCCGTGGGACGGGGCGGCGACGTGCCGATCAAGCTGCGCTTCTGGGGCGCCCGGATCGCCCTGCATGTGCCGCCGGATGCCGGGCCGCGTGAGGTGGCCCACTACCTGCTGGATGCGGAGGCGCTGCACGTCGCCTCTCCCGGCGCCGGTCCGGACGACATCGCCCAGCTGGCTCATGCGACGGGCCGTCTGGAATGGCAGCCTAGAACCCCGGCGCCCGATGGCCTTGCGGACACCGCCGGACATGATGCCTACGTCTCGGTCTCGGTGGACCTGCGCGATGTCGCCTTGCCGGCACGCCTGCGCGCAAGCGGCCGGGTGGTACAGCGGGCGACCCTGAGGATGGTGCTCAGCGGCCAGGCGGCTACCGGACAACCCACCCGCGGCAACCTGCATCTCGCCGAGGCCAGCCTCGACTGGGGCGACAGTGCCGCCGCGGTGGCGGGCGACGCGACACTCGATGCCGAGGGCCGGACCAACGGCACCTTCGACCTCGTGCTGACCCGTCCCGACCCGGCACTCCGGCAGATGGGCGAAACCGGCCTGATCGGACCCGGCACCAGCACGACGCTGCGCGCGGTGATCGGACTGGTGGCGGCTCCGCAGCAGGGACCGCGCGTGCACCTGCCACTCACGTTGCGAGACGGCCTGCTGAGCCTCGGCCAGATCCCGTTATTACAGATCGATCCCGGTCTTCGCGATATCGGAAAAAGTTCCGCAGGGACATCAACGATGTCAATTCATTAACCTCGACGCCATCCCTCTTTCCCCGCAGGCGCGTGAGCACCATTTCAGCCATGTCATAGCGGCGACGAATTGCTGCTTCGGCGTGCTACATATCGTAGCGCGCTGTCGCGACCTGCATTCGGAACGCACCCGGTACGACCTAGCTGAAAGCTGTTTTTGTCATGTTCGGCATTACCGCCCTGCACCTTGCCCGGGCACAATTCGGATTCACCGTCGCATTCCACATCCTGTTCCCGGCATTCTCGATCGGGCTCGCGGCGTTCCTGGCAGTGCTGGAAGGCCTGTGGCTGAAGACCGGGAAACACGTCTATCTCGATCTTTTCCGTTACTGGTTAAAGATCTTTTCGATCGGCTTCGCGATGGGCGTTGTGTCCGGCGTGGTGATGTCGTACGAATTCGGCACCAACTGGTCGCGCTTCGCCGAGAAGGCCGGGCCGGTGCTGGGGCCGATGCTGGCCTACGAGGTGCTGACCGCGTTCTTCCTGGAAGCCGGCTTCCTCGGCGTCATGCTGTTCGGCATGGACCGGGTCGGCAAGCGGCTGCATTTCACCGCCACCTGCCTGGTGTCGATCGGGACCCTCATCTCGATGAGCTGGATCCTGGCGTCGAACTCGTGGATGCAGACGCCTGCTGGCTACGTCATCGACAAGGCGACCGGACGCTTCATGCCGGAGGATTGGTGGAAGATCATCTTCAACCCGTCCTTTCCATACCGGCTGGTGCATATGGGCCTGGCGGCGTTCCTGTGCGTAGCGTTCTCGGTCGGCGCGGTCGGTGCCTACCATCTGCTGCGCGACCGGAAGCGGGGTCGCAAGCCCACCGAGGCGGTGCGGGTGATGTTCTCGATGGCGATGTGGATGGCGGCAATCGTGGCGCCGCTGCAGATCCTCGCCGGCGACACCCAGGGGCTGAACACGCTGAAATACCAGCCGGCGAAGATCGCGGCGATGGAGGGCGACTGGGACAGCAAGACCCGTGCGCCGGAAATCCTGTTCGGCATCCCGAACATGAAGACCGAGACGACCGACTACAAGATCGAGCTTCCGTTCGCCGGCTCGCTGATCCTGACCCACGACATCAACGGCCGGGTGCCGGGCCTGAAGGACTTCAAGCCCGAGGACCGACCCTATTCGCCGCTGATCTTCTTCACGTTCCGGATCATGATCGGCCTCGGCTTCCTGATGTTCGGCCTTGGCCTGCTCAGCCTGTTCCTACGCTGGCGCGGCACGTTCTATGAGAATGTCTGGCTGCACCGGTTCGCGCTGGTGATGGCGCCGTCGGGCTTCATCGCCCTGCTGTGCGGCTGGATCACCACTGAGGTCGGGCGCCAGCCCTACACGGTGTATGGCCTGCTGCGCACCACCGACAGCGTCTCGTCGATCGCGCTGCCCGGCATCGCCACCTCGATGGTCGCCTTCGTGATCGTGTATTTCGCGGTGTTCGGTGCGGGCCTCGCCTTCATCCTGAAGCTGATGTCCAAGGAGCCTGAGATGGGCGAGAGCGGCCTCGATCCGCGCACGCCGACACGGACGTCGGGCATCAACCCCGGTCCGGCCCAGGGCGCCGACAGCAACGTCGATATCCGGTCGGGCAAGCAGTCCGGCCACGCGCAGCCGGCGGAGTGAGCACGATGGACCAGGCACACTGGCTACCGATCATCTGGGCCTGCATCGCCTGCTTCACGGTGCTGGCCTACATCGTGCTCGACGGCTTCGATATCGGCCTCGGCATCCTGTTCGCGGTCGAGCCCGAGAAGCATGACCGCGACGTGATGGTGAACACCGTCGCACCGGTCTGGGACGGCAACGAGACCTGGCTGATCCTGGGCGGCGCCGCGCTCTATGGGGTGTTCCCGGTCGCCTACGCGACGATCCTGCCGGCGCTGTATCCGCCGATCATCGCCATGCTGCTGGCGCTGATCTTCCGCGGCGTCTCGTTCGAGTTCCGCTTCCGTGCCGAGACGGCACGGTCGCGCCTGATCTGGGACATCGCGTTCTTCGCCGGCTCGACCCTGGCGGCCCTCACCCAGGGGCTGATCCTCGGCGGCCTGATCCAGGGCATCAAGGTCGAGAACGGGCAATATGCCGGCGGCTGGTTCGACTGGCTCACCGGCTTCAGCATCTTCTGCGGCCTGTCGGTGGTGGTCGGGTATGCCCTGCTCGGCGCCTGCTGGATGATCTGGCGCGTCGACGGAGACCTGCAGAAGCGTGCGCGCCGGCATGCCAAGACGCTTGCCGTCGTTACGCTGGGGCTGATCATCGTGGCCAGCCTGTGGACCCCGACCCTGCACCTCGAATACATGCGCCACTGGGACGTCTGGCCGCGCATCCTCTACGTGGCACCGGTGCCGGTCCTGGTCGCGGTGCTTGCGGTGTTGTTCTGGCGCACGATCGACAGCGAAGACCACCACCTGACGCCGCTTCTGTGCGCGCTCGGCTGGTTCTTCCTGTGCTTCACCGGCCTGGGCGTCAGCCTGTGGCCGTGGATCGTGCCGCCCAGCATCGACATCTGGCAGGCCTCGTCGCCGCCCAGCAGCCAGAAGTTCCTGCTGGTCGGCACTGTCGTGCTGATCCCAACGATCCTGGCCTACACCACCTACTCATACTGGGTGTTCCGCGGAAAAGTCGGACGGGAGACCCATTATCACTGACGTCACCCCACCGCGCAGGCTCACCAGCCGGATCCTCTGGTTCGTAGGCATCTGGGCCGCGAGCATCGTCGTCGTGGCGGTCGTGGCCGAGGGGCTGAAGCACCTTATCCTCGGCTGAGGCGCCGAAAGCGCGCGCGCCAAAAGCCGGGCCGGACCGGCGCCGGCATCGGGGCCAGGCGTTGCCGCACCGCCAGGAGCAGCGGTGCGACGCCGGCATGATCGATGCGGGCAAGCGCCTGCACCATCGCCTGCAGGATGTCCGGTGTGGCATCCGGCAGAGCCTGCCTCCACCAGTCGAGCGCTTCGTCATGATGGCCGTCTTCCGCCAGCGCGGTCGCCAGGTTGTGCCGGCCGCGATAGTCGCCGGCCTCGGCCGAGCGTCGATACCAGGCGCGCGCGACGGCCGGATCGCGCTCACGGTCCCACCCTTCCTCGAGGAAGCGGCCGACCAGGTTCATGGACTTGGCATGGCCGGATGTCGCCGCTTCATGGAACAGCCGCCAGGCCTCCCGTCGATCCCGGACGACGCCACGGCCACGCAGCAGCATGTTGGCCAGGTTGTAACGTCCCCAGTCGTCGCCTTCATCGGCCGCACGCCGGTAGCAGACCGCCGCCCGGCCCGGGTCGGCCTCCGTGCCCCATCCCTTCTCGTGGCATCGCCCCAGCATGTTCATCGCCGGCATGTGGCCGGCATCGGCGGCGATCGCGAACCAGCACAAGGCCCGTATCGGATCGGCCGGCTGGTCGCTGCCATCCAGCAACATCTGCCCGAACATCAACTGGGCCGACACGTAACCGCGCTCCGCTGCGCGCCGTACCGTGTCGAACCGCGACGAACGATCATGATTTGTCACCGTAATCAAAATACCCTACTGCTAATTGCGAGTGATTTGCATTTACAGATGGACGCATGCCGTGACAAGCAGGACCCCTGCCCCCGACCACACCGGCTGGCTCCGGTCGACCCTCGGGGTAGCGATCGCCAGTGCCTGGATGATGCCTGCCGCGGCTCGCGCCCAGACCACCGGCGACGATGCGACCGCCGACCGTATACCCGGGCACCCCGAGACCCTGACCGTGATCGGCCATCACCAGGGCTACCAGGAACTCGATCCGCATCTAGACCGGATCACCACCAGGCTGGTCGACACGCCGCAGACCATCACCGAGATCCCGAAGCAGCTGCTGCAGGACCAGAACATCACCTCGGTGCTGGATGCGCTGAAAAGCGTGCCCGGCATCAGCATCGCCGCCGGCGAGGGCGGGCAGCAGGGCGACAATTTGTCGATCCGCGGCTTCAACGCGCAGAACGATTTCTACCGTGACGGCATGCTGGATTTCGGCAGCTACTATCGCGACCCGTTCGATCTCGAGACGATCGAGGTGCTGAAGGGTCCGTCCGCCACACTGTTCGGGCGCGGATCGACCGGCGGCGTGATCAACCAGGTCACCAAGAGTGCGCGCATCGCACCCGTCGCCGCGGGCACGCTGTCGTTCGGCACCGACGGTACCGAGCGCGCCACCATCGACATGGGGCGCAGCAGCGACGCGCTCGGCGGCAGCGCGATCCGGCTCAATGCGATGGTCAACAAGGCAGGTCTGTCCGGAATCGACTCGGCGCGGACCCGGCGCTACGGCATCGCGCCATCGCTAGCATTCGGGCTGAACACCGATACGCGGGTGCGCTTCGACTATTTCCGGCAGCAATCCTACGACACCCAGTACTACGGCATTCCCTGGATCAACGGCCGGCCGGCCAACGTGAAGCCCTCGAACTTCTACGGCTATTCGGACGACTACCTGCGCTCGATCGTCGATATCGGCACCATCCGGGTCGAACATGATTTCGGCCGCAACATCACCGTTCACGACCAGATCCGTTATTCCTCCTACAATGTCGGGCAGCGCGCAGTGGAACCGGAGCTGCTGGGCTATTCCGGCTCGACCGACATCGTACCGGCGGGCATACCGCTCTCCTCGCTGCAGGTGTCGCGTAACGTGCTCGCACTAAGCGGCCCGTCGACGCTGCTCGACAACCAGCTCGAAGCCGAAGCCACGTTCTCGACGTGGATGCTGCGGCACGCGATCGTTGCCGGCTTCGAGGTGCAGCGCCAGACCGCGGACATCACTCGCTACCTCTACCCGCAGGGCAAGACCAGCCTGCTGGCACCCGACCTGTCGACGCCGTTCGCCTACACCGCGAAATTGCGCGCGATGTCGGGCAGCGTCAGCAACGACCTGTCGCCCTACATCAACGACACCATCACGCTCGACAAGCACTGGCAGGTCCTCGGCGGCTGGCGCTGGGATCACTACACCACGGAATACAAGCAGATCGTCGCGCCGGCCGCCTACGTGACCCGGGTCGACGACAAGCCATCCTGGCGCGGTGCGCTGGTCTACAAGCCGACCGAGCACAGCAGCATCTATTTCAATTACGGCACGTCGTTCGATCCGTCCGGCGAGAACATCAACCTGACGGCGGCCACCGCCCGCGTCGCGCCGGAAACCTCCAGCACCTACGAGGTCGGCAGCAAGTGGGATCTCGGACGCCTGTCGCTGACCGGGGCGCTCTACCAGATCCGGATGAGCAACGTACGCGAGACCGACCCGAACGACGCCACCCGCACGATCCTGGCCGGAAACTACCGGTCGCGCGGCTTCGAGTTGTCGGCAACCGGGCACATCACCCCGATGTGGGAAGTGTTCGGCGGCTACAGCTACAACGATGTCGTCGTGGTCTCGTCGCCCAACCGGAACGAGCTCGGCAACAGTCCGCCGAATGCACCCAAACATACGGTCGCACTCTGGACCGAATACCACATCCCGGCGGCGCGCCTGACCATCGGCGGCGGCGTGAACTACACGTCGTCGCGCACCGCGAGTTCGCTCCCCGTCACCGGCACGACGATCATCGAGCGGGCGCCCGGCTACACCACCGAGCAGCTCATGGTGAAATACCAGGTCGACCGGCATGTCAGCCTGCAGCTCAACCTGACCAACATCGGCGACCAGACCTACTACAGCGCGCTACATCCGACCCACATCGTGGTCGGCCCATCACGGGCCGCGCTGTTCTCGATCAGCGCATCGCTATGAGCAGCCGCCTGGGCCGGGTCGCATGCTGATCGAGATCCCCGTCCTGTCGGCGGGCGAGGCAGCGGAACTGAGGCTGCGCATCCAGGATCGCGGCTGGACCTCCGGCACCGCGACCGCCGGCCACCAGTCGGCGCGCGCCAAGCACAACACCCAGCTCGAGGCCGATGATCCGATCGCCTTGCGGCTCGGCGAGGAACTGGTCGCCTCGCTCGGGCGGATCCCGCTGTTCGTCGCGGCGGCACTGCCGAAGCTGGTGTTCCCGCCGGTGTTTGCGCGCTACCGGCCGGGCGACCGGTTCGACCTGCATGTCGACAACGCGATTCGCTATGGGCATGGCGGATCGCTGCGCACCGACCTGTCCGCCACCCTGTTCCTGACGCCGCTGGACGAATACGACGGCGGCGCGCTGGTGATCGAGGATGTGTTCGGACCGCGGCAGGTGCGGCTCCGGCCCGGACACATGGTGCTGTATCCGTCCTCGAGCCTGCACCGGGTCGAGCCTGTCACCAGGGGCGAGCGGTTCTGTGCCCTGCTCTGGCTGCAGAGCCTGATCCGCGACGACGGACAGCGCAGCATCCTGTTCGACCTCGACCGCACGATCCAATCATTTGCAGCCGACATCGAGGACGACCAGCGGGTGGTCGCACTGACCGGGACCTATCACAATCTGGTCAGGCGCTGGGCCGAGCTTTGAGGTTCAGGCCTGACCCGGGCGGGCGGCGACGATGCGGTTCAGGCGTTCCACCTCGGCACGAAGGCTCTTGATCTCCACGCGGGTCGCTTCGTCGACGGTGGAGACTTCGGGGGATGCCGGTTTCTCGGTCCCGTCCTTGGAGCCTGGCCGATAGAACGGGGTCAGCAGGCTTTTCGCCCGGTCCATGATCGGCGTTGCCGGCCTGGCGCCAGGGTCGGAAGCCGATGAGGTCGCCGGCTTCGGGCCCGTTGCAGACGGCTGGCTCGTAGCCGCCGGAGCCGGTGCAGCCTGGCCGCCGGGGCGTTGCTGGGCGGAAAACTGCTCCATGATGTTCTCGAGAAAGCCCGGCACCAGGCCCTGCATGCTGTCGCCATAGAAGCTGATCAGCTGGCGCAGGAAGGCGGTGGGCAGCATGTTGCGGCCCTTGGTCTCTTCCTCGACGATGATCTGGGTCAGCACGCTGCGGGTGATGTCGTCGCCGGTCTTGGCATCGAACACGACGAAATCCCGCCCCTTCCGCACCATCTCGGCGAGCGTGTCGAGCGTGATGTAGATCGAGCTCTCGGTGTCGTAGAGCCGGCGATTTGCGTATTTTTTGATGACGACAGGCGCGACCGGGCGATCGGTTTCCGGCAAATGGTCCTCCATCCCGATCGTGGACATGCAAGAGGATAGCATGACGACGGCAGGCGAGGGCAAATCCGCGTCATCCGGCCGCGACCGGGCCGCTTCCGCGCCTGGGTGCTGGCGCCCGTCGCACTGTCCCCTTGTCTCCCGGGGGCAAGGCAGCCCATCTATCGCCCGCGACAGCGACGACACGCTTTCCAGCTTCGGCCGTCGTGCCCACCGCTCCCACTCCCCCAGGAGATCTTCATGTTTGCATGCAACGGCTATGCGGCGCAGACGCCGACCTCGCCCTTGGCACCCTTCTCGTTCGAGCGCCGCGATCCCGGCCCGAACGACGTCCAGATCGACATCCTCTATTGCGGCATCTGCCATTCCGACATCCATACCGCCCGCGGCGAGTGGAACAACCACGACTTCCCGGTCGTCCCGGGTCATGAAATCGTCGGCAAGGTCGTCGCGGTCGGCTCCGAGGTCAGCCAGTTCAAGGTCGGCGATCTCGCCGGCGTCGGCTGCATGGTCGATAGCTGCCGTCATTGCCCGAGCTGCACCGCGGGACTCGAGCAGTATTGCGAGGATGGCGGCTTCACCGGCACCTACGCGGCGCCGGACAAGAAGACCCCCGGCATGTTCACCTACGGCGGCTACTCCAAGAGCATCGTGGTCGACCAGGGCTTCGTGCTCCGCGTGCCTACGGGACTCGAGCTTGCCGCCGTCGCGCCGCTGCTGTGCGCCGGCATCACCACCTATTCGCCGCTGCGCCACTGGAAAGTCGGACCCGGCTCGAAGGTCGGCATCGTCGGCCTGGGCGGGCTCGGCCACATGGGCCTGAAGATCGCGCATGCGATGGGCGCCGAAGTGACGCTGTTCACCACCAGCCCGAACAAGGCCGAGGATGCGAAGCGGCTGGGTGCGCACCACGTCGTCATCTCCAAGGATGCCGACCAGATGGCGTCCCAGGCGAACACGTTCGACTTCGTGCTCGACTGTGTTTCCGCCCAGCACGACATCAATGCCTATCTCGCCGTGCTCAAGCGCGATGGCACCCTGGTGCAGGTCGGCGCGCCGCCGGAGCCGCTTCCGGTCGCGGCCTTCAACCTGATCATGTCGCGCAAGAGCTTTGCCGGCTCGCTGATCGGCGGCATCGCCGAGACGCAGGAGATGCTCGATTTCTGCGCCAAGCATAACATCGTCTCGGATATCGAGATGATCTCGATCGACCAGATCAACGAGGCCTACGAGCGCGTCATTTCCAGCGACGTGAAGTATCGCTTCGTGATCGACATGCAGTCCCTCGCCGCCTGAAGCTGGCTGCCTGAAACTGATGGTGTCCTGACACCGGCGGCAGCGACCCACATCCGGGCCCGCTGCCGCCGGCCGGGTTACGAGCCGTGTGCGGTCGATCTCATGCAGTCATGCTCCGAGATCGCCGCATGCCATTCGGCCAGCCTCGGATGCTCCGCGCGCCAGTCTTCGCCGGCGAAACGAAAATCGAGATAGCCGAGGCCGCAGGCGATCGAGAGCACGCCGACATCGATATGCAGGCTTGGTCGTTCACGCTCGAGAACATCCAGCGTCCGCATGACAGTGGCTCGCTGCCGCTCGGGTAGCGGATGATCGGCCTCAAGGCCACCAACGACCAGCAATTGCCGCCGGACCGAGGCGGCGTCCATCAGTCCATCGCCTATTGCCTGCAGACGCAGGCAGAGCCATCGCGGCGCGCCGCTTGCCGGGATGATCGGCATGTCTTCGCTCGAATCGTTCAGGTATTCGCAGATCACCGGACTGTCGAAGATCGCGAACCCATCGGCGGTGATGAGGGTCGGGACCTTGCCCAACGGATTGGTGCCGGTCAGCTCACGCGGCGACTGAGTCGAATTGACTTCGACCAGCGCGATCCGCTGTTTGATCCCGAGGACGGCGGCACAGGCACGGACCTTGCGCGAGAACGGGCTGGTGCGGGAGTAGAGCAACTTCATCAGAAATTATCTTTTCCGGCGCGCAGTGCGGCGAGGGCGGGAATGTCACGGGCCATCAGAAACAGGTTCGTGTCCCGTTCGAGGCCGAGGCGGACGGGCAAGGTCGGCAAGCCCTTCGCACGCAGGTCCCTGACCTCGCGTGCACGGTCCTGCAGGGCAACCCGGCCCGGATCGACCGAGAGGGCAAACCGCGCATTGCTCTCGGTATATTCGTGGCCGCAGCAGATCAGCGTATCGTCCGGCAGCAGGGCTAGCCGCTGCAGGCTGGAGAACATCTCGGCCGGCGTGCCTTCGAGCAACCTGCCGCAGCCCAGGCTGAACAGCGTGTCTCCGCAGAACAGGACCGGACCGTCCCCGAAGAAATAGGAGATGTGCCCTCGCGTATGACCCGGCGTCTCGATGATCTCGCCGACGGTGTCGCCGAGCCTGATGTGGTTGCCTTCGGACAGAGCGATGTCGAGCGGCGGCAGGCGAGCCGCATCCTTGGCGGCCCCGACCATCTGGGCGCCGAAATGCCGCGCCACCCGCTCGGCGCCGGCAATGTGGTCCGAGTGATGGTGGGTCAGCAGCACCAGGTCGAGCCGGCCGCCCTACCGTTCGAGGCTGGCGATCACCGCGTCGGCGTCGGCCGGATCGACCACCGCGACGGCACCGGAGGATGTATCGCTAAGCCGCCATGCGTAGTTGTCGGACAGGATCGGGATCGGCGAAACGGTCAGGGATCCTGGCGACGACATGTAAGAGACTCCGATCAAATCCGCGGGCATCGTGGTTCCCCGGCGGCATGCTATATCCGCACGATGCTCGACGACGTCCAGACCGTGGCGGACTTCTATTCGCGTAGGCGTGGCAGCGTCGCCGCCGGCCAGTTGCGCCGGCGCCTGCAGGGCATCTGGCCGGATCTGCAGGGCCAGTCGATCCTCGGGCTCGGCCATGCCTCGCCGTTCCTGCCGCTGTGGCACCATCAGGCCCGGCTCTGCATCGATGCATCCACCAGCATCGCCGCGACCCCGCTCCAGCCGGACTGCCTGGTGCAGGACGATGCCCTGCCGTTTCCGGACCAGACCTTCGACCGCGTGCTGATGACCCATGCGCTGGAGAATGCGACCCACGCGCCGCGCATGCTGCATGCAGCCTGGCGGGTGCTGCGCAATGACGGACGCCTGCTGATCGTGGTGCCGAACCGGACCGGGCTCTGGGCCCATATCGAGGCGACGCCGTTTGCCGATGGCACGCCGTACTCGACCGGGCGGATCGCCCGGCTGCTGCAGCGCTGCCTGTTCCGCGTCGAACAGTTGCAGGGCGCGCTGTATTTTCCGCCGAGCCCGCTGCGTTCGGTGCTGCGGGCGGGCCCGGTGCTGGAGTCGGCGGGCCGCTTCCTGACGCCCCGGCTGGCTGGGGTGCTGGTGATCGAGGCGGTCAAGGACATGTATGCAGCGCACCCAGCCGCACCTGCGGCACGCCAGGTGCGGTTCCGCTCGGTGCTGATGCCGGCGGGTGCCGTCCCGGCGAGCCGGAACCGTGCCGACCGGGTGCTCCAGAGCGACGTCGACCACGCGGATAACGCAGCTCTGCGATAATCAGGCATTCATCCCGACGCCGTGTTCCTCGAGCAGGTCGAGATACGGGGCAAGCGCCAGGGTGAACCGGGTGGCGGACACCAGAAGTTCGCCGATCAGTGCGGGAAGCGGCGCCTGCTCCTCCGACTGGAACTGCAGCATGTGGTCCGGCAGCAGCCGCACGAGCCACCCGTGCGGCTGCAGGCCGGACAGGGCGGTGGTCAGCCGGAATGCGTCCGGACGCCGGGCGGCCGCGACCGCGGTACTCGGTACGCGCCCGACCTGCGCGCTCATCCGGATGCGGCACGGCGAGGCGGCTGCACGGTTCCTGCCGGAGAACGGTCCCTCGCCCGACGTGTCCAGCCCGTGCACGGTCAAGGCGATCGGCCGGCCGCGCCACTGGAAGTCGAAGCCACCCTGGGTGCCGTCGCCCAGCGAGATACGGCCGAGGTCGTCGACCCTGAACGACCCGAACGATACCGCCTCGTTGCCAACCATGTCCTGCATGCCCCTCCAGCCCGCCATGCGCGCAACTTGACCGAACTTGGTGAAGCATCCATGAACCGCGACCGATGTCCTCCTTCACACACTCGCTCAAACTCGTGCTCGCCCCGCCGCATCCGGCTGGCCGTCCATTCCTGATCGTCTCGGGTGTCGTTGCCGTGCTCGGACTGGTGCTGGGGCTGGCGTTGCCCTCCACCACCGCCTGGGTGGTCGCGGTGCTGGCGTTCGTGTTCTTCCTGTTCTGCCTGTATTTCTTTCGCGATCCGGAACGGCTGCCGTCGCTGCTGCCCGGAATCGTCGTAGCCCCTGCCGATGGCAAGGTCGTGCTGGTCGGGCAGGTGGCACCGCCGGCGGAACTCGGACTCGGCATCGAGCCGCGCTGGCGCATCGCGATTTTCCTCTCGGTGCTGGACGTGCACGTGAACCGGATGCCGGTCGCGGCCGAGGTCACCCGGATCGCCTATCACAAGGGCCAGTTCCTCAACGCCAGCGTCGACAAGGCCAGCGACCTGAACGAGCGCAATGGCCTGGCGCTGCGTCTCGCCGACGGCCGCACCATGGCCGTGGTGCAGATCGCCGGCCTGATCGCGCGGCGCATCCTGTGCCATGCCAAGGAAGGCGCCTTCTTCACCATCGGCGAGCGGTTCGGGATCATCCGGTTCGGCAGCCGGACCGATCTCTACCTGCCGCACGGGGTCGAGCCGCTGGTGCGGGTCGGGCAGACGATGATCGGCGGCGAGACCGTGCTTGCCCGCCTCTGAACCCTTCGACCCATTACCCGGCCGGACGCCGGGCGCGCCGCCGCGACGGCTGCGCCGGTTGCGCCGCCTGGGCAAGCGCGCGCGTCCCCGGTTCCGCGGCCAGTCATTCAACCGGCTGATCCCGAACATCCTGACGCTGCTCGGCCTGTGCGCCGGCCTGACCGGCATGCACTCCGCACTCGATGGGCGCTTCGGCCAGGCCGCGGGCGCCCTGGTCATCGCCGGCTTCATCGACGGGCTGGACGGCCGCATCGCCCGCCTGCTGCGGGCCACCAGCCGGTTCGGCGCCGAGTTCGACAGCCTGTCCGACTTCCTGTGCTTCGGTATCGCGCCGGCCTTCATCATGTATCTGTGGGCGCTGCAGGATGGCGGCCGCTACGGCTTCCTGCCGTGCATCATGTATGCAGTCTGCATGGCGCTGCGGCTGGCACGGTTCAACGCCGGCATCGCCGGACCGACCCAGCCCCCGACCTATGCCGCCAACTTCTTCACCGGCGTTCCTGCCCCGGCGGGTGCCGGCCTGGCCCTGTTCCCGCTGTTCATCGGCCTGGAAGCGCACAAGCTCGGCATGCCCTGGCTCTATGTCGCGTCACGCCATCCGCTGCTGGTGGCGCCGATCCTGATCGCGGTCGCCTTCCTCTCGGTCTCCACCCTGCCGCTCTGGAGCTTCAAGAACTTCAAGGTTCCGGCGCAATTCGTGCTGCCGATGCTGCTCGGCACCGGTGCGTTCGCGGCCGTGCTGGTCGCCGATCCGTGGGCGGCGTTCGCGGCCGCCGGGTTGATCTATGTCGTGATGATCCCGTTCAGCCTCAGGAGCCATCGCCGCCTACGCGCGGATGCCCTGGCGCTGCAGGAAGAAGTGCCTGAAGAGGCGGCGGATCCGTTCGCTCCGGCGTCGCCGGCCGCGGGTCCGGTTTCGTAGGAGCCTCGGCGGCGCCGTCGAGCGCCGACATCAGCATGGCCAGCCCATCGAGGATCGCGTCGGGCGATGGCGGGCACCCCGGGATCGCCAGCGCGACCGGCAGCCGCGCACCGATCCCGCCCGCAACCGCGTAGCTGTCCCGGAACGGGCCGCCATCCATCGCGCAGGCGCCGATGGCGACCAGGTATTTCGGCTCCGCCATGGCGGTCCAGGCAGCATCCACCGCCTGCAGCAGGTTGCGCGTCACCGTGCCGCTGACCAGCAGCAGGTCGGCCTGGCGCGGGCTGTCGACCAGTGTCAGACCCGCGTCGCGCAGGGCCCGGGCGGACCCGCTCAGCGCCGCCACCTCGAGCGCGCAGCCGCCGCAACCGCCACCATCCAGATGCAGCACCGCCCGGATCGGGCTGACAGTCCGGTCCGTTGGTCCGGTCATAGGTCCGCTCCAGATACCGAGAGTCCCAGCGATCGGCACAACAGCCGCAACCCGTCGAGTTCGAGGCCCGGTGCCGCCTGTTCCAGCGCCAGCCACAGGGCCAGGCCGGGATCGTGGATGTGCAGCGCCGAGATCCGGCCGGACTCGATCCTGATCCAGTACCAGACTGGGCCATGCGCCGACTCCGCGACACCAAAACCTTCGGAGGCCGGCTCGAACAGGTCCTGGTCCGGCAGCGGATCGCGATGCACCGGGCCGGCCGGATCCGCCAGCAGCAGACGACGCGCCAGCATCAGGCTGCGGGCGATCTCGTCCAGCCTGATCCGGCAGCGCGCCTCCGCGTCCCCGGCCTGCAGCCGCGCGACCGGCGCGGCCTCCAGATGAAGCGGCGGCAGAACATGCACGTCGAGCGGATGACCCGATGCGCGTCCGGAGGGCCCCCCGAGCACGCAGTTCGCGGCGACCGACGCGCGGATCCCGGCACGGCCGGACAGGCGGTTCGCCCCGCTTCGGAACGCCTGCGCCAGGCCGGGCAACGCTGCCTCGAGGCGATCCAGCACTGCCGGAAGAGCCGCCAGTCCGGTCTCGGCCGGGGCGTCGGCAAGGCCGCCGGGCACGATCGCACCCATCATCATGCGGTGCCCGAACGCCGCGGCGCTTCCGGCCAGCACGGTCTGGCGCATCCAGCCTGCGGAGGTGCCGGCCCGGTCCAGCCCGACCAGGCGCGCGACCTGAGCCAGGTGATGCAGATGCACCGCGCATCGTTCAAGTTCGGCCATCACGACGCGCAAGGCTTCCGCACGCGCGGTGATCCGCCACCCGCCGGCTGCTTCCACGGCACGCGCGAACGCGGACTGGTGCGCGACCGTCGTCTCCGCATCGATGCGGGCGACCAGGGACACCGCCTCGGCCGGCGTACGGCTCCGCAGCAGCCGGACGATGCCGCGATGGGCATAGCCGAGCCTGACTTCCAGGCGGGCGATCCGCTCGCCGTCCAGGGTGAGCCGCAGATGTACCGGACCGGTCGCGAACGACTGGACCGGGCCGAGCCCGAGCTGAAATGCGCCGGTGCGCTCGTCCTCGGGCATGGCGGTGAATTCGGGGGCTTCCGGTGGCCATACGGCCGGTCCCGGGCGCGGCGACAGCGGCGCTGTCAGTCCCCAGTTGCCATGATCGAGCCAGGGCCGCAGGTCGAGCGCGCCGATCGCCTCGACGCCCCACAGGTCGCGAATCATGCGCTCACACGGCGAGACTGCCGGACGCGCCGGCGACAGGGCCAGGTACCGGCGCAGCTCGATCGGCACCGACGCGACCAGCGGATCGCCATCGGCATCCAGGAACAGGGCATGGACGGTCGTCTCGTCGGCCCAGAGGGTGATGAGCCGCAACGGATCCGTCGCCAGCCGGTCGGCCAGGTCGGCCCAGGCCTCGGGGGCCAGCCTGTAGCGCGGCCAGGGTCGGGCCGGCACCACGGCTCCGGCGCGGATCAACTCGGACGCGGACGGCGGCGGGCGCGGCACCAGGTTCATGAAGCAGTCCCGTGCGGCGCCGGGCCATGCACCGGCCAGGGTGTGCCGCCGAAGGTTTCGGAGACGCCGAGCAGCCATCCGGACAGGGTCGAGGGCATGGCCAGGCCGAGCAGGGCAAGCAGTGCCAGCACGATGAACCCCGAGGCGAGCGAGACTGCCCGCGACGCACGCGTGCCGGACCGGTCGATCGCCACGGAGTCACGTGCGTCCCGACGCAGCGACGACAACAGCCCGATCGCCGTGGCGCAGAACGCCGCCAGCACCGAGACCGCCAGGATCGGCGTGTCCGCGAACGACCGCAGCAGCAGCACAAAGGTGGCAACGAATGGGCCGAAGGGCGGCAGCCCGGCCAGCGAAAGCACCGCCACCCGGCGGATGATGGACCCGGCCCCGGACGATGGCGGCAACAGCGCCAACGGAAAACCTAGCGACAGGAACGAGAGGATCAGCAACGACGCCGCAACGCCCCCGGTGCCGCCCACCCCGATGCCGACCGCCGCCGCCCCGACCTGGACCATCGCGGCCAGGGTGACGCGCCCTGCAAGCGTCCTGCGGCCCGGCAGCAGGCAGACGGCGAGCCCCATCATCAACAGGCCGGCCGCCACCTGAACTCCAGTGCCGAGCCGAAGCAGGACCGGATCGAGTTCGGGCAGGGCATGCAGGCGAAGGGCCACGGTGAGGGCCGGCAGCGCGAACAGGATCGGCAACAGGGTGAGCCCGGCGATGCGGTCGGTGTCCGCGGGATCGGGGGTGGGCTTGCCGGCAGCCGACGCCGATCCGATCCAGGCAAGCAGCATCATCGGCAGCAGCAAAAGCAGCAGGCCGAACAGACGCACGGCCGGGTGCAGCGCCGATGGTCCCGCCGAGAGCCGGGTCCATCCGGCCGTGACCCCGAGCCCGGCGGTGAACAGGGCAACCCCCAGCCAGGCGGCGAGGAGCGTTCCGGCGAGCATGGCGATAGAGGCGTGATGCTCCCGGTCCGGCACCAGCATGGAAGCGGCGGCGGCCATCACGACGAACCCGGCGAGCATCAGGAACAGCGGGTCCGCCCGCGTCGCGATCATCGCGCCCGCGCTCAGGAGCTGGGCGGCGACCAGCTGGCGTTTCCAACCATCGGCCGGTGCCGACGGCACGCCGGCGACCAGCGACGCGGTCAGCAGCACGCCTGGAATGGACAATGGCAAGGCGAGTGCCACCGCAAGCCGGTCATGCAGCCACAGCCCGCCGGACCCGGCATCCATCAATGAGAGAGCCTGCAGCACCGACAGCAGCAGCGTCACGAGCGACCCGGCCAAGGCGACGGCCACGTAAGCGCGGGGGCCGCCCTTCCCCGGCAGAGCGGCCAGCAGCAGGGCGGCGATCAGCGGCCACACGATCACGGGCGGGATCGCACCGCTCACGGCGGGGCTCCAGGCCCGGTGCGTGGGCCCGGCACGGCGCGACCCCAGGCCTGCAGCAGGCTCGCGAACAGGCCGGCCTGGATCAGCAGGATGCAGGCCAGCGACAGGAGGGTCATGCCCGGAAGCTCGCACGCGGCCATCACCAGCCCGTTGCCGGCAAGAAGCAGCGAGCCGAAGCGCGCCACCGCACGATCAGCTGCCAGGGCGCCGAGCAGCCCGGTCAGCAGTATCGCGATCGACGCCGACATCAGGCCGCGAGGGAACGGCAGCAGCGCCGCATCGGGCAGCAGCCGGACCGACAGGCCGACCAGCACCAGTCCTGCCACCAGCCACGCGACGCTGCGCGGCTGGAAGCCCGGTTCATCGGGCTCGCCGCGCAGCAACCACCAGGCCAGCCCGGCCTCGAGCGTCGCCGACAGCATCCCGACGACCGCGAGTTCGGGTCGTTGTGCGGACAGGGCCGCTTCCAGCAGGCAGGCCGCGAGCAGCAGCGCATGCGCCAGCAACCGCCAGCGCCAGGTCAGGGCAGCGGCCGGCCGCACGAACAGCAGCGACAGCACCAGCAATGCATCCGGCAGCAGGAGGCTCATTCGGCAATCCGCCCGACCAGCAGCAGCAACGGCGCCAGGAGTGCCAGCAGCGTCGCGAGCCCGGCCAGGCTGCGTGCCCGCCCACCCTGCAACCCGCCGAACCGGCGCAGCTGGCCGAGTGCGACGCAGCCGACCCCCACTCGCAGCGCCCAGCCGAGCAGTCCCAACAGCCAGTAGAGGGGGTTCGACTGGGCCACCGCGAGGGAGTCCGGCAGCAGCAGGGCGGTCACCAGATCGACCCAGACCAGGCGCTGCAACGCGTGCTGGAACCGGAACACCGCCAGGTCGGGCCCGGAACGCTGTTCCGACAGGCCTGCCTCGTCGGCCCCGGCCGCGATCGCGGCGAGTCCCAGGCTTGACGCCGCCAGCAGCATCGCGGCGTTCGGCCCGGTCGAGCCGGTCTTCAGGCCTCCCAGTATGGCGTCCAGGCTCGTGCTGCCCGAACCCAACGCGAAGGTGAACAGCGCCAGGCCGCATGCCGGCACCGCCAGCAGCGACCGTACCGAGATCGAAACCGCGGACAGCCCCGGCCCGGCGATGCCTGCATCGAACGCGCCCAGCAACACCGCGACCCGCGCCACCGCCAGCAGCGCCAGGATGATCGGCAGGTCGGCGAAGGGCGCGGTCAGCATGCCGATGCAGAACGAGGGCACCAGGATCGCCGCCAGGAGCGTCGCCGCCAGCGCCACGATCGGCGCCAGGACCAGCACCGGCGAGCCGTTGGCCGCGCGAACCGGCTCCTTGCGCATGAGGGCGGCCAGCGACCGGATCGGTGCCAGGATCGACGCGGACAGCGAGGCGATGCTGCGGGGCATGCCGGCGCCCGTACGCCCCGGCGCGACCCCGGTCAGCGTCGCCGCCGCCAGCATGAGCGCCAAATGCAGCAGCAGCGATGCCGTGCCGAGGAGAATGCCGAGCGCGGGACTCATAAGAACCGCCACCAGCCGCACAGCGCCAGTGTCGCCGCCAGCAGGAACAGCGCCGAAGCCGCTCCCGTTTGCCGGAGCGCGCGATCGAGGCCGAGGCTGGCACGCCGGCAGGCCGCGAGCAGCGGACCGAGGCCCCGACCCGGGCGACGCGGAAACCAGGCTCCCGATGGCAGGCGGATCAAAGGCGAACTACCGGTAAGGGCCGCCCGCACGGCACCCGGCAGCGCGGCGGGACCAATCTGGGTCAGCGGATCGCCGAACGGCAGCCAGGCCGGAGGAGGCGCGAACCCGCCCTCCCACACCGGCTCGCGTCGTTCCGGGCGGACCGACAGGCGCCGTACGGTCCAGTGACAGGCGGCCAGCAACGCGATCGACATCAACGCCAGCGGCAGAGGCCACAGCAGACTGTCGGACGCCGGGGATACGAGCGCCAGTATGGGCAGATCGGCGTCGCCGGACGGGGCACCCAGCCGGGCTGCCTGGGTCATGAGCCGCAGCCAGGCACCGGGGACCAGACCGATCAGCAGCGGCAACGCCAGCAGTGCGATGGACGCGATCGCCAGGGTGCGCGGGATATCCTGCGCCGCTGCGCCACGAGGCGTGCGCGGGCGGCCGAGGAAGACGATCGCCGCCAGCCGCAACCAGGCGGCGACCGAGATGGCGACCGCGATCACGATCCCGCCGGTGCCGACGGCACCGCCGACCGACAGGGGCATGTTGCCCAGCCGGCAGGCCGCGAGCGTCGATTGCAGCAGCAGCCACAACCCGCCGAACCCGCCCGCCGGCGGCATGAAGGCGAGGAACGAGACCGATGCGAGCACGATCGGCGCAGCATGGGGCATGGCCGTCGCCAGGCCGCCGAGACGCCCCAGCAAGGTGGTGCCCGCCTCATCCTCCACGGCTCGTGCCAGCCGAAGCATCACCAGGCCGGCCAGAAGCTGCACCGGGATCAGCAGCATGACCGCGTCGGACGCGGAGGTTGCCAGCAGCGGCAGGTCATCTGACCGGGCCAGCAGGCAGATCCCGACGGCGATCACCACGAGGCCGTTCTGTAGCGCAAGCAGCCCACCGCACGCGGCCCGCAGGCGGGTGGCGGTGAAGGCCGCGAGTGCGGCGGACAGGCTAGTGATCAGGCCCAGCGCGACCAGCAGCAGGCCCCAGCCGCCGGGTGACGCGGTGCCGGCCAGATCGAGCAGCAGGCGCAGGAGGAGGAACAGCCCAAGCAGGCTGGCAAGTGCCGGAACCGAGGCTGGCGCCGACACGCAGAGCCGGCGCTGCCAGCCGGCCCAGGGGAACAACCCGAGCAGCGGACCGATCGCACCGACCACCAGCAGCGGCAGCAGCACGCTGCCGACACCGTTTTCGATCGCGCCCGTCTCGCCGCGCAGGAGCAGGAACCCGGCATCGGGCAGCAGAGCGCCGGCCGGAGTGCCGGCGCCGGCGATCAAGGTACAGGACGCGACCAGGCAGCAGGCGGAAACGACCCGGCGACGCGGCCATCCCGGCGCCCCAGGCGCGCGCCCGATCGTCAGGATCGACAGAACGCCACCGACCGCCAGCAGGAACACATCGCCCGCCAGCAGGGTCAGGACGATGCAGGCGAGACGCAAGCGGTGCATCGGCATGGCATTGCGCTCGATGTCCGCCGACCATTCTCCGAATAACGCTGCCAGGAACACCAGCAGGAGGAACATGCACGATAGCGCGTCTAGTTCCAGGCCACCGCTGCCGCCTTCGAACCCGACCGGAAGCGGCAGGCCGGAGGAACTGCTGCCGCCGAGCAAGCCCGACGCGGCCATAATGGATCCAAGTCCTGGAAGCAGGGTCCGCGGTATCGGATCGGATGAAGCCGGCCGGAACACGCCGAGCGTGCCGGATGCCGCCAGGGCCAGCATGACCAGGACGAGGCCGACGAGGATCAGGAGACTCAGGCTCACCTCTTGCGGCTGCGTGCGGGCGGAAAGGCGTCGCTGGCCGTGAGATTACGCTGTCGGCACGAAAGAGGACCAGCCCGGCCGGGACGATTCTCCATCGCCCGGCCGGGTTTCGTCCGCGTCAAAGCATTGCGAGTGGCACCTTGCGGGACGGTGGCGCAAACGCCCGGTCCAGTTCGGCCAGGTCCTCCTGCGTCAGCACCAGGGATGCGGCGGCGGCATTCTCGCGCAGGTGGGCGACATCGCCGGCCTTGGGAATGCTGATCACGTTGGGAAGCCGGAGCGTCCAGGCGACGGCCACCTGGGCCGGCGTCGCCTGGTGCCGTTGTGCCACGCCGGCCAGGGCCGGCGAGCGCAGCAGCTTGCCGCCCTGCCCGACCGGCGAATACGCCATCAGCGGGATGCCATGCTCCACCGAATAGGGGATCAGGTCATGCTCGATGCCGCGATACTCCAGATTGTAGAGCACCTGGTCGGTCATGCAGGCGCCGGGCCTGGCCAGGCCGGCAAAGTCGCACATGTCATCGACGTCGAAGTTGGACACACCCCAGTGCCGGATCAGACCCTTGGATTGCAGCGCGTCGAACGCCTCGACGGTCTCGGCCAATGGCGTGCCGCCGCGCCAGTGCAGAAGGTAGAGATCGATCTGCTCGACCTTGAGCCGCTTCAGGCTGTGCGCGCACGCGGCCGGTATTCCGGACCGGGTGGCGTTCGACGGCAGCACCTTGGTCACCAGATAGACCTCGTCGCGCACCCCGGCGATCGCCTCGGCGACCAGCTCCTCGGACGTACCGTCGCCGTACATCTCGGCCGTGTCGATCACGCCGAGGCCGAGTTCGATGCCGAGCCTCAGGCTCTCGATCTCGGCCTTGCGACGACCCCGGTCCTCGCCCATCCGCCAGGTGCCCTGGCCCAGGCACGGCACATGCGACCCGTCGGCCAGCCTGACCTGGCGCAGCGGCGTCATCTGCGTTTCAGCCATGGTCCGGTTCGTCGGAATGGCCGGCGGTCTCACCCTCGATTCGATCGGACGACGGCGAGCCCAGCGCCTCACCCTGCTTCATCTTGTCCGGAACGCCGTTGGTCATGCCCGGCTGGTTGACGTCCTCGTGCGATTTCGGCGGCTCACCCGTGGTCGTGAGGCCCTTGTCATTGCTATCGGCCATCGTCCGCTTCCCATCTGTGGCGACAGTCAAACCTCCTGGCCGGCGTTCGGTTGCGGCGGACCAGCGGCGCCGTAGCGCTCCAGCAGACCGGCAGCGCTGTAGCGCTCGACCAAATAGAGTGGCCGATGCTTGGTCTCGTTGAAGATGCGGCCGAGATACTCCCCGATCACGCCCAGCGTCATCAGCTGCACGCCACCCAGGAACAGCACCACGGCCATGAGGCTTGGATAACCGGGGACATGGTTGCCGAACATCATGGTGCGTATGACCAGCTGGCCGCCGAACAGCAGCGCGAACAGCGCGACCAGCAGGCCGGCATAGGTGGCGATCTTGAGCGGGACCACGGTGAAGGCGGTGATGCCCTCGATCGCCAGATTCCACAGCGACCAGTAGTTCCAGCTCGACTCGCCCGCCGTCCGGGCCGCCCGGTCATAGGAGACGGCGACGCTGGGAAAGCCCACCCATGCGAACAGGCCCTTCATGAAGCGATGATGCTCGCGGAGCTGCAGCAATGCATCGAGCGCCCGCCGTCCGATCAGCCGGAAATCACCGGTATCCCGCGGAAGCAGCACGCGCCCGCCGAGACGCTGCATGAGCAGGTAGAAGCCATGCGCGGTGGTACGCTTGGTCCAGCTGTCGCCGGAACGGGCCGCACGCTGGGCATAAACCATCTCGAAGCCCTGCCGCCATTGCGCCACCAGCGATGGAATCACCTCGGGCGGGTCCTGCAGGTCGGCGTCGATCACGATCACCGCGCCGGTTGCCGAGGCATGGTCCAGGCCGGCGGTCAGCGCGATCTCCTTGCCGAAATTGCGCGACAGGTTGAGCAGGCCGGCATGCGGGTCGCGCACGGTAAGCGCCTCGATCAACGGCAGCGTCCGGTCGCGGCTGCCGTCGTTCACGTAGAGTACGTCCCAGCTTTCGCCGATCGCCGACATGACCGCGGAGAGGCGCTCGTGGAAATCGAGCAGCCCAGCACTCTCGTTGAAACACGGGACGACGACGGTCAGGACAGACCGGGCTGGCATGGCGACGAACGCCTCGACGTCAGCCGGCACGGACCCAGCCTTTCGGTTCCTGTCTCCAGTAGGCAAGCGTGTGTCCGGCAGCCTTGGCCTCGGTCCAGCGCCGCCTGGCGGCAGCGACGGCGTCCGGCTCGTTGCCGTCGAACAGGTCGAACGACCGCTCAAATGTCTCGATATCGGCGACCTGCACCCCGTCGAGCAGGAACAGGTAGGTGGCGCCGTTCGGAACCTCGTCGTCGCTGGTGATCCAGATCGGCTGCAACGGCGCATCGCCCATCTTGGCTGTTCCGTGCGGCAGCCAGATCGGCTCGGGCGCCCGCCAGAGTGCGGCGTCGAGCGCCTCGACCCGGGCGGCGTCGTGGCAACGCACCAGCGCACGCTTGCCGGCGGCCAGCGTACGGCCGAGCAAAGCCGGGAGGGTGTCTTCGGCGGACGTGCGGGTGAGGTGGTAGAAGCCGATCTCGGTCATCGCAGGCCCGCCCCCGCACGCGGGCCGGAATACACGGCGCGCCCCAGCGACCCGACGATCGCCACGCGTCTGCCCCGTCCGTGCCGAACTTCCGCCATGTCAGCCGTGTTACGTCCGCCAAGTCCGCCCTGCTCGCGCAGGGACCAAAACCGGTCACCAGGGCTCCGCCAGAGGAAAAAGATCATGTTAAACCCGTCCGGCATCCGTTTGGCGAGTGCTGCACTGCTGATTGCGGCACCCCTGTTGTCGCAGACAATCGCGATTGCGGCATGGGCCAACCCGGCCAGCCCCGATTCGGCGCCCGAAACCGAAGTGACCAGCGGGCAGCGCGTGACCGGTTATACCAGGACGCACAAGGCACATTCGGTCAAGACGAGCCCCGAGCAGCCGGCACCGGCGACCGCGCAGAAGATCCCGCCCTCCGAGCGGCTTCCGAACGGACCGAACCAGGTGCGGGATCAGGTCGCACCGATCCCCGACGCTCCAGTCAAGCCCGGCAGCCGTCCGGCGCCTGGCTCCGATACGCCCAAGCCGGATAACGGCTGATATTCGCCGACTGGCGACCCGGCCGGCATCTTGCGTGTGTCCGACCGCCAGGCTCGGCCGCCAGTCGCGTTAATTTATCGTTTCAGCTATGCACCGTCCTGATACTTAGAGACGATGCGAACTGCCCTGCCGATGTGCCCGGACCTGCCCCGAGATGATGCCGGACCAGTCGAACACGTGCGCGTGAACCAGATGAACAGAGGTTCGTTCGGACCGGCTGCGCGGGTCTGGCGTTGGGTCGCATTCCTGTTGCTGCCGATCATGGTCATGCTCGCCAGCAGCCCGGCGGCACGGGCGCAACGGCTGACCTTTCGCCAGTATTCACAGGACCAGGGCCTGTCGAACCTTGGCCTGCAATGCCTGAATCAGGACCGGTCGGGTTTCGTTCTGGTCTGCACCGAGAACGGCGCCGCACGCTACGACGGACGCGAATTCCAGCTGTTCGGCACCGAGCAGGGGCTGCCGGGCCAGGGCATCGTCTACGACATGGAGGTCGCCGCGGATGGGCGGCTGTTCGTCGTGTTCAGCAACGCCGTCTACGTCTCCGAACTGGCAAGGCCGCTCGACCCGTTCGCGCGGGGACACTTTACGGCACTGAGGAGCGATACCGGCCCGATCGAGATCGACGCGGCCCACGCGGGAGCGATGCTCGGCAACGACCTTCTCCTGGTCGAGCGCGGGCAGCTTCGTATCGCGCGAACCAACCCCGGGGATGCGCCCGGCACCATTCCGAAACTGACCGCCTTCTTCACCCCGGCGATGATCGCGCACGACCCGGCGCTGGCTCATATCGTCTCGGTCACCATCACCTCCGACGGGTTCTGGCTCGGCTGCGGCGACGGACAGGCCTGTCACATTGTCGCGACCAACGACGGCACGATCCGCAGCGTCGCCGTTTTCGGCCCGTCCGATGGCTTGCCCAAGCGGCACTGGGCCGCCTTCCTGCGTGATCGCCACGGAACGATCTGGGCCCGGTCCCTCGACCTGATTGCCAGGCGTGCGGCCGATGGCAGCCGGTTCACGATCGAGGAGATCCCGGGCGGACCGGGGCGATATGCCGGTCACGCGGACCGGCTGGTGCTGACCGAAGCCCCCTCCGGCCACGTGCTGACCCAGGGCCGGACCGGCCTGCTCATCCGCAAAGACGGTGTGTGGCGTTCGCTCAACCTGGTTCAGGGCGTTCCCGAGGGCGAGATCGTCGCGATCATGTTCGACCGCGAAGGCTCGCTCTGGTTCGCGGTGCGCAACCAGGGCGCCTTCCGTGGGGTGGGCGTCGGCGAGTGGGAGAACTGGACCCGCGACGACGGGCTGTCGGACAACGTGATCTGGCAGATGTCACGCTCGGGAAACGGGCCGCTCTGGGCGGCGACCGAAGGTGGTGCCGACGCACTGGTTGCCAACCAGCAATCCTCACGATCACTGACACATCTGAACGGATCCGGGTTCGCCGTCGCCGTCACGCCGCTCGGGCGGGTATGGCACGCGACGCTCGATGGGATCGTGAGCCGCTTCGACCCGTCGACCGGGGTCGTTGCGGTGATCGCCAACCTGCCTCCGACCGACGAGATATTCCCGGACCCACCCCGGGCAGGCGTTCCGCGCAGCCTCTGGTTCGGCACGCATGACGGTCTCTACAAGGTGGACGATCCCGATGCGATGCCGGCCACGCCGCCGGTGCGCGTCGACGGCGTCCAGGGCCGGGTCCGCGACATAACGCGGGGACCGGACGACACGCTCTGGCTGATTTCCGACCATGAGCTTCTGCATCAGGAAGCCGGCGGCGTCATACGAACCGTGCTGTCGGTCGGGACCGGGATCAACCCGAGCCCGCGCGCGCTCGCGTTCGCGACCGATGGCAGCCTCTGGGTCGGCAGCGGTATCGCGGGGATACAGCGGCTGCATCTCGACCATGATCGCGTCATGTCGACCGACACCATTGCGATCCCCCGGCTCGGTTCCAACAACGTCCTGTTCCTGCGGCAGGACCATCGCGGGTGGATGTGGGTCGGCGGCGATCGCGGGCTCGACATCTGGAACCCCCATGAGAGCGGGATTGCAGGCAGCATCGACCGGGGTTGGCACCACCTGGACGAGGAAGACGGACTGCTGTCGAACGACCTCGACGAAGGCTCGATGTTCGAGGATCCGGATGGCTCGCTGTGGTTCGGCACCGGACATGGCATCTCGCACCTGCTCGATCCCGGTCCGGTCCTGGTGTCGCTGCCGCTGCATCCGGTGATCACCTCGGTGCTGCTCGGGCACCGCACGCTGCCAACCGGAACGGTCAAGTGGTCTCACGATCCGATGGTCGTGCGGTTCAGCGCGCTCGATTATCGCGACGAGCGCTCGGTGCGGTTCCGCTACCGGCTGACCGGCGTCGATCGCGACTGGGTCGACACCGCCGAGCGCGAAGTCCGCTATCCGGAGCTGCCGCCCGGCCACCTGACATTCAGCGTGATGGCCTACGATCCATTGAAGCGGCGAACGTCGGCACCGATCTCGTTCGACATCATGGTCCAGGCGCCATGGTGGCGGACCGGGCTGTTCCTGACCGTATGCGCCTTCACCTTCTGTGCCCTGGCGGTGTCGATCTGGAGGTTGCGGATCAGCTACCTGCTCGGGCGGCAGCGGCAACTCGAGGCTCTGGTGGCGGAGCGGACCAGCGAGATCGAGCAGGCCAGGGCGGTGTTATTCGAGCAGGCAACGCGGGACAGTCTGACCGGTCTGCTCAACCGGCCCGCCACGATGCAGGCGTTCGACCAGGCGATCGAGCAGGCACGCCGCGATAGCACCCCGCTGGCGATCGCGCTCCTCGACCTCGACCATTTCAAGTCGATCAACGACCGGTTCGGCCACCTGGGTGGAGACGACGTACTGCGCGAGATCTCACGGCGGCTGAAGAGCTCGCTGCACACCGGGGAGTTCGCCGGCCGTTACGGCGGCGAGGAACTGGTGCTGATTCTGCCGAGCGAAAGGAGATCGTCCGGTGGGCGGACACAACAGCTGCGCGAGGCGATGGTCGCAGCGCCGATCCCCGTCGAGGGCAGCAGTATCGCGATAACCTGCAGCATCGGTGTCGCGTGGTATCACCCTGGCGATACGTCGGAGACACTGCTCAGGCGTGCGGACCAGTATCTCTACATCGCCAAGAATTCCGGCCGGGACCGGATAGAAGTCGAACCTGACCTGGGACGCGCCAAAGCGGTCTGAGCCGGCGAGAGGGCGCCGCCCCGGACCGAAGCTGCATCAGCCGAGCGCGGTCCGGAGCCGCTCCCAGGCCTGCTCATCCGCCGGCAGGCCGAACCGGAGCCGGTGCGGCTGGTTGTCGAACCGGCGCACGAGGAGTCCTGCTGTGCCGAGGCGCTCGAAGAGTGCGGCCGCATCCGGCGTCTCCGCCAGCCTGAACAGGCGGGTGCCGCCGACGGGAACAAGCCCCGCCCCGGTCAACAGCCTGTCCAGCCGATGCGAGGCCAGATCGAGGATATGCGAAATCCGGCTGCGCCAGCGATCGTCTGCCAGCGCCTGCAGCCCGGCCTCGATCGCCGGACCACTCACAGCCCACGGCCCGAGAAGGGTACGCATCCGGCCAGCCAGGCCAAGATCGGCCAGCATGAAGCCGAGCCTGAGCCCGGCGAGTCCATGGCACTTGCCGAACGAGCGCAGCACGAGCAGCCCCGCGGATGGCAACAGCGATCCGGCAAGTGGCACGTCCGGTTCGAGGTCGGCGAATGCCTCGTCCACCACCAGCGTGCCCCCCTGTTCGGCGCAGCGTGCCGCCAGCATCGCGAGCGTATCGGCATCGATCCGGCGACCGTCCGGATTGTTCGGATTGCAAAGGACCAGCGCCACGCCGGCGCCGGCCGCTTCCAGCAGCGCCGCTGCATCCGGAACCGGAACCACGGTCACGCCGGCAAGGCGCCAGGCGGCCGCGTGCTCGCCATAGGTCGGAGACAGGATGGCGACATGCCGGCAAGCAAGCAGGATCGGGAGCAGCGAGATCAGGATCTGGCTGCCCGGCGCCGCGACCACATGATCCGACGACGGCGCGCCATAGGCCGATGCGGCCAGGTGACGTAATGCCTCCTCCGACTCGGGTTCCGGCAGCCTGGTCAATGCGGCGACGGAAAACGGCGCCAGCGGATAGGGGTGTGGATTGATGCCGGTCGAGAGGTCGATGAACGGCGATGGGGCCGCGGGAAACAACCGCCTCGCTGCAGCGAGACGACCGCCATGCAGGACAGGAACCATGCTCAGACCGACGGTATGTGACACGTGACCATCGTCGATACCCTCGTCGTTGCCCTGGTGGCGCTGCTGGTCGACGCCGCGTTCGGCTATCCGGACCGGCTGTTCCGGACGATCGGCCATCCGGTGGTCTGGATCGGCGCGCTGATCGGCGGGCTCGACCGGCGCCTCAACCGGGGCATGGTGCCCGACCCGGGCGGCCGCCTCAACTGTCGCGACGTGTCCGGACGGATCATGGGCATCGTATCGCTGGTGGTGCTGGCCGGGGTGCCGACGCTGGCGGCCTGGCTGATCGAGCGTGCCTGCCTGCGCGCCCTGCCGCACGGTGCGGCGATCCTGCTGCTGGGCATCGTTGCCAGCGCTCTCTCGGCGCAGCGATCGCTGTTCACCCATGTCCGGGATGTGCTGCGGGCGCTGGAACGCAGCGGGCTTGGTGCCGGCCGGACCGCCGTTGCACGGATCGTCGGGCGCGACCCCGAGGCGCTCGACGAAGCAGGCGTGGTGCGCGCGGCGATCGAGAGCCTGGCCGAGAATTTTTCCGATGGGGTGGTGGCGCCGCTGCTGTGGTGCGCGGTGTTCGGCCTGCCGGGCATGGTGTTCTACAAGGCGGTCAATACCGCGGACAGCATGGTCGGCCATCTTACGCCGCGGCACGCGGCGTTCGGATGGGCGTCGGCCCGGCTCGACGACCTGGTCAACCTGCCGGCCTCACGCCTCTCGGCGCTGTGGATTGCGCTTGCGGCCACGCTCTTGCCGGCGATGTCGGCGGCGGGCGCGGTCGGCGCGGTGTGGCGCGATGCCGGCCGGCATCGTTCGCCGAATGCCGGCTGGCCGGAAGCGGCCATGGCCGGAGCGCTCGGACTGAGCCTGGCCGGCCCACGGATCTATGACGGCGAGCTGGTCGACGATGCCTGGATGGGTAGGGGTCGCATCGACGCAGGCGCGCCGGATCTGCGTCGGGCACTGGCGGTCTATCGATACGCCTGCATCGTCGAGGCGGCCACGCTGATCGGCCTCGTTGCCTGCGCGCGGTAACGGTCGCTCGCCCTGTTACAAGATGCGCGCGAGTCTCCACGCCACCGCCACATTCGAGGCGCTTCCTGCAACGATGGCATTCTTGCCTATTCGCAGGAGACTTCAGATGACGCGAACCAGACGATCTTTCGCGGTCCTCGCGCTCATGGTCGCGGCGACCACCTTGTCCGGCTGCGGGTGCGGCCCGCTTGGACTTGGCTGGTGCGGCCGCGGTGGCGGTTATCATGGTGGCTATCACGATGGCGGCGGTTACCGCGGTGGTGGCTGGCGCTAAACCGATGGGCGCTCCTTCGGGAGCGCCCATCGTATTGCAGTCTGCATGAAAGCCAGCGCCGGCATGCCGATCACCCGGTGACGGGAATCACGCATGGCTGCATGCTCACCGTCGCACCATCCCTTGACGGCCCCGATCGAATCACGCGCTGACCTGCACGCCTTTCCAGAACGCGACACGATCCTTGATGTTCGCTGCCGCGGTTTTCGGTTCCGGATAGAACCAGACGGCGTTCTGGTTCACGGCATCGCCCACGGTCAGCGAGTGGTAGTGCGCGGTGCCCTTCCAGGGGCAGACGCTGGTATGCGTGCTCGCGGTGAGCACGCCGGGTCGCACCGACGAGGCCGGGAAATACGCGTTCCCCTCGACGGTGACGATGTCATCGCTCTCGGCAATGGTCTCGCCGTTCCAGACTGCCTTCATGTTTCGATCCTCCAAACCACGTGTACGCGTTGGTCAACTGCGTTCGGGACGACCGGACTTCAATGGCGCGACCGCAGAAGCGGTGGTCAGTATCCGGAAACGGCCAGCAGCGCATCGATATCGAGGTGGACCTCCAGGTGCGCGGCCAGTGCATCCAGCGCCGCCTCGACGCCCGCCTCGTGGTCGCGTGGGACCGGATCCAGGCCGATCCGCCGCAACAGGGCGGCCCGCGTCGCGTCATTGGCGAAGATGCCATGCAGGTAGGTGCCCGAGACGCGTCCATCTGCGGATACCGCACCCTCGCCGCTGCCATCCGCACGACGCAGGAACGGATGCGCGCGATCTGCGCCGTCGGTCAGGCCGATATGCATCTCGTAGCCGTGTGCGGGGGTACCGCCCGGCAGCAACGTGCCCGAGGCTTCGGTCAGGGTCTTCGCCCCTCCCAGCACGGTTGCGACGTCGAGCAGCCCGAGGCCGGCGACGGTGCCGGCCGGACCCTCGGTGCCGTCCGGGTCGTCGATGCGGCGGCCGAGCATCTGGTATCCGCCGCAAAGCCCCAGCACCTGGCCACCGCGGCGGCGATGCGCCTGCAGGTCGATATCCCACCCCTCCCGACGCAGTGCCGCCAGGTCGGCGATGGTCGATTTGGAGCCGGGCAGGATCACCAGGTCGCACGATCCGGGCAACGGCTGACCGGGCCGGAGCAGGATGCATTCGATGTCGGGTTCGGCAAGCAAGGGGTCGAGATCGTCGAAGTTGCTGATCATCGGCAGCATCGGCACGGCGATCCTGACACGGCCACCCCGGCTCCGCATGCGGGCGAGGTCTTGCAGGTCGGCCGCATCCTCCGCGGGAAGCAGGCGGACGGCATCGAGGAACGGCACCAGCCCGATCGGCGCCCAGCCGGTGCGTTCGGCGATCATCGCCATCCCGTCGGCGAACAGCGACAGGTCGCCACGCATGCGGTTGACGATGAAGCCCCTGATCCGGGCAGCATCGTTCGGATCGAGCACTACCTGGGTCCCGACCAGGCTGGCGATCACCCCGCCGCGGTCGATGTCGCCGATCAGCACCACCGGCGTGTCTGTGGCGGCGGCAAATCCCATATTGGCGATGTCGTTGCGACGCAAATTGATCTCGGAAGCCGAGCCGGCGCCCTCGACCAGCACGATGTCGCACTCGCCGCGCAGACGCGCGAAGCTGTCGAGCACATACGACATCAGGCCGGGTTTCAGCGCCTGGTATTCGCGGGCACGGGCGTTGCCGACCACCCTGCCCTGCACGACGATCTGCGAGCCGATCTCGCTCTGCGGCTTCAGCAGGACCGGGTTCATGTGCACCGACGGCGCCACCCCGCACGCCCGCGCCTGCAACGCCTGCGCACGCCCGATCTCGCCGCCATCCGGCGTCACGGCCGCGTTGTTCGACATGTTCTGCGGCTTGAACGGACGCACCACCAGGCCGCGCAGGGTGAGGGCGCGCGCGAGCCCGGCCACCAACACCGACTTGCCGACCGACGAGCCGGTCCCCTGCAGCATCAGGCTCCGGGCTGGCTTTTTCATGCGTGCGCACCGAGTTGCAGGCCGACCACCGCGAGCCCGAGCAGCAGCACCATCACCGCCACCGTCGACCCCACCGCCAGCAACGCCATACGTATGAGCGTGCCGAACACGCTTGACCGATAGACACCGCGCATGTGCAGGAACAGATGCACCGGCAGCACAAGCAGCAGCAACGAGCTAAAGGGTATTGGTGTTTCACGAAGCAGGAACAGCGTCATGATGACCAGGCTTGCAAAACAAAGTGAGTGGATCGACACGATCGTGTGGTCGTAGAGCGAGACCCGCCGTGGCACCAGGTAAAGCAGCCACAGGATGCAGCTGGCGATCGGCAGCATCAGGATGGTGAAGCGCTCAGACCATTCACGGATGACCGTCATGACTCCGTCCGGATGATCAAACGCCTGATGCAGATGCAGGTGAAGCCATTGCGTCACCTGCGGATGGTCGCCGATCATTATGCTATCGATCGTCCGGTTGATCTGCGCGCCAGCCTTGTCGTGAATTGTCGTTATGCTGAACTCGGTGTGTGTGAGCGAACCTATGCTGAACAACAGAAACAGCATGACCAGGAACAGCCGCAGCGGCGGGATCTCGCGGGCGCGGCGACCCTGGAGATAGTCCCCCGTCAAAAGAGCCGGATGCCATACCAGGCGCGTCAGCGTCCGCCAGAAACGGCTATCCGCATGCGTCAGCGTTTCGAACAGTTCCGCGCCCAGATGCATCAACGAGCGATGCTGTAGCCCGGCTTGCTGCCCGCACTGATGACACCACGCCCCGCACAGCGCGGCGCCACAGTTCAGGCAAGCCCTACTTCTGTCGCAGTGAACCTCGACATCTTGCATTCGATCCGTCCGCTCCCCGGTCCGTCAGATAGCTGCAACCGATGTTGCATGAGTTCCGCGAGAACGGCTCGGAATGCTGCGTGTCAGGCGAGGCTTCCCACCTCAGGAGCCCCGGTTACGCCGTGAGCATCCGGCCGGCACAGAGGCTGGGGTCGAATCACCGGCACAAGCCATTCCGGACCGTTCTCTAGAACTCGATGCCTTCCTGGGCTTTCACGCCGGCCGCGAAGTGGTGTTTCACCTGCGTCATCTCGGTGACCAGATCGGCGGCCTCGATCAGCGCCGGCTTGGCGTTCCGGCCGGTGACGACGACGTGCTGCATCGGCGGACGGTCATGAAGTGCCGCGATCACCTCGGACAGTTCGAGATACTCGTAGCGCAGCGCGATGTTGAGCTCATCCAGCACGACCAGCGCGATATCGTCGCGGGCCAGCAGGGTCTTCGTCACCTCCCAGGCGCGGGCGCAGGCGGCGACGTCGCGGGCGCGGTCCTGGGTTTCCCAGGTGAAGCCCTCGCCCATGGTGTGCCATTCGACCAGCGGCCCGAAGCTCTCGAGCATGGTGCGCTCGCCGGTGCTCCACGCGCCCTTGATGAACTGCACCACGGCGGTCTTGCGGCCACGCCCGACCATGCGGAGCAGCAGCCCGAAGGCGGCCGTCGACTTGCCCTTGCCCGCCCCGGTATGGACGATCAGCAGCCCCTTCTCGATCGACTTGGACGCGACCTCCTCATCCTGCACGGCCTTGCGCCGCTCCATCTTCATGCGGTGACGGCCTGCCTCCTCATCGGCAGGCTCCTGGGTGCCGCTCATCCCTTGACCACCAGCGGCAAGCCGGCGACCACCAACACCACCCGGTCCGCGATCGTCGCGATCCGCTGGTGCAGCAGGCCGGCCTCGTCGCGGAACCGCCGCGCCAACGCGTTCTCCGGCACGATCCCCATTCCGACCTCGCTCCCCACCAGTACCGTCGCCACCTGCCGTCGCCCGAGCGCCGCCATCAGCCGCGACACGGCCTGTTCGACGTCATGATCGCCCAGAAGCAGGTTGGTGAGCCAGAGGGTGAGGCAGTCGACCAGCACCGGACGATCGCCGGCCTCGTCGAGTTCATCGGCCAGGGTAACCGGGACCTCGATCGTCTGCCAGCCCTCCGTCCGGCGGGCCCGATGCTCGGCCACGCGGGCGCGCATCTCCTCATCCCAGGCCTGTCCGGTGGCAAGGTAGATCCACGGTGCGGGCATTCCCGCGAGCAGTTCCTCCGCATGGCGGCTCTTGCCCGATCGGGCTCCGCCCAGAACAAGGGTCAACAAGGTCTTTGCATCCTCAAAAGGGGCGGACTCCGGCAGCAGGCAGATGATCCACCGATCGCGCCCAGGCCTTCTAGGCTGCGGACCGGCAGGTGGCCACGAGCGTCTTTCGCAGCCAGCGGTGAGCCGGGTCGGCGTCGAGACGCGGGTGCCACATCACGCTGATCGCGAGTTCCGGGGTCGCGACAGGCAGGTCGAACCCGTCGAGGCCTCGCGCCGCCACGCCGCCATCGCGAATGCAGGAGCGCGGCACGAGGGCGATCAGGTCCGAGCACCGTGCGATGTTCATCGCATCGAGAAAACTCGGCACGATGACAACGATCCGGCGCTGCAAGCCGAGTTCGTGAAGGGCATCGTCCACCGGCCCCTTCGACGCGCCTCGACGCGACGTGACGACGTGCCTGCAAGCCGCATAGCGTTGCGGCGACATCGGCTCTGCAAGCAGGGGATGACCCAGGCGGGCCGCACCGATGAAGCAGTCGCGTAAGATGAGCTGGCTTCGGATCTCGGGAGCCGAGGCGCCGGCCGTACCGATCTCCAGGTCGATCCGGCCATCCCGCAACGGGGCTGCCTCCTTGTCGGACTTGGGAGCGAAGCGAAGGCGGACATTGGGCGCTGCGTCGATGATCGAAGCGACCAGCCGGGCCGCGAACAACGTCACGAACCCTTCGTTGGCGCGGATCGTGAATGTTCTTTCCAGCAGGGCCGGGTCCATAAGGTCCGTGGCCGGCGTCAGGAGCGCTCGCACCTCCTGGGTAAGCGCGTGGACGCGGCCGGCCAGTTGCTCGGCATGGGGCGTCCGCACGAGCGAGCGTCCGGCCTGCACCAGCAACGGGTCACCGGTTGCGGATCGAAGCCGCGCCAATGTCCGGCTCGCCGCGGAGACGCTGAGCCCGAGGCGTCTGGCGGCAGTCGTGACGCTGCCCTCGGCCAGCAGCACGTCGAGTGCCGCGAGCAGGTTGAGATCGACCGTATCCATGCCAGATCATAGCCGTACTTTCACTTCGGCCATAGCGTCTGGTGCAAGCATAGTTTGCATCCCATGCGTCTGGCGCCATTGCTCAGTTACGCCTCACATCCGGCACAGCACATCGGCGCAAGGAATCTCGGCATGGACATTTCCTCAAATCAGGAAAGCAGGACGGTCCTGCCTGTCGGCGCATCACGCGTGAAGCTGATCGGCATCGAAGAACATTACTTGACCGCGGATGTGCGCGACGCCTGGGACGCGATCGGGTTGGCCGCGACCGACCCCAGCGTCACGCTGCATTCGGGCGAGATCGAGCGGCGCCTGCTCGATCTTGCCGGCGAGCGGGTCGCCCTGATGGACGAGGCCGGTCTCGACGTTCAGGTTCTGTCGCTGACCACGCCTGCGTTGCACGATCTTGGGCCGGAGAGCATCGAACTGGCCCGGCGTGCCAATGATGCGGTAGCCATGGCCATCGCTCGATGGCCCGACCGTTTCCAGGCCTTGGCCACGCTACCGGTGTCGAGGCCGGATGAGGCGGCGCAGGAGCTGGAACGCTGCGTCCGAACGCTCGGGTTCAAGGGCGCCATGCTGTCCGGCCGGGTCGGTGATCGCAACCTCGATCATCCGGACTTCTTCCCGATTTTCGAGAGGGCTGAGGCACTCAAGGTTCCGGTTCTGCTCCACCCCCGCACGCCCGCCATGGCGGTGCGCGATGCATATTACTCTGGCTTCACGCCGAAGGTCGACGCCGTGTTCGCGATGTTTGGCCTGGGCTGGCATTACGATGCGGGCATCCAGTTTCTTCGCCTCGTGCTTGCCGGCACGTTCGACCGCCTGCCCGGCCTCCAGGTGATCCTCGGTCATTGGGGAGAGGTCGTGCTGTTCTATGCGGAACGCCTCAAGGCCATGGACCGCGTGTCGGAGCTGGAGCAGCCGATCACGACCTACCTGCGCCGCAACCTGTACGTCACGGCCAGCGGCATGTTCCTGCCCGGCTACCTGGCGCAGGCGGCCGCCATTGTCGGGACCGACCGGCTGCTCTTTTCTACCGACTTTCCCTACCAGTATCGCCCCGGCGGGGACGCGCGACGATTCTTGGCAGATTGCGGATTGAACGAGGCCGACACGTCAGCGTTCGCTCATGGAAACTGGCTTCGGCTGACACAGGCTGGAAACGCTGTGGTCTGAAAGCCGGCATGCCGAACGCATATAAATTCGATGCGCCTGCCGATCATGAGCTGCCATGCGCGAAGTTGGACGCGCCTCCAACAGCAAGACGCCGGACGTCGAAGCTCCGCTCAGGGCGCCAATCGCGTCGGTACCGGCGCATTGCACAGATCGACACCACTGGCCGGCCTGATAAAGAACGGGTCGCGACGGTTGGCCCGGGCATCTAGATATTTTGCAAACGCCGGACTTGTTGCCTGCATCGTCTCGACATTCGGGCGCGATGCCGGTGTCATGTCGGCTGCAACCTGCACGGTCCGGATCGGTACCCACTGCTTCGGGCCGGCATAGAAACCCAGCGCCGCGGTTCCCCGTGGCAAGGCTCCCAGGACCGGCATGCCGTCGACGACACGTCCGACCAGCGCGATGTTGCGGTCGAGCTGTCGCGGGGCCTGGCCGTTCACCGCGTAGAGTTCCTCCCCGGTGCCGGTATCGGGCGGCATGTCGCGGCCGACACCCACCATGCCGTAGCAGTGGGTCAGCCAGCTTCTTGTGCCGTCGCTCCCGACCGGCCAGCCGTTCGCGTAGCCGACCTGCCGGGCGTAGGGGTCAGGATAGAACAGAGGCCGGAGTGCGAGGCCTGCGGACGGGCGGTCGTATTCGGCCGGCGGATGCTGATCGATGCCCTTCGGCAGCGCCTGGCCTTCCGGCATGCGCGCCCACTGGACCACGTAGTTGTCCTGCACCCGCACGATGCCGGCGCCGTCCCACCAGTGCGCCCGCGCCAGGGCGCGGATGTTGGCGACATGGACCGGAGCGAAGTCCGGCGCGAGCTGGATCACGATGCGCTGGCCGGTCGCGAGCTCCATCACCAGCACATCTTCCGGCGACACCGGCTGCCATGCACCGGGCGGCGCCGTGTCCACGATCTGTTGCGGAGACAGGATGGCCGGCATTGGCAGGGGGGCGGCCGCGCCCAGCAGCAAGGTTGCGGCGAGGCTGGTCAGGACGGTGTGCAGGCGCATCCGCCGACCCTTGCACGCTGTGCGGCAGCGCGGAAGAAGGCCGTTCCGCGTCCCGGTTTGGAACCTTTGCCCGCCTCGGCGCCTCTAACCGGCAAATCCCCCTAGGAGAGTTCGATGGACCAGGACCAGATCACCAAGCTGTGGGAGATGATGAAGTCCACCAAGTTCGCCATGCTGACCACCGAGGACGGCGACAATCTGCGGGCGCGGCCGATGGCGGCCAGCCAGAGCTCGTTCGACGGCACGCTGTGGTTCTTCACCAGCGCCAAGTCGCACAAGGTGGACGAGGTTCAGTCCGACCATCGCGTCGGCGTCACCTATGCCGACCCCAAGCTGCAGAACTACGTCTCGCTGTCGGGCAGTGGAACGCTGGTACAGGACAAGGCGACGATCGACCAACACTGGTCGGAGCTGCTCACAACCTGGTTTCCGAACGGCAAGGACGACCCGGATGTCGCACTGCTGCGTATCGAGGTCACCCAGGCGGAATACTGGGACGCACCGAACTCCAAGATGGTGCATGCCTACGGTTATGTGAAAGCCAAGCTCACCGGCACGCCGCCCGCCGGCGGCGAGAACGAGAAGGTGAAACTGGCCTGATCAGGATTGGCGCGACGGCGGTTCCGTCGCGCCGCATCCTATCCCGCTTGCGACAACATGCGCGTCGTCAGCGGGTCCGCCGCACCCTCGAAATACAGGTCAAGCGCGGTGCTGAAAGCCGGCATGGCGGGGTCGGCGGCGGCGAACAGGGTCATCGAGGACCGGAACTTGATGTCGTCCGGGCTGCCCATGATCCGGTTGATCGAGCGGCCTTTCACGGCGTTCACCAGCCCGGTGCACTCGACCAGCCGTCGTCCGAGCACCGGATGGGCGAGATAAGCCCGCGCCTCCGCCAGCGAGGCCAACGCATAGTGCCTGGCCATCGAGCTATGGCCGAGCCCGGCAAGCTGCGGGAAAATGAACCACATCCAGTGCGACCGCTTGGCGCCGGCGGAAAGCTCCGCCTTGACGTTGGCAAGCACCGGAGCCTGGGCCTCGATGAAGCGCTCGAAATCGACGGTATCGGTCATCGGTGGACACGCTACATCCCGCGCCGCGACAGCGGACAGCGTCATCGGACCGGCAACACGATGGTTTGACTTCGGCCGGCTGCCTTTGACGAAGGTGGAGGGTGGCCGCTAAACTCGACAACGATGGTCCCTTCGAGAGAAGGGTGAAAAGGGAAGACGGTTCGAGCATGCCGGCCCAGGCCGACACTCCATTCCGTCGCTGCCCCCGCAACTGTAGGCGGTGAGCATTCTGTCGCATGCCAGGCCCTGAGAAGGTCCGGCACGCACAAGGTCACTGGTGGATCGCAGGATCGCCGGGAAGGCCGACGGGATGTGCCGGACGAGGCCGCTGGCACGGCCCCGTCCAGATCCGTGAGCCAGGAGACCTGCCATCGCGCGCGGCCGTTCGGCCGTGTTTCGAGCCGTGTTGTCCGGCGGGGTGCCCGGATGCCGACGATATCGCGATGATATCGACTCCTGGGAAACCGGGAGCGGTTGGTGCCCCAGCGTGTCCGGATCGTCCGGCGCGCGCGTTCGAAGGGGTCAACCGTGTCCGAACCGACACCCGTGCTTCATGTCTGCACCACCTGCCGCGCCGGCAGCGTGAAGCTGGACGGCATTCCCGTGCCGGGCCACGTGCTGCACGACCGCCTGGCCAATCTGCTCTCCGAGGCTCCCGACGCTCCGATCCGCCTGTTGCCGGTGGAATGCCTTGCGGTCTGCAACGATGGCTGCGCGGCGTCGATCGCCATGCCGGGCAAGTGGTCGTATCTGCTCGGACGCCTTGCACCGGATATGGCCGAGGACCTGCTGGTGTTCGCACGCTCGTACGGCGTATCGAAAACCGGCACCGTCATGCCCTCGAAGCGGCCGGCCTCGCTTGCCGCCATGATCCTCGGCCGTGTCCCCGGCCCTGCTCCCGCGCCAGCCGAAGGAATGCCCCGATGAGCGTCACCAGTCCCGTCACCAATTTGGGCAAGATCCCGGCCACCATCATCACCGGCTTCCTCGGGGCCGGAAAGACCACGCTGCTGCGGCATGTGCTGGAGCATGCGGGCGGACGCCGGATCGCGGTGATCGTCAACGAGTTCGGAGCGCTCGGCATCGATGGCGACACGCTGCGGGCATGCGGCATCACCGGCTGCGACGACGAGGATATCGTCGAGCTGGCCAATGGCTGCCTGTGCTGCACCGTCGCCGACGATTTCGTGCCAACCATGGAGGCGCTGATCTCGCGCCCGAATCCGCCCGAGCACATCGTCATCGAGACCTCCGGGCTGGCGCTGCCGAAGCCGCTGCTGAAAGCGTTCAACTGGCCGAGCGTTCGCGCCCGGCTGACCGTCGACGGGGTGATCGCGGTGGTGGACGCCCCCGCCGTGCATGCCGGCCGATTCGCCGACGACCCGGAGGATGTCGCCCGCCAGCGTGCGGCGGATCCGTCGCTCGATCACGATAATCCGCTGGCCGAAGTCTACGAGGACCAGCTGATGTCCGCGGACCTGGTGGTGCTGAACAAGACCGACCTGCTGACCACGGCGGAGGTCGATGCGCTCGCAGTGCAGATCGCCGGAATCATCCCGCGTGCGGTGAAGCTGGTGCGCACCACCGAGGGCAGGCTCGATCCGGCGGTGCTGCTCGGCCTGGGCTCGGCGGCAGAGGATGATCTGGCGGCCCGGCCCTCGCATCACGACGCGATGGACGGAGAGCACGAGCACGACGATTTCGACAGCTTCGTGGTGCCGATCGGGGCGCAGGCCAGTGCCGAAGCGCTGGTGGCAAGGCTGGCCGCCGTCACCGAGGCGCACGACGTGCTGCGCATGAAAGGGTTCGCCGTCGTCGAGGGCAAGTCGATGCGGCTTGCGGTACAGGGCGTCGGCACCCGGTTCCGGCAGCAGTTCGACCGAGCCTGGAAGCCGGGCGAGCCCCGTGCCGGCAGCATCGTGGTGATCGGCCGCCAGGGTCTCGACCGCACCGCGATCGCGGCCGCGATCAACGACGCGACCGGCGCGGTCTAGCCGGCCCATGCACCTGCTGGTCCGCGAGATACGGACGCTCGACGAGCAGGACCAGGCGGACGATCTCGGGCACGCGCCGGCCGACATCGTCTGCCTGTCCTTCTCCGACAGCGATCTCGCGACGCTGGCTGCCGGCTGGGATGCGATGCCGGACGGGCGGCCGACGCTGCGGCTGGCCAACCTCGCGCGGCTGCGCCATCCGATGTCGGTCGACCTGTATGCCGAGCAGACCATCGAGCGGTCCCGCTGCGTGCTGGTGCGGCTGCTGGGCGGGCTGGATTACTGGCGCTACGGCGCCGAGGAACTGGCGGCCACCTGTCGTCGGCACCGGATCCCGCTGGCGTTGATCGCGGGCGATGCACGGGACGATCCAAGGCTGGCCGAGCTATCCACGGTGCCGGCGCCGGTGCTGGCCCGGCTCGACGGCTTTCTCCGGCAGGGCGGGCCGCACAATGTCGCCGGTGCGCTGCGGCTGCTGGCGCACGTGGCCGGGCGCGAACCGGATGACGGGATGCTGCCGGTGCCGGTACCGGTCGCCGGAGTGCATCGCGCGGCATCGCTCGACGGACGGCCGGTCGCGACGATCCTGTTCTATCGCTCGCACCTGATGGCCGGCGACCTGGCGCCGTTCGAGGCGCTCGCGGAGGCGCTCGAAATACGTGGCCTGGCGACCGAGTTGCTCTATGCAGCGTCGCTGAAGGAGCCGGAAGCGGCTGAGTTCGTCGAGCGGCGGCTGCGTCTGACACGACCCCGCGTGGTGCTGAACGCGACCTTCTTCTCGTCGCGGCGGGATGCGGCCGGTTCGCCGCTGGATGCGGCCGGCGTGCCGGTGCTGCAACTGGTGCAGGCCGTGGGCAGCGAAGTAGCCTGGCAGTCGAGCCGGCGCGGCCTGTCGCAGACCGACCTGGCGATGCAGGTGGTGCTGCCCGAGCTGGATGGACGGCTGCTGGCGACGACGGTCTCGTTCAAGGCGGAACAGGCCAGCGCCGGCCTCGAGGATTTCGCCCAGGTCATCAACGTGCCGCATGCCGAGGGGATCTCGCTCGCGGCGGATCGTGCGGCCGGCTGGGCGCGGCTCGGCGTGACGTCCGCGGCGGATCGCCGGGTGGCGATCGTGCTGTCCGACTATCCGGCAGTCGGCGGGCAGATCGCGCATGCGGTCGGGCTGGACAGCTTCGCCAGCCTGTCGGCAATCCTGCGGATTCTGAAGGGGGCCGGCTATACGACCGGCGGCTCAACCGACGCCGCGGAACTCACCCGGCGGCTCTGCCACGATCCGGCGACGCCGTATCTGTCACTGGCCGAATACGCAGTCCTGTTCGCGACACTTCCGGCGGCCGTGCGGGCGGCGACGGTCGACGCGTGGGGACCGGCCGGTTCCGACCTGTCGGTCGGAGACGGCCACTTCACCCTGCGCCATGCCCGTCTCGGCCACATGATCCTGGCGGTGCAGCCGGATCGCGGCGCTGCATTGGATCGCAAGGCCGGCTACCACGATCCCGACACCCCTGCCCGGCACGGCTATCTTGCCTTCCACCTGTGGCTGCGGACCCGGATCGGGGTCCACGCGCTCGTGCATCTCGGCACTCACGGCACCTTGGAATGGCTGCCGGGCAAGGCGACCGCGCTCTCGGCGGAATGCCTGCCCTCGGCGCTGCTGCGCGGCATACCGGTGGTGTATCCGTTCATCGTGAATAATCCCGGCGAGGCGGCGGCAGCGAAGCGGCGTCTGGGAGCGGTCACCATCGGCCATCTGACGCCGCCGATCGTAGGCGCCGGCACGCATGGCGCCGCGCTGGAACTCGAACGGCTGATCGACGACTTCGCCGCCTCGGACGGGCTCGATCGCCGTCGCGGCGAGATCCTGCGGGGCGAAATCCTGGATCGCGCGGAGAGCACCGGCCTGCTGGCGGAAAGCGGCGTGCGTCGCGGCGATGCCGACGATGCGGACGCGCTGGCCCGGCTGGACGCGTATTTGTGCGACGTGAAGGATCTGCAGATCCGCGATGGCCTGCATGTATTCGGCCAGGCGCCGCGCGGCCATCGGACATTGCTCGAGGGCATGATGCGGGCGTTGCCGGATGCCGACCCTGCCGCGCTCTCGGTAGCGCTCGACGCCAGCGGGCCGGCCGAGGCGCAGGCGCTGCTGGCCGCGCTGGACGGGCGGTTCGTCGAGCCAGGGCCGGCGGGAGCACCAACGCGTGGCCGCGCTGACGTGGTGCCGACCGGACGCAACCTGTTCACCGTGGATCCGCGCGCGATCCCGACGCGGGCCGCCGTCCTGCTGGCGGAGAAGGCCTCGGCGGCGCTGCTCGAGCGTCACCGGCAGGACCAGGGCGACTGGCTGCGCCGGGCGGTGATCGACCTGTGGGGCTCGACCAGCCTGCGCACCGGTGGCGAGGATCTGGCGCTGGCACTGCTGCTGATGGGAGTGCGGCCGATCTGGGATAGCGGGTCCGGCCGGGTCGCGGGGATTGAGATCGTGCCGCTGGCCGTGCTCGACCGGCCGCGGGTGGATGTGACGTTGCGCATTTCCGGGTTCTTCCGCGACGCATTCCCAGGCCAGATCGCGCTGTTCGACCAGGCGGTGGCCACTCTCGCTGCGCGGGACGAGGATGCTGATTGGAACCCGCTCGCGGCGGAACACGGCACCGAGATGCCTTCGCGGATCTTCGGCCCGGCACCGGGCACGTACGGCACCGGTGTCGAGGACCGGCTGGCGCGTGGCGCTTGGACCGATCGCGACGAGCTCGGACGCGCGTATCTCGATGGCTCTTCCTACGCATATGGAGGCGGCCGTGACGGCACCGCCGATGCGACCGGGTTTGCTCGTGGCGTGGCCGGCGCCGACGCGCTGCTGCATGTGCAGGACCATGCCGAGACCGATCTCCTGGATAATCTCGACGTCGCGGCGCACGAGGGTGGGTTCGCCGCCGCCGCCGCCTCGCTGGGTGCCGCACCGGCGCTATATCACGCGGACACCGCGCGGCCGGATGCTCCCCGCATCAGGAGCGTCGCCGAGGAAGTGGCGCGGGTGGTGCGTGGACGCGCCGCCAACCCGCTGTGGATCGAGGGCATGATGCGGCACGGCTACCAGGGCGCCGCCGAGATGGCCCGCGCGCTCGACGCGCTGCATGGCTATGCCGCGACGCTGCCGGTGCGGTTCGACCAGCAGTTCGAGCTGGTGTTCGAGGCGACGCTCGGCAACGAGATGGTCGAGCAGTTCATGCGCGAGACCAATCCAGCGGCACGCGCTTCGATGGCGGCCCGCTTCGACGAGGCACGCCGACGCGGGTTCTGGCAGCCGCGGCGCAACGATGTCGGGCTAGTGCTGGAGCCGGACGCATCATGAACGCGATCGTGCGCGGCTGGTGTCCGTCGCTCTACGAGCCGATGCAGTCCGGCGACGGTCTGTTGGTGCGGATCAAGCCGTCGGCGTCGCGCCTCGATGCGATGTCGGCGCGGCATGTTGCAGAGGCGGCGCTGCGGCATGGCAACGGCATGATCGAGCTGACCAACCGGGGCAACCTGCAGCTGCGCGGATTCAGTGTCGGCTCCGCAGCGCTCTTTGCGCGCGAGGCGGTCGAGCTTGGACTTGCCGTAGCCGATCCGGCGGCGGAGCGTCGACGCAATATCCAGGCGTCGCCGCTGGCCGGCGACGATCCGGATTGCGATGCCGACACCCTCGCCATTGCGCGCGCGCTCGAGGCGGTGCTGATCGCCGACGACAGTTTGAACGGGCTACCGGGCAAGTTCGGGTTCGCGGTGGATGGTGGCGGCGCTTTGTCGCTGGAAAGCGTGCGTGCGGATATCACGCTGCGCGCATCGGGTCCGGGATCCTGGCAGGTCGAAGCCGGAGATGCCGCCGCTGCCTGCACCGTTGCCGAGGCGCCCCTGCATGCCCAGCGCCTTGCCCGCGCTTCATTGGCCCTTCCCGGCGCGCCGGTGCGGCCGTCGCGTGACCCTGTATCCGGAACGATGCTGTTCCAGGCTGACGGGTTGCCATGCCGGCCCATCGGCTTTGTCGCCCGGCAAAGCCCTGTCGCCGTCGGACCTCTCCCCGCCGGTGCCTTCGGAATTGGCGTGCCACCCGGTCGGCTCGATGCAAGTCTGCTGCTGCAGTTGGCGGCTTTGGCCGAGCAGCTTGGCGAGGCTACGATCCGGCTTACCCCATGGCGCGCACTCGTGCTTGCCGGGCTGCTGCCGGGAGCCGAGTCGTCGGTGCGTTCGACATTGGCGGGGCAACTGCTCGACCCCACCGACCCGCGACTGCGCACTGCGTCCTGCATCGGAGCACCCGCCTGCCCGCGCGGCATGGTGCCGGCGCCCGCTACCGCGTTCCAACTTGGCGCGCTGCTGCCGGACGGGGTGTTCCTGCATGTGTCCGGCTGCGCCAAGGGGTGCGCGCATCCGGGGACCGCGCCATTGACGCTGGTCGGCCATGATGGGCTCTACGATCTGGTGGTCGATGGACGGGCGGGCGATACACCGCGGCATCACGGCCTCACACTCGACATGGCGGCATCGCTGCTGCACCAGCACAAGGATCATCCGGCGTGACCGGTTTCGACTATATCCGGGACGGCGCCGGCATCTACGAGAAGTCGTTCGCGATCATCCGTGCCGAGGCGGACCTGTCCGGCTTCACCGCGTCGGATGCCCCGATCGCGGTGCGGATCATCCATGCCAGCGGCATGGTCGAGATCGCGCAGCGGATCAGGTTCGGCCACGGGTTCGGAGCGGCGGCACGGGCGGCGCTGAAAGCCGGCAAGCCGATCCTGTGCGACTCCGAAATGGTCGCGCACGGCATCACCCGCGCCCGGCTACCCGCCGACAACGCGGTGATCTGCACCTTGCGCAATGCGGCGACGCCGGCGCGGGCCCGCGAGATCGGCAACACGCGCTCTGCAGCGGCACTGGATTTCTGGGGCGAGCATCTGGACGGTGCGTTGGTGGCGATCGGCAATGCGCCCACCGCCTTGTTCCATCTGCTGGAACTGATCGAGGCCGGGGCGAAACCGCCTGCTGCTGTCATCGGCATGCCGGTCGGCTTCGTCGGCGCTGCGGAATCAAAGGACGCGCTGGCAGTGTTCGGACGGCTTCCGTTCGCGATCGTCGCCGGCCGGCAGGGCGGCAGCGCCATGGCGGTGGCGACCGTCAACGCGGTCGCGAGCGACATCGAGTGATGCTTAAAACTCCGAAAGTCGGCACGCTGCGCACGATCGGGATGGGGCCGGGCGATCCGGAGCTCCTGACCCTGAAGGCCGCACGGCTGATCGTGATGACGCCGGTGATCGCCTATTTCGCCAAGCGCGGGCGGGTCGGCCATGCGCGCTCGATCGCGGACCAGTTGCTGAGCGAGGAAGCGATCGAGCTGCGGTTCGAATATCCGTTCACCACCGAGCTGTCGGTCGACGATCCGCGATATCTTGCCGACATGGGCAGCTTCTACGAGGACTGTGCCGGCCGGGTCGCCTCGTATCTCGATGCCGGACAGGACGTGGCGTTGCTGTGCGAGGGCGATCCGTTCTTCTACGGCTCCTCGATGTACGTGTTCGACCGGCTGCGCGCCGACTATCCGCACGAGACCGTCCCGGGCATCACCGGCATGAGCGGCTGCTGGACCGCGGCGGACCTGCCGATCGCGCATGGCGACGATATCTTGTGCGTGCTGCCAGGCACCCTCGACGAGGACCGGCTGACCGAACGCCTGCAGGCATGCGATGCCGCCGTGATCATGAAGGTCGGCCGCAACCTCCCCAAGATCCAGCGCGCGCTGCGGCGGGCCGGGCTCGAAGACCGCGCCACCTATGTCGAGCGCGGCACGCAGGCGGACCAGCGCGTGATGCCGATGACCGGGATGGAAGGCGAGACCGCGCCCTATTTCTCGATGGTGCTGGTCCAGGGACGGCAGCGGCCGCGATGAGTTCGATCACGATCATCGGGCTGGGACCGGGCGACGTGGCAATGCGCACGCCACAGGCAGTGGCAGCCCTCGCCCGCGCCACCGACCTGGTCGGTTACGGACCGTACGTGGCGCGGGTCGCGGCGCCTGCGAACGTGGTCCGCCACATCTCGGACAATCGCGAGGAACTCGACCGTGCGCGGCATGCCCTGACGCTGGCGGGGTCGGGCCGGGATGTCGCGGTGGTGTCGTCGGGCGATGCCGGTGTGTTCGCAATGGCCAGTGCGGTGTTCGAGGCGATCGAGCATGGCGAGCCGGCCTGGGCGACGCTGGATGTGAGCGTGGTGCCGGGCATCTCGGCGATGATGGCGGTGGCCGCCCGGATCGGTGCGCCGCTCGGCGGGGATTTCTGTGCGATCTCGCTGTCGGACAATCTCAAGCCGTGGGAGCTGGTGCTGCGACGGCTGCGTACGGTGGCCGAAGCGGGCTTCGTGATCGCACTGTATAATCCGTTGTCGCGGGCGCGTCCCTGGCAACTCGGCGCCGCGTTTTCGGCGTTACGCGAGATCCTGCCTGGAACGATCCCGATCGTGTTCGCAACCGCGGTGTCGCGCCCCGAGGAGCGCATCGTGCTCACGACGCTGGCGGACGCGGATGCCGGACACGCGGACATGCGGACGCTGGTGCTGATCGGGTGTGCCGGCACCCGCCTGATCGCACGCGGCGACGGGATGCCGTGGGTCTATACGGCGCGCAGCGTGTCGGAAGCCTGATGGCGTTGTTCCAGCCACTGCAACGCGCTTTGCCAATCCGGCACGAAGGGTCCCTCGACGGGTGCCGGCCTTGCGATCATCACGACCGCAAGGCCGAGACGGCGCGCGGCATCGAGCTTGGCATCGGTCGCGCGGCCGCCGGAGTTCTTGGTGACGATCAGCTCGATCGCGGACTCGCGCAGCAGTGCCAGTTCCGCGTCCGTATCGAACGGTCCGCGTGCCGTGATCAGCCGACAGCGTGGCGGCAGCAACTCCGGGGGCGGCGCATCGACGCTGCGAACGATGTAGTCGTGGTGGGGATGCTCGCGGAACGGAGCCAAATCCTTGCGGCCGATCGTCAGCAGCACGCGGCGGGGCGCAGGCCCAAGGGCGGCGGCGGCTTCATGCATGTCCGCGACCATGCTCCAGCGATCGCCGGAAACCGGCCGCCATTCCGGCCGGTCCACACGCAGCATCGGCACGCCGGCCTCGGCGCACGCAAGCACGGCATTCCGGCTGATCTGCTGCGCGAACGGATGCGTCGCGTCGACCAGTGCGTCGATGGCATGGGCGCGCAGCCACGCGGCAAGACCATTAACGCCGCCGAAGCCACCGATCCGCGTGGCGATGCTCGCCTCGATGAGCGGCGCCCGCGTCACGCCGGCGAGCGAAAGCGTGGTGTCGAAGCGCAAATCGCCGCGCAGTGCGCGAACCAGCGCGCCGGCTTCGGTGCTGCCGCCAAGAATCATAACCCGCAGCACGATCCGTCCCTCCTCCGGTGCCGGCCATGATGCCGGCGCCCGGTCCCTGGCTGGCAGTTGTCGGCATTGGCGAGGACGGTGTCGAGGCGCTGCCGCCTGCTGCGCGCACATTGATCTTCAACGCGGCGCTGGTGGTCGGCGGCCGGCGGCACCTGGCGCTTGCGGCTTCGCTGACACGCGGCGAGACGATGCCCTGGCCATCGCCGATCGCGGACGGACTGCCGGCGATCCTCGCGCGCCGGGGTGACCCTGTGGTGGTGCTGGCCTCGGGCGATCCGTTCTGCTTCGGCATCGCCACGATGCTGGCGGGTGCCGTGCCGCCCGGAGAGTTGCTGTGCCTGCCGGCACCCGGCGCGGTCTCGCTTGCCTGCGCCCGGCTGGCCTGGAGCATGCAGGATAGCCGTCTGCTCTCGATCTGCGGCCGGCCGATCGAGACGCTGCTGCCCGCGCTGCAGCCGGGCGCGCGGTTGCTGGTGCTGTCGGCGGACGAGACCTCGCCACAAGCGGTCGCGTCGCTGCTGGTCCGGCACGGCTTCGGCGGGTCGGTCGTGCATGTGCTGGAGGCACTGGGCGGCCCGAACGAACGGATGCGCCGGTTCCAGGCCTCGGATGCGCTGCCGGACGGGATCGACCGGCTGAACCTGATCGGGATCGAAATCGTGGGCGATCCCGACGCCCGGGTCATCCCGCTCGGCACCGGGCTGCCCGACGCGTTCTTCGGCAATGACGGCCAGCTCACCAAATGCGAGATCCGTGCGGCGACGCTCTCGGCGCTATCGCCGCGCCAGGGCGAGACCCTGTGGGATATCGGCGCAGGGTCGGGCTCGATCTCGATCGAGTGGATGCTGCTCCATCCGTCCAACCGGGCATTCGCGATCGAGCGCCGGCCGGACCGGGCCGACCGGGTCATGCGCAACGCGGTCTCGCTGGGTGTGCCCGGCCTCGTGGTGATCGACGGCACCGCACCGGAGGGGCTCGCGGACTTGCCCAGGCCCGACGCTGTGTTCATCGGCGGCGGCGCCAGCGGGCCCGGGGTGCTGGACGCGGCCTGGTCGGCGCTGCGCCGCGGCGGCCGGCTGGTGATCAACGCCGTCACGATCGAGACCGAGGCGGTTTTGTTCGCAGCCCATGCGCGATACGGCGGAACGCTGACCCGGATTTCGGTGGAACGGCTCGACCGGGTCGGCGGCATGCACGGGTTCAGGCCGGCAATGACCGTGACCCAGTATGCGGCGACCAAACCATGATCTTTGCAGGGATAGGCTTGCGGCCCGGTTGCGCCGCTGACGAGATCGCCGGTCTGGTCGAACTCGCGGCGGAACGTGCCGGCTGCCGTCCCGAGCGACTGGCGATCCCCGAGTTCCGTGCCGCCGAGCCCGGACCGATCGCGGCGGCCGGGGCATTGTCGCTGGGGCTGATCGTCGTCGGTGAACGCGCCCTCGCCGATGCCCAGCCACGCTGCGCAACGCAATCCGCACTGGCAGAAGCGATGACCGGGGTCGCCTCGGTGGCGGAAGGGTGTGCGCTGGCGGCTGCGGGACCGGACGCCGTGCTGCTGCTGCCACGCATATCGTCGGCCAACGCCACCTGCGCGATAGCCGGCTGGAGAGCTTTGCCATGACGGTGCACTTCATCGGCGCCGGGCCCGGTGCCGCCGACCTGCTGACGCTGCGCGGCCGCGACCTGCTGGCGCGCTGCCCGGTCTGCCTTTTCGCCGGCTCGATCGTGCCGCGCGAGATGCTGGTGCATTGTCCCGACGGCGTGCGGCTGGTGGATACCGCCTCGCTCAGCCTCGACGATATCGAACGCGAGTATGTGGCCGCATACGATGCCGGCCAAGACGTGGCGCGGCTGCACTCCGGCGACCTGTCGATCTACAGCGCGGTCGCCGAGCAGATCAGGCGCCTGCGCCGGCACGGCATCCCGTTCACCATGACGCCCGGCGTGCCCGCGTTCGCGGCTGCGGCAGCTGTGCTCGAGCGCGAACTGACGGTGCCGGAAGTGGCGCAGAGCCTGGTGCTGACGCGGATGTCCGGCCGGGCCTCGGCGATGCCGCCGACCGAGACGCTGACGGCGTTCGGGGCAACCGGCGCCACGCTGGCGATCCATCTGGCGATCCATGCGATCGACCGGGTGGTGGACGAGCTGACGCCGCTGTACGGCGAGGACTGCCCGGTCGCCGTTGCGGTCAGGGTCTCCTGGCCGGACCAGAGGGTGTTGCGCGGAACGCTGGGCACGATACGCGCGATGCTCGAGCAGGACCCTGTCGATCGCACCGCGCTCGTGCTGGTCGGGCCGGCGCTCGACACGGCAGAGTTCCGTGATAGCGCGCTCTACGACCCCGACTATCGCAGGCGGTTCAGGGAATGAGCCGCATCGACCGAGAGGAAATCCGTGCGGCCGACCAGCGTGCCTTCCCGGTCGAACAGCACGATCTCGAGGGACGTGCCGGTGCCGCGCAGCACCTCCGCCGCCACGGTCCAGGCGCGCGTAGCAATTGCATCGCCGAGCGCCACGCCGGCGGCCGACGAGAGCGAGAACGCCTGCGCCACGGTGTTGGCCCGGGCGATGCACTCGCCGAGATCGCTGCCGCCGCCTGCCTCGATGGCAACCGCCGCAAGCGCCGCCAGGTCGGCCGATCCGCGTTTGGAATGCAGGTCGAGGCGTCCCTGCGCCAGCTTGGTCATTTTCGCGACGCCGCCGGCAACCGTCACGCGCGGCACCGGATGGTCGCGCAAATATTTCAGCAGCCCACCGGCGAAGTCGCCCATCTCGATCAGCGCCACGTCGGGCATCCCGTGCAGCGCCTGCACGGCGATTTCGGAAACATTGCCGGTGCTGCCTGCGACATGCCCGATCGACATGGCGCGGGCGACGTCGATGCCGCGGCGGATCGTGTCGATCCAGGCGGCGCAGGAAAACGGCACCACGATCCCCGTGGTGCCCAGGATCGAGAGACCGCCGACGATGCCGAGCCGGCCGTTCAGGGTACGCTCGGCCAGCTTCTCGCCGCCGGGGACCGACAGCGTCACTTCGGCATCCGGCTCGCTGCCGCCTGCGATCTCCTGCATCGCGTCGCGGATCATCCGGCGCGGCACCGGGTTGATCGCCGGTTCGCCGGGCGGCAGCGCCAGGCCCGGGCGGGTGATGGTGCCGACCCCTTCGCCCGCGCGGAACCGGATGCCGCTGCCGGCCGGCAGCAGGCGAACCCGTGCCCGGATCAGGGCGCCATGCGTCACGTCCGGATCGTCGCCGGCATCCTTGACCACCCCGGCCTCGGCGGCGTCCTGGTCGAACCGCGCCTCGGCCAGCGCGAAGGCGACCTGCCCCCCGCGTGGAAGAGTGATGGTGACGGGGTCGGGGAAGTGTCCATCCTGCAGCGCGGCGAACGCTGCCTTGGCGGCGGCGGTGGCGCAGCTGCCGGTGGTCCAGCCTCGCCGCAGCGCCTGATTGTCGGAGTTTGTGTCCTGCTGCACGAGTTTTCATATAGGTCCGGGTGCCTCCCCTGTCACCACGAGCAGGTCCCGGCATGACCGCGCGCGGCCTGATGATCGCGGCGCCGCGCTCGGGCAGCGGCAAGACCACGGTAGCGCTCGCCCTCATCGCCGGGCTGCGCCGGCGCGGCGTCGAGATGCGCGCAGCCAAGGCCGGCCCCGACTACATCGATCCCGCCTTCCACGCGGCAGCGTCCGGCCACGACAGCCTGACGCTCGATAGCTGGGCGATGCCGCCTGCCCTGCTGGATGCGACGCTGGGTCGGGCGGCCAAGGATGCCGAGCTGCTGGTGGTCGAGGCGTCGATGGGCCTGTTCGACGGGGTCGAGGGATCACCCGGGCGGCGTGGCCGGGGCGCCGACCTGGCTGCGCGGTTTGGACTACCAGTGGTGCTGGTGCTCGACGTGTCCGGCCAATCGCAATCGGTTGCCGCCGTGGCGCACGGGTTCGCAACGTTCGATCCGGCGGTGCGCGTGGCCGGGGTGATCCTCAATCGCGTCGGTTCGCCGCGCCATCATGCCGGCGCCGCGTCCGCGCTGCGCGACGCCGGCATCGCCGTGCTCGGCAGCATTCCACGCGATGCCGCGCTGGCGCTGCCCGAGCGGCATCTCGGCCTGGTGCAGGCGCGCGAACACGGCACGCTGCCGGCGTTCCTCGACACGCTGGCGGCCATGGCCGAGCGCGACCTCGATCTCGGCGCGATCCTTGGTCTGGCGGCGCCATCGCCAGGCCCGGCCGACACCGCAGCCGGCCCGGCCATCCCGCCGCCGGGACAGCGGATCGCGGTCGCCGACGACGCCGCCTTCTCGTTTCTCTATCCGCATCTGACCCATGCGTGGCGGCATGCCGGCGCCGAGCTGATCCGGTTCTCGCCGCTCGCCGATCAGGCGCCGCCGGACGATTGCGACTGCTGCTGGCTGCCCGGCGGGTATCCCGAGCTGCACGCCGGCGCGCTCTCGGCAGCGACCGGCTTCCGGAACGGCCTCGCCCGGTTCGCGACCACGCGCCCGGTACATGGCGAGTGCGGCGGCTACATGGTGCTGGGCCAGGCGCTCACCGATGCGGCCGGCATCGCCCATCCGATGGCCGGGCTGCTCGGGCACGTCACCTCATATGCGCAGAGGCGCATGCATCTCGGCTACCGCGAGGCGACGTTGCTGGCTGATACCCCGTTGGGCGCGCGCGGCCGGGTGCTGCGCGGCCACGAGTTCCACTACGCGAGCGTCACCGACCCTGGCGACGATGACGCGCTGGCCGACCTCGCCGACGCGAACGGCACCGCGCTCGGGCCCGCCGGTGGCCGGCGCGGACACGTATCCGGATCCTTTTTTCACGCCATCGCCCTGCAGGATGCATGACCGAATTTCGTGACCTCGATGAACTGCGCCGTACCTGTCTGGATCTGCCGGGAGGCGATACGGAGGCCTCTACATCGGCGCTGACCCGGCAGGCCACGCTGACCAAGCCGCCCGGCAGCCTGGGCAGGCTGGAAGAGCTCGCGGTCTGGCTGGCCCGTTGGCAGGGCCGGTCGATCCCCCGCCTGGACCGTGTCGAGATCGTGATCTTCGCCGGCAACCATGGCGTCGCCGCACAGGGGGTCTCGCCCTATCCGCCCGCCGTGACCGCGCAGATGGTCGGCAACTTCGCGGCCGGTGGGGCGGCGATCAACCAGCTAGCCCGGATCGCCGGCGCCGGGCTCCGCGTAGTACCGGTCGCTGGGCTCGATCCGACCGCGGACATTACTCTTGCGCCCGCGATGACCGGGGCGGCTTTCCTGTCCGCGGTCTCCATCGGTTTCTCGGCAATCGAACCCGGCATCGACCTGCTGTGCCTCGGCGAGATGGGGATCGGCAACACGACGGCCGCGGCCGCGCTGGCGGCCGGGCTGTTCGGCGGCGACGGCGCTGCCTGGGCCGGTCGCGGAACCGGGCTCGACGATGCCGGCCTCGCCCGCAAGGCACGGGCGATCGATGCGGCCCTGGCCCTGCATGCAGCGGCGCAGGACGATCCGATTGCTGTCGCGCGCTGCCTCGGCGGGTACGAGTTGGCCGCCATCTTCGGCGCGGTGCTGGCGGCACGGCTGCATCGCATCCCGGTGTTGCTGGACGGCTTCGTCTGTACGGCCGCCGCCGCCCCCCTGGCCCGGTTGAACGCCGGAGGGCTCGATCATGCGCTGGTATCGCATCGCTCGGCCGAGGCCGGCCACGGCGCGCTGGCGGCGGCGCTGGGCAAGACGCCGTTGCTCGACCTGGGCATGCGCCTGGGCGAGGCGTCCGGTGCGGCGCTCGCGGTGCCGATCCTGCGCGCGGCCTGCGCCTGTCATGCGGGAATGGCCTCGTTCGCCGAGGCAGGCGTGTCCACCGCATCGTGAGCGACACGGGCGGCCATCTCCGTGCGATCGGCGCCGACCTTGCGGCCGGCTTCGGGCTGCTGACGAGGCTGCCGGTGGGCTGGCTGGTGCCGGGCGACGTGCCGTATCGTCCCGGCCGCGCCGTATGGACCTATCCGCTTGCCGGTCTGCTGGTCGGCGGCGCCGAAGCTGCCACGCTGACCGCCTGCCGCAATTTCGGCCTTCCGCCCGTGGTCGGTGCCGGCTGGACGCTCGTGGTTGCCGTCGTGCTGACGGGTGGCCTGCATGAGGATGGACTGGCCGATACCGCGGACGGTTTCGGTGGCGGACGCACCAGGGAGCACAGGCTCGAAATCATGCGCGACAGCCGCATCGGCAGCTACGGCGCACTGGCGCTGATGCTGTCGCTGCTGATCCGCGTGTCCGCGCTGGCGGCCATACCGGCAGACCGTGCGGTTATGGCTTTGCTGGTGATCGGCGCGCTGTCGCGCGGATCGATGCTGGTCGGGCTGGCTTTGCTGAAGCCGGCGCGCACCGACGGCCTGAGCCGTGGCCTCGGCCGGATTTCGCCGAGCGCCCTGGCGTTCGGCGGCATCATCGCGCTTGCATCGAGCCTGATGCTGACGCCGTCGCACGCAGTCGCGGCGATCGCCGCTTCAGCTGCAGTCGCGGTGATCGTGTGCGCCTCGGCCCAACGCCGTATCGGCGGACATACCGGCGACGTGCTGGGAACAGTCTGCGTCGCCGTTGACTGCGTGCTCCTGACCCTGGCTGCGGCCGGCTGAACGGGCGCCGCATCCGCCCATCCTCGCAGTGTCCAGAACGTGTTCAATCAAGACTGCATCCTCTGATGACAGCGCAACCATCCAGGCATACCGTTCCCGAAAGAAAATCGGGATACGTCCATGAAGCTTACGACAACACGGTCCGCATCGCTCGTTCTAGCTGCGGCGATGATGATATCCCCGTTTGCGGCGAACGCCGACGAAACGGCACTGGCACCGCGCAAGGTTCCGGCAAAGACCTTGCAGGTGCCGACGGCGGATATCAGCCCGGGGATGCAGAAGTTCATCGCGGCTCCGCTCAACCCCGCCTGGAACAACCAGTTCAGCACCGGCGCCGAGTGGCGCAAGTTCGCCGATCATCAGGCCATCAAGATCAACGCCGGCATTCCGGACATGATGCAGCGGATGAACGTGAAGATGGAGCGTTCGACGATCGACGGCGTCAGGGTCTACACCATTACGCCCAACGAGATCGCGCCCGAGAACCGTAACCGGGTTTTGATCCATGAACATGGTGGCTGCTACGTTCTGTTCCCCGGCGAAACGGGCGCTACCGAGGCCATCATGATGGCCGGGTTCGGCCACATCAAGGTGATCATGCCCGACTACCGCATGCCGCCCGAAGCGTATTTTCCGGCCCCGATCGACGATGGGATCACGGTCTACAAGTCGTTGCTGAAGACGATGAGCCCCAAGAACATCGGCATCTTCGGCACCTCGGCCGGCGGTGCGCTGACGCTGGAAATCACGCTTCGGGCCAAGCAATTGGGGCTTCCGCTACCGGGCGCCCTCGGGTCTGGCACGCCGATGTCCGATGCGACGATGGTCGGCGACAGTTTCTACACCAACAAGCTCGTTGACAACGTTCTTGTCTCGCCCACCGGTTTCTGCCAGGCCGCCACAGTCGTGTATGCGAAAGGGCATGACCTGAAGGACCCGCTCCTATCCCCCGTCTATGGCGACATGCATGGTTTCCCGCCGACAATCCTGACCACCGGCACGCGTGACCTGCTGCTCAGCAACACCGTGCGAGTACATCGCGCGCTGCACCGCGCGGGCGTGGAGGCCGACCTGGAAGTCTATGAAGGTCAGTCGCACGCGCAGTATCAGTTCGACGACCGCGTGCCCGAAGCGAAGGAAGCCTTCACGGAAATCGGGGCGTTCTTCGACAAGCATCTCGGCAAGTAGGGCGCTGTAACGAAAGTAGGGTGGAGGATGCTTGCGTGCCTCCACCCGTTGAAAAACGCTCCGTCGGTCAGCGGATCGACTGGCTGGAGAGGTCGATGACCCTGCCGGCGTCGTCCTTGCGGATCAGGTTCGGGCCTGTCGCGACGTCGCCACTTGGGATCAGGCCGTAGCGCGCCTTCTGCGCCAGGAAAAGTACCGGCAGGTAGCCTTGCAGATACGGCTGCTGATCCACCGTGAACAACGCCTTGCCTTTGGCAATGTCGTCCAGGAAGCCGGGTGACAGGTCGAAGCAGGCGACCTTGACGCGGCTCGCGAAGCCGCCTTCGGCAACCGCTGCCACCGCCGGCTCGCCGACCAGCACGGCGTTCAATCCGATGATGCTGTCCACTGATGAATCCGAGCGAAGCGCCGCCTCGATCTTGGATTTGGTGGTGGCGGGATCGGTGTCGACCGGCACCACCTTCACGGAACCGCCGAAGCCCGCGGCGAAGCCCTGGCAGCGCTGGTCGAGGGCTACGTTGCCGACCTCCTGGTTGACGCACAACGCCTTCTTGCCGCCAGCCGCGGCCATGGCCTTGCCGGCGGCGCGTCCGGCCTCGACCTCGTCCTGCCCGACATTGAGAAGGGCACCGACCTTGTGACCATTGGCGGGGGTTCCGTTGGTGGTGATGACCGGAATGCCTTGCGCGACTGCGCGTCCGATCGGGCCGGACAGCGCGTCCGCATCCGGAACGGTGGTGACCAGGCCGTCCGGACGCTGGTTGACGGCCGCGGTGATCAGATTGGCCATCTGGGTCATGTCGAAATTCTGCGGCTGCCGGATCTCCAGGTGCACGCCCATCTGCTTCGCCGCATCCTGCGCGCCGCGCTTGATGACGTTGTGGAACGGATCGGCAGCCTGCCCGTGATCGACCAGGATGATGTTGATGGTCTTTTCCGCTGCCTGTGCGGCTCCTTGCGGCGCGGCGACCATGAGGGCGCAGGCGGCAATCAGCGATACCGATGCCAGAAGAGTTCTCGGTCGGCTCATGATGTTTCGTCCCTGTCCTGATTTGATTTTGTTGGCGACGTTTTTCTTGAAGCTCCGTAGCCCGCTCGCAGGCGTTGTCTTGCGCCTGGACAGTATCGGGTCGTCTTCCGCAGCGTCCTGGCCGGCCCGGGGGCATCCGCACCCGCGAACCGGGTGGTCCTGTAGAAATTATGGCCCTCTCGCCGGTCGTTGCCGTTGTTCGAGCCGAGCACCTTTTGCTGGAAAATGGTTTCCATCCCGGCAGCTATAGGTATTTATCGTTCATAACTCTCGATCCGCCAGGCGTCCACTACCTTGAAATTAGAAAGTCTCGCTTATATTGACGTCCAGACGGAACAAGATCATGCAATGGGACCGGAAACCGGCGGCACTGCCTCTGCTCTCCGGCTCGCGGCGGCCGATCGGGCAGGATTTGCGAAGGTCCATGCCGGGCTAACGGAAATCGGGAAAGCGATGTCCATGACGCAATCCGACTTCGACCTTGCTGTCTGCGCCGAGATGGTATTTCGGTCGCTCCCGGTCATCGAACGCGTCAGACGGATCCACGCGCTCGGCTTCCAGGTCGAGATCTGGGACTGGACGCGGCACGACATTGCCGCCCTGGCCGCCAGTGGCGCACGCTTCTCGTCGATGACCGGTTATGTCACCGGGCGCCTTGCGGATCGGGACGGCGCGGACGAACTGCTGCGGACAGCCGAGCTGTCGATCCCGGTCGCCAAGGCGCTTGGAATACCGCGCCTGAACCTGCATGGCACCGGCTTGGACGGACAGGGCCTGCCTGTTACCCCGTGCCACGCCGTAACGGGCGGGATGTGGATGACGGCGCAGTCGACCTTGCATCGGCTGGCCGACTTGGCAGCCCGGCATGACATCATGTTCGTGCTGGAAAACCTCAATGCCGCAGTGGACCATCCCGGCGTGCCGTTCGGACCGGCCGAGGATTGCCTGGCGCTGATACGCGGCGTGGACAGGCCCGAGGTGCGATTGATGCTCGACCTGTACCATGCACAGATCGGAGAAGGGAACCTGATCGCGCTGCTGCGCCGGGCGCTCCCCTATATCGGCGAAATCCAGGTTGCCGACGTGCCGGGACGCTGCGAACCGGGCACCGGCGAGATCAACTATCCGGCGATCCGGCGATCGCGCGGGAACTACGGACATTGGGATATCGCGGCACGATCGGCCTGGAAGCCTGGGCGTCGGGCGATGACGAACTGGCGCTGCAGCGTTTCCGCGAGGCCTTTGCCGCACCGGTCGTGCCGGATGAACCACGTCACTCTGCTCGGCACTTCGGACGTCCGGACCAGGCTGTCCGATACTAGGCCTTTGTTAATCGCCTGCCGGTTCGAAAACGGACTAAGACCCACGCAGCATGCAACGATCCCGTCATCGCGCGAGATCATCAAATGTCGCTGCTTGCCGACCCGTTACCGACACGAACTCAAGTCGTCCCATCGCTGGCGCCGGTGCCAGAAGGCTCGGCACCTCTCGGCGCAACATCGGCCCGAGCAGGCGCAACGGGCCACCGTGCGAAACGATGACACAGTCACGCGCGTCCGCCAGGATATCTGCACACACCGCCTCGACGCGACGGACCAGCATGACACCACTCTCGCCACCGGGTGCCGCAAAACCCATAGGGTCGGCGGCCCAGAGATCGAGCGAGGCGCGTGGAACATCGTCCCAGTCGAGGCCGTCCCACTCGCCGAAATCGAGTTCGATCAGGCGCGGATCGACATGGACCGGAATAGCCAGCAGCCCGGCCAGTGCCTGCGCCGGCAACAGGCAGCGCGACAGCGGACTGGTCCGTACCATCGATGGCCGCATGCCCGCCAGAGCCGTCAGGTAAGACGGCAAGGTCGCCTCCCACCCGTCCAGCAACGTCAGGTCCGCGCGACCGTAACAGCGGTTCGGGAGCGCACGCACCGGCGGGTGACGCAGCAGCGCCACCCGGAACGTCACCGTCCGGTCGTGGTCAGTCCTCGTAATGCGCGGCGACCAGCCGATCGAGCAGGCGCACGCCGAACGCGGTGGCGCCCTTCGGCACCCCCGGCGCGTCCTTCGACGACCAGGCGGTGCCGGCAATGTCGAGATGCGCCCAGGGCACATCGCCGACGAAGCGCTTCAGGAACTGCGCCGCAGTGATCGAACCGCCCGGACGGCCACCGATGTTCTTCATGTCGGCGATGTCGGAGCGCAGGCTCTTGTCGTACGGCTCGCCCATCGGCATGCGCCACACCTTCTCGGAAACCGCCAGGCCGGCCTCGGCCAGCCGCACCGAGAGTTCGTCGTTGTTGCTGAACAGGCCTGCATGCTCATGGCCGAGTGCCACGATGATCGCACCGGTCAGCGTCGCCAGGTTGACCATCGCGCGCGGCTTGAAGCGGTCCTGCGCGTACCAGAGCACGTCGGCCAGGACCAGCCGGCCTTCGGCGTCGGTGTTCAGCACCTCGATGGTCTGGCCGGAGGCGCTCTTCACCACGTCGCCAGGCCGCATCGCACGGCCGGACAGCATGTTCTCGACCAGGCCGACCAGCCCGACCGCATTCACCCGCGCCTTGCGGCCGGCGAGGGCCGCCATCAGCCCGACCACCGTGCCGGCGCCGGCCATGTCCCACTTCATGTCTTCCATGCCGCCAGCCGGCTTGATGCTGATGCCGCCGGAGTCGAACGTCACGCCCTTGCCGACGAAGGCGATCGGCGGCTCCTGGTTCTCCGGAGCGCCGTTCCAGCGCATCACCGCCATGCGCGCCGGCAGGTCGCTGCCCATGGCCACGCCGAGCAGCGCGCCGAACCCGAGCTCGGCCATCTGCTCCGGGTCGAATATCTCGATCTCGAGGCCGAGCGAGGACAGGGCGGCGATCCGGTCCGCGAATACCGCCGGGGTCAGGATGTTCGCCGGCTCGCTGACCAGGTCGCGGGTGATGAACACGCCGTGTGCGATCGCGGCCAGTTCCGGCCAGGCCGCCTGCACGCTGTCCAGCGAGGAGGCCAGCACCGACAGGTGGGCGAGGCGCGGCTTCTCCTCGGGCTTCTGCGTGGTCCGGTACAGCCCGAACCGGTAGCTCGCCAGCACTGCCCCAAGCGCCGCATGCGCCGCAAGTTCGGGGGCGAGCCCGTCGATACCCAGGGCGCCGATGGTGCTTGTCTTGAGGGCGTTCCAGGCAGCACTGCCGGCCGCTTCCGCCGCCGAGACGTCGAGCTCGCTGCGCTTGCCGAGGCCGATCACCACGATGCGCGACAGGCCGGCGCCAGGCCCCGGCAGAACGCAGCTCTTGCCCTTGCCGAAGCTGAACTCGGCCGCCTCGAGACCGCGGGAGACGGCGCCCTGGGTCGCTTCGTCCGCCTGCAGATACAGCGCCGGCCGCTCGCCATCCTCGGGCACCAGAAGAACGAGGGCACCCTTCTCGGGCAACGTGGCAGCGTGAAAATCTATATCCAGCATAAGGGCGCTCCGGCTCCGGCGTGTAGCCGCATGACGTCAGGATCGATCACCAATATTATCAGCCGCGTGTGTTGGCGCCGCAACCCAGGGCGTGTCCGATCCGGCCACGGCTTGGCAACCGCCTCGACGATCCCCTAATCGGGTCACATGAACCCTCTCCGAACTGCGAACGCCGTGCCGACCGACGACGAGGCATTGCTGGCCCTGGCGGCCGAGCTCGCCGGGCAGGCCGCCCGGATCATCCTGGACATACGCAGCCGCGGGTTCGAGACGCTGATCAAGGACGATGCCTCCCCCGTCACCGAGGCCGACCACCAGGCCGAGACGCTGATCCTGGCCGGGCTCAGGGCCGGCTCCAGCATCCCGGTCATCGCCGAGGAGGAAGCGGCGGCAGGCCTCGTGACCGAGCCCGGGCCGGAATTCTGGCTGGTCGACCCGCTCGACGGCACACGCGAATTCGCGTCCGGACGCGATGACTTCACCGTCAATATCGGACTGGTGCGGAACGGCCTCGTCGTACTCGGCGCCGTGGCCTTGCCGGCCTATGGCGAGCTGTATCTCGGGCGGGTAGGTCATGGCGCCACTCGCCGCGATCGCGATGGCGAGGTGGCGATCCATGTTCGTCCGCCGCCGGAAGCCGGGCTGTCCGTGCTGGCCTCCCGGCACTACGCCGACGACCCGCGGCTCCTCGAATATCTGGGCCATCAGCGGATCGCCACCATCGGCAATATCGGCTCGGCGGCGAAGTTCGTCCGGGTGGCGGAGGGACGAGCCGACCTCTACCCGCGGCTCGGCCGCACCATGGAATGGGACACCGCGGCACCACAGGCGGTGGTCGAGGCGGCCGGCGGCAGCGTCACGCTATTCGAGGGCGGCCCGCTCCGCTATGGCAAGCCCGGCTGGGAAAACCCGTTCTTCATCTGTCGCGGCGGCGTTTCCGGCATCTCGGACGACTGACTGTCGATGAGGCACGCGTGGATGCTGCCGACTCGTCGTCCGAAATGGTAATGGTACGGTATGCGACACCCGGCTGCGCAAGACCCTGAGAGAGTGACGACCGAGCGGCTCGATGCCGACACGGCGGGAATCGTGCGTGCCGCCCATCTGCTGGGCCAGGGCCGTCTGGTCGCGTTCGGCACCGAGACTGTCTACGGGCTCGGCGCAGATGCCACCGATGCGCGCGCGGTGGCCGCGGTGTTCGAGGCCAAGCACCGGCCCGGCTTCAATCCGCTGATCGCCCATTTCACGGATGCCGAAGCGGCGTTCGCCGAAGCAGAGCCCTCCAACCTGGCCCGCCGCCTGGCCGATGTATTCTGGCCGGGGGCGCTGACCATGGTGCTGCCGCGGCGCGCGTCGAGCACGGTATGCGCGCTGGCCTGCGCCGGCCTGCCGACCCTGGCGGTCCGCGTTCCCGGCGGCGAGACGGTGCGGGAGATGTTGCGCATGGTCGGACGGCCGGTGGCGGCGCCCTCGGCAAACCCGTCCGGCGGTGTCAGCCCGAGCACCGCCGATCACGTCATGGCCGGTCTCGGGGGGCGCATCGACGCGATCCTGGATTGCGGACCCTGCGGTGTCGGCCTGGAAAGCACGGTGCTCGACCTTGCCGGCGATACGCCCACCCTCCTGCGCCCCGGCGGCATCTCCGTCGAGGCGATCGAACTGGTTATCGGACCGGTGCGGCGTCTGGCGCCGGCCGGCCTGCCCGCGTCCCCGGGGATGCTGGCATCGCACTACGCGCCGTCGCTGCCGGTCCGGCTGGATGCCGCCGGTGCCGGGCACATGGAAGCGCTGCTGGCGTTCGGTCCCCTGCCCGGAACCACGAGGCAGCAGACGCTGGTCTGGAACCTGAGCCCGGGCGGCGACCTCCACGAGGCGGCGGCGCGGCTGTTTTCCGGGCTGCGCCACCTCGACGACGAGGGCCGGCGGCGGGGCCTGACCGGCATCGCGGCGATGAGCATTCCGTCCGACGGGCTCGGCCTGGCCATTCGCGACCGGCTGCAGCGCGCGGCGGCACCTCGCCCGCGACATCTTCGCCATGCAACCGGCTGACTGGTCATGATGCGCGAGCAGATCGACCCGAAGGAGCTGAAGACACTCTCGGACATCCTGGCGCTGGTGCTCGAGGACCAGCCCGGCCAGGCCGCGAGCGCGCTGGAAGCGGTCAGGGCCCGCGCCCGGCGCAATGGCATCACCGGCGGGGCGCTGAAGAACCTGTTCGTGGCGATCGCGCCCAATCCGTCATCGAGCCTCGCCGGCCAGGCCAAGCCGGTGGTAAAGCCGCGTGCACCGCGGGCCGGCAGTGCCGGTGCCACCGAGATCCAGGCGGCACGGACCCGGATTTCCCAGCTCACCGCCGACATCAACAAGCTCGATCTCGACCTGCGCGGCGCCAGTGCCCGGATCGAGGCGCTACGGTCCGAGCTGCACCTGACCCGGCAGGCGCGTGCCGAGGCGCAGCAGGCTCTGTCCGCATCGCAGGTGCTGGTGCCGAAGCGAATGCTGTTGCTGCTGAGCGCGCTGTGCGGCCTGTTGATCGGCGTGGCCGGCACCAGTGCGTTCGTGATGCTGGACCACACGCCGCCGGCGTCCGAGTCGAGCTTTCTCCGCTAGGCAGTCCCGATGAATGCTCTGATCGATATCCTGCGCGCCCGGCTCGGTTCGGGTGGGATGCTCACCGATCCGACCGATACCGAACCGTACTGCAGCGACTGGCGCGGGCTCTATCACGGCCGCACCCCGGCGGTGTTGCGCCCGGCGGATACCGAGGCGGTCGCGGCTTGCGTGCGCGCCTGCGCCGAGGCGGGGGCTGGCATCGTGCCGATGGGCGGCAATACCAGCATGGTCGGCGGTGCCGCCGTCTCCGAGAACGGCCACGAACTGGTGCTGAGCCTGTCCCGCATGAACCGCATCCGGGCGATCGACCCCGTCGACATGACCATGACGGTCGAGGCGGGCGTCACGCTGAAGGCGGCCCAGGACGCGGCCCGCGAGGCAGGTTGCCTGCTGCCGCTGTCGATCAGTTCGGAAGGGTCGGCGCAGATCGGTGGCGTGCTGGCGACCAACGCCGGCGGCAACAACACCGTGCGCTACGGCAATGCCCGCGAACTGGTGCTCGGGCTGGAGGCGGTGATGCCGGACGGCACGGTGTTCGAAGGCCTGCGCCGGTTGCGCAAGGACAATACCGGCTATGCGCTGCGCCAGCTGCTGGTGGGTTCGGAAGGCACGCTCGGCATCATCACCGCGGCGGTGCTGCAGCTCAGCCCGCGCCCGCGCCAGGTCGAGGTAGCGCTGTGCGCGGTAGCCAGCCCGGAGGCGGCGCTGGCGCTGTTCACCGCATTCCGGTCGGCCGATCCCTCGGCGATCCAGGCATTCGAATACATGTCCGGCACCGGCATGGGGCTGGTGAATAGGCTGATCCCGGATGCCGCCTTGCCGCTGGCAGAGCCGGCGCCGCACTACGTGCTGGTCGAGCTCGCCAGTGCCCGTGACGACGACAGCCTCCGGACCTTGCTGGAAAGCGTGCTCGGCGAGGCGCTCGAGGAGGGCCGCGTCCTGGATGCGGTGGTCGCCGAGAGCGAGACCCAGCGCCTGGCGATCTGGAAGCTGCGCGAGGAACATGCCGAAGCCCAGAAACGCGCCGGCGGCAACGTCAAGAACGACGTCTCGGTGCCGGTATCGCGGGTTCCGGAACTGATCGCGCGCGCCACCGAGGCCTGCGAGCGGCTGATCCCGGGGATCCGGGTGGCGCCGTTCGGCCATCTCGGCGACGGCAATATCCATTTCAACCTGGTGCAGCCGGACGGCGCCGACCGGGTGGCGTTCCTGGCGCGCGACCATGAGATCATGGATACGGTCGCCGCCATCGTCCGTGACCTGGACGGCAGCTTTTCCGCCGAGCATGGCGTCGGCAAGCTCAAGCCCTACATGATGCCGTCCTGGCGCGGCGGCGCCGAGCTCGAAACGATGCGCCGGATCAAACATGCGCTCGATCCGAAGGGCATCATGAACCCCGGCAAGGTGTTGCCCGAAGCATCCCCCCCGACATGATCGATCGCGTCGAGAGCCTGCACGTCTATCCGGTGAAGGGCATGCGCGGCCGGAGCCTGGTCTCGACCGGGGTGGCCAGGCACGGCATCGTGCATGACCGGCGCTGGATGGTGACCGATCCCGACGGTGCATTCCTGACCCAGAGGCAGGTCGCTCGGCTGGCACAGTTCGACGCGCGGGCGGACGAGGCCGGCCTGACCATGCGCCACGGCGAGCGTAGCTGCCTCGCCGCTATTCCACCCAAGGGCGCCGACCGCATAACGGTGACCATATGGAACGATGTGATGTCCGCGGTGCGGGCCGATGCGGCATCCGAAGCCTGGCTGTCGGACGCGCTCGGACGAGCGTGCCGGCTGGCCTACATGGACGATCCTGACATGCGGCCCATAGACCCGGAGTTCGCCGAACCAGCCGACCATGTCGGTTTCGCGGACGGGTATCCGTTGCTGGCCGCCAACGACGCGTCGCTCGCGTCCCTGAACGCAGCGCTCGATCATCCGGTGGGCATGGAGCGGTTCCGTCCGAGCGTCACGATCTCGGGCCTGCCCGCATGGTCGGAGAATAGTTGGCTGCTCCTGCGCATCGGCACGATGATGTTCCGCGCGCCGAAGCCGAGCACCCGCTGCGTCGTCATCACCCGCGACCAAGTGACCGGCGAGACACCGCATCCCGGCGAGCCGTTGCGGACCCTGGGCCGGATCAACCGGACCGAGGACGGCATCGTGTTCGGCGCCAACCTGATCCCACTCGCACCCGGCACGCTGGCCGTGGGCGACACAGTCTCGGTGCTTCAGGAAACCTGAAGGCTGGCGTGTTCGACGCAAGAATTCCGAATTGAGCTCATACATCCTATCAAGTGTTATTCAGAAAGCATTGCTGCTCTGCGCGGCATTTATCAGATTATACTGTGTAAGAAGAAGCATCCCAAGGATAGGAGGGGATCGAGCGTCCAGTTATTGCGATCCCATAGGTAGGAAGATAAACTACTTGCCTTAGCGTAGTTATGTAAATCACCACTGAGCGTCTGGGCACCCTACGTTGAAGTTAGCTTTTCGCGCACTTCTGTCGAACCTGTTGAACGTCGCGCTGACAATGATCTTGTCGACAATACTCGTATCGATCAGCAGTAATTTTATGAGTTTCCCACGCGGGCTGCCAGCACTAATAGCAGATCGTCATGCGTCCAATGTTGGACAGGTTCTTTTCATTATCGCAATCATGATCAGCAGTTTGCTCTCTGGCTATGTCTGCCTCAATTTTATTGGGGCCGGTTTTCTAGTTTCCGGCCTTCTACCATGCGTCGGTGTTGCCGGCAGCCTGCTCTTGCATCAGTTACTCACTGGTCCATCCGCAGTCGATGACGTTCCTAAGACATTAAAAGTCCTTTGTTTTGTACTATCGCTTTTTCTCGGCATGGCAGGCGCCTATATCCGGTTGAAGTTGCATGAACGACGGACCATGCCGCCCTCCTGATACGTCAACAGTGTAACCCGCCAACGCCCTGCACCGGTATTATCTACATCAGCCGCTTCCAAATCCGCGCTGCAAACTCCAGCATCAACTCACGCTTGGAACGGTTACGCCATTCCTCATACCCGATCGAATAAGCAGTCTCGATCTGGCTGCGCAACATCGCTTCCACGGCATCGGCGGTTTCGTGGCCGAGCACGATCGCGTCGATCTCGTTGTTGTAGTGCACGCTGCGCCAGTCGAAGTTCGACGAGCCGATCGCGGTGAACACACCGTCGATCGTCGACGCCTTTGCGTGCAGCATCGCGTCCCGTACCTCATGGATGCGCACGCCGGCTCGCAGCAACCGGCCGTACAGGGCGCGTGCCGCATGCACCGCCGCCTGGACGTCGCTGTAGCCCGGGAGCAGCAGATCGACCTCGACACCGCGTCGGGCAGCACGCGCCAGCAGCTTCCATTCCCGGTGCGACGGCACGAAATAGCCGGTCGTCAGCACGATCCGCGATCGTGCGCCCCTGATCGCCGCGCGCATCGCCTGGTTATAGAGCGGCCGGCGCTCCGCCGGTGCGCTGCCGGCCACGCGGATATGCTGGTTGCCCCGTGCCGCCGGCCCAGGGTCGTCGCGCCCGCGCAGCGGTGGCGACTGGCCGCCGCCCTGCGTGTCCCATGTATGGAAGAACAGCGCGTGAACCTCGGCTACCGCCGGGCCTTCGATCCGCACGCCGTTATCGATCCAGAAGGCATGGTCGGCGTCCGGCCCGCGGCCGACCGACGCCGGCGTCTCGTACACCTTCGACATGTTGGTGCCACCCATCACCGCCACCCGGCCATCGATCACCGCCAGCTTGCGATGGTTGCGATCGTTCATGCGGATGTCGAAACGGGCCTTGAACGGGTTGATCGAATGATATTCGAGCAGCCTGACGCCGGCCCGGCGCAGGCGGTCGAAGGCAGCATCCTCGGTGCTGCCGGAGCCGATCGCGTCCCAGGTCAGCGCCACCTCGACACCGCGCCGGGCGGTGCGTTCCAGCAGCGTAAACAGGCTGCGGCCGCCGAGCGTCACGTCGTCGACGGTATAGTATTCGAGATGGACGTGCTCCTGCGCCGCCTCGATGGCGTCCATCACCGCATCCACCACCGCCGCCCCGTGCGGCAGCAGCGTCACCCGGTTGCCGTCCAGGATCGGACATCTGGACACCGGGCCGTGCAGCCGACGATGGTGGGCCAGCAGCGCGTCCCTGCCCATCCGCCGTGAACCCTTACCCACCACGGGTCACGTTCCGTTCCATGTTGCCGTCTTTTGCCGGAACGCCATGGAGGGTAGAGAGAGGCATGATTGCGCCTTTCCTGACCAGGCTGGACCGGTACGTGCTGCGACAGTTGCTGGCAGCACTGCTCGCGACCACCGGCGGACTGGCGGCCCTGATCTGGCTGACCCAGTCGCTGCGCTTCGTCAGCCTGGTCGTCGACCGAGGCCTGTCGTTCAGGGTGTTCGTACAGCTGACCAGCCTGCTGATCCCGAGTTTCGTTGCCGTCATCCTGCCGATCACCACCTTCGTTGTCGTCCAGTTCGTCTACCAGCGCCTGGCCACCGACCGGGAGCTGACGGTCATGCGGGCCGCCGGCCTGCCGCCCTCGGCGATCGCCAGGCCGGGCTTGTACTGCGCCGGCATCGCGGTCGCGCTCTCCTACGTCCTGAACATCTGGATCGTTCCGGCGAGCTATCACAGCTTCCGCGAATACGAGTTCGAGATCCGCAACAAGATGGCCGCCTTCCTGCTCCAGGAAGGGGTATTCACGCCGGTCTCGCCGACCATGACGGTCTATATCCGGACGCGCGACCGGGACGGGACCCTGCACGGCATCCTGGTCCAGGATGATCGCCAGAAGAACAGCCGCGCCACCATCCTGGCCGAGCACGGCCACCTTGAGTCCAGCGGCGACGTGCCGCGGGTCGTGCTCTATAATGGGTCACGCGAGGAAATCGACCGGCAGACGGGCCGGCTGAACGTGCTAACCTTCGCGCGCAACACGATCGACCTCGCCGCAAGCTCCAAGGACGACGACATCCGTTACCGCGATGCCACCGAGATGTCGTTGAACGAGCTGATGCACCCCGACCCGCGGTTCGTGCAGGCGCGCGATGTCGGCAAGTTCGCGGTCGAGGCGCAGCGCCGTCTCAGCTCCCCGCTGACCGCGTTCTCGTTCGCCATGGTGGCCCTGGTGGCGGTGCTGTCCGGGGCGTTCTCCCGGCATGGCAACATCGCACGCCCGCTGGCGGCCATCATGACCGTGGTCGGGCTGCTTGCCCTGGGGCTGGTCGAGCAGAGCGTAGCCGCCCGCACGCCTGCCCTGATTCCGCTGATCTGGCTGCAGGCGATCCTGCCCGGCCTGATCTGCTGCGGGATGCTGTTCTGGCCCGAGCTCGGGTTGAGCCGCCGCGCCGCGCCGTCCAATGCACTCGCCGCAGAGTGACCCGGTAGATGCCTGTCGCCGTCACCCTGTCCCTGTACGTCGCGAGGCAGTTCACCCTCGCGGTGCTGGCCATGGTGGCCTCGCTCACCGGCCTGGTATCGCTGTTCGACTTCATCGACCTGCTGCGCCGCGCGGCGACCCGTCCCGACGTCCCAGCCAGCCTCGCGGTCGAAATCGCTGCCCTCCATCTGCCGTATTTCTGCATCGATATCCTGCCCTTCGGTGTACTCCTGGGCGGGATCGTATGTTTCTGGAGGCTGACCCGTTCGTCAGAGCTGGTGGTGGCACGTGCAGCCGGCATCTCGGCCTGGCAGTTCCTGGCGGCGCCGCTGGCGTGCGCCATGGGGCTGGGGCTGGCCGCGACCACCCTGCTGAGCCCGCTCTCGTCGGCTACCTACTCGAGGGCGGAAGTGCTGGACAGCACCTACCTGCGCAGTGCCGGCGGCTCGCTCAACCTGTCCGGCGGACAGCTCTGGCTGCGGCAATCCGACTCGGGCCTGACACCGGGCGGAGTCGCCATCCTGCACGCGCAGAAGGTGGTGCTGAAAAAGGGCGTGCTCGACCTGCAGGGCATCAGCGTGTTCCGGCTGGATGCGAAGGACCGGCTGCTGCGCCGGGTCGAGGCGAGTGATGGCCGTCTCGGCGCTGGTGCCTGGATCTTTCACGGCGCCAGCAGCATCGCGCCCGATCACCTGCCCGAGAAGGTGGGCGACATCAGCCTGCCCACCGACCTCACCGTGAACCGGGTGCAGGAGAGCTTCGCCGCTCCGGACACGCTGTCGGTCTGGTCGTTGCCCGGCTTCATCGCGCTGCTGGAGCGGTCGGGCTTCTCCACCATCCGGCACCGGCTGCACTTCCAGGAACTGCTGGCGCTGCCGCTGCTGGCCGGCACCATGGCCCTGGTATCGGCCGGCTTCTCGATGCGACCGGTCCGGCGCGGCGGTGTCGCGCGGATGATCGGCAGCGGCATCGCCGCCGGATTCGCGCTATTCACCATTTCCAAGATCGCCGAGCAGTTCGGTCAATCCGGCGCGCTGCCTCCGATCATGGCAGCCTGGGCGCCGAGCGGCGCCGGGCTGTTGCTTGCCATAACCCTCTTGCTTCACCTGGAGGACGGCTGATGCGCCGCTTCGCTGCTCCCGCTCTCCGAACCCCATGCCCCTGCGCCACGGGCGCACCACTCCCCAGGCGCCTGTGGCGATCGCGTACCATCATGGTGGTGGCGGGACTGTCAGGCATCGCGCTCGCCGGCGCGCCTTTCCAGGCGGCCCGGGCCCAATTCTCCATGCCGAGGGCGGGCGCCGGCAAGGGCGCGCCGCTGGCCCGCAACGAGCCGGTGACGTTCCGGTCCGACGATGTCAGCTACGACAGCAAGGGCGGCCTGGTCACCTGGACCGGCCATGTCGAGATCTGGCAGAACGACCACATCCTGCGGGCCGACAAGGTCACGTTCGACCGCAATACCAACGTGGCCGCCGCATCCGGCCATGTGGCGATCGTCGAGCCGGACGGACAGGTGCTGTTCTCGGACTATGCCGAGCTGACCCAGGGCCTGCGCGAGGGCGTCATGACCAACATGCGCGCCCTGCTCGCCATGAACGGCAAGCTGGCGGCCAATGGCTCGCGACGCACCGACGGCAAGGTCAACGAGATGTCGCGGGCCGTCTACACGTCCTGCAAGATCTGCGCGCAGCATCCAGAGCGTCCGCCCTTCTGGCAGATCCGTGCCTACGACGCGACCGACGACCTCGAGCATCACCGCATGGAATACCGCGACATGTATCTCGACATGTTCGGCGTGCCGGTCGGCTACCTGCCGTTCTTCTCGACCCCCGATCCGTCGGTGAAGCGCCAGAGCGGCCTGCTGCTCGGCGACATCTCGCCATCCGACAAGCACCTCGGCACCTACATCACGCTGCCCTATTTCTGGGCGGTCAACCGCAGCACCGACATCACTTTCGTGCCGCTGATCTCGAGCTCCACCGGTCCGCAGCTCACCACCCAGTATCGTGAGCGGTTCAACACCGGCATCGTCCACCTGACCGGCGCCGTCGCCTACGATACCAACGACCAGGGCGGCTACTACTCCGGCACCAACTATATCGCCCCCTCGAACGACAAGGGGCTGCAGGGCTACCTGTTCGCGCACACCCAGTTCAGCCTGAACGAGAACTGGCGTTACGGCGCCGACGTCAACCTGGCCAGCTCGGCCAACTACATGCGCGACTACCGCATCACCGGCTACGGCGCCGACGTGCTGGGCAGCAACCTCTACCTCGAAGGCTTCGGCGTCGGGTCGTATTCGCGGATCGACAGCAGCTTCTACCAGGGGCTTAACACCGGCGTCATCAACCAGAGCGAGCTGCCGTTCGTGCTCCCGCGGTATCTCTACAGCTACATGGGTGAACCCGACGCACTCGGCGGCCGGCTCAGCGTCAACACCAACGACTTCAACATCTATCGCCCGAACGGCAACTCCGACCAGCGCCTGCAGCTCAGCCTCAACTACGACCGGCCGTTCCGCAACGCGCTCGGGCAGGTGTTCGTGGTGACCGGGCACGTGGATAGCGAGCTCTACAAGGCGACCAAGCTCGACCTGCTTCCTGCCTACAGCACCGTCAACGCCGCGACGACCATCCAGGCGCTGCCGACCGTCGCCGTGAAGATGAACTGGCCGTTCCTCAAGACACTGAAGAACGGCTCGGTGATCGTCGAGCCGATCGTCCAGCTCATCGCGGCGCCGAATTCGGGCAACAGCACCACCCGGAACCGCCCGAACGAGGACAGCCTCGATTACGAGTTCACCGACACCACCCTGTTCTCGCTGAACCGCCACGAGGGCGTGGACCGGCTCGATGGCGGGATGCGGGCCAATGTCGGCCTGCACGCGAACTGGACCTTCAACAACCACCAGATCGATGCTCTGGTCGGCGAGAGCTACCAGGAGCACATCGACCGGAACCAGTTGCCGAACAGCGGCCTGGGGACCCACGCGTCCGATATCGTCAGCCGGCTGAGCTTCACGCCGACCAGGTGGCTCGACTTCACCGCCCGCGACCGGATGGACCATAATTCGGGCCAGACCCGCTTCGCCGACGGGCTGATCACCGCCGGGGTGCCGCTGCTCTCGGTGACCGGCGGCTACATCTATAATTCCAAGAGTTACTATTACTACTACAACAATAATCCCTATACCGTGGGACCGCCGGCGGCGTATTTCGTGCCGACCAACGAGGCCACCCTGGGCGCATCGAGCACCTACAAGGCCTATCGTGTGTCGGCCTATGGCAGAAGGGACCTGGCCTCCAACCGGTTCGTGGCGCTGGGCGCCGATCTCGCCTACACGAACGACTGCTTTATCTTCGACGTCGCCTTCAACCGGCGCTACACGACCATCAACGGGGACAGTGGGGATACGTCGATCCTCTTCACCCTTACCTTCAAGACGCTCGGCACCTTCCCGGTGAACGGCTGAGTGGCAGACCAGGGACATCCCATGAGCTTCAGGCGCTTCACCCTCCCGGCCCTGGCCGCCTTCGCCAGTTGCAGCCTGGCGACCTCCGGCGTGGTGACGTCGGCCAGTGCGTTCGCCTCCCCGCAGCCCCATCATGGGCATGCGGCACCGGCCGGCACCGGCATCGCTCCGGCTGCCAAGACGCCGGATGCGGCCCAGCCGCAGGACGAGATCATCGCGGTGGTGAACGGCCAGATCATCACCCGCCGGGATGTCGCCGATCGTGGACGGCTGTTCGCGCTGTCGACCGGCCTGCCGATGAACGACGAGGTGCTGTCCCGGCTGCGCCCGCAGATCACCCGCCAGCTCATCGACGAGAAGCTGCGCATGCAGGAAATCCAGCAGCGTCACATCAACGTCCCGCTCGAGCAGATAGCCGCCTCGATCGGCGATATCGAGAAGCGCAACAACATGTCGCCCAACGCGCTGCGCGACCGGCTTGCCCAGGACGGCGTCTCGCTCACCACGCTGATCGACCAGATCCGGGTCCAGCTCGCCTGGACCGGCGTATTGCGCGAGCAGCTCGGCGACCGCTCGCGGGTGAGCTCGGCCGACATCCACCAGCGGCAGGCGTCCCTGCACAGCGAAGCCGGCCAGCCGGAGTACCAGATCAGCGAGATCTTCGTGCCGGTCGACGACCCGAAGAATGCCGCCGACGCGCTGAAGTTTTCCACCACGATCATCCAGCAGTTGCATGACGGCGCCCCGTTCGCGATCGTCGCGGCGCAGTTCAGCCAGAGCCAGACCGCGCTCGATGGCGGCTCGCTGGGCTGGGTGCAGGCGGACAACCTCGACCCCCAGGTGGTCGCGGTCGCCAAGGAGATGCCGATCGGCGCGGTCAGCAACCCGATCCGGGTCGCCGGCGGCTATGAGATCATCACCCTGTCCGGCCGTCGCCAGATCGGTCGCGAGATGGCGACGATGATGGATCTGCGCCAGGCCTTCATCCCGTTCACCACCCCGCTCAACCCACAGGCTCCGAGCCCGCAGCAGCAGGAGGCGTTGCAGAAGGCGACCGCCCTGTCCAAGAGCGCGCATAGTTGTGCCGACCTCGAGGCCGCCAACAAGAGCTTCGGCGAGAAGCGCCCGAGCAATCCCGGCAGCGTGCAGCTGAGCCGCCTCAACCCGCAGATGGCGAACGTGCTGGCGCCGCTCGCGACCGGCGTCGCCAGCCATCCGCTGGTATCCGGCGATGGCATCGACGTGATCATGGTCTGTGCCCGGACCGAGAAGAACCTCGCCGACCGCAGCACCGAGGAGATCGCCGACCAGCTCCTGAACGACCGCGTCGAGCTGGTCTCGCGCCAGCTGAATCGGGATCTGCACCGCAAAGCCACCATAGACATGCGCTCCTAGGCGAACGCTCGGGACCGCTACTGTGCCGGCGATCCGACGCGGCTTTCTGCGCTTCCGGTGCTCACGGCCAGGAGGCCGCTCCGCTCCGGTTCTCGATAGCCACGACGGGCGCTTCGCTCTCACTCGGCACAGCGCAGTCCCAACCGTTCGCTGCACGGCCGGTCAATGAAGGGTTTACCAGCCGGCCTGCCGTCGTTGCGGGAGGTGCTTTCGCGGCATGGGCTGGATGCGCGGAAGTCGCTGGGGCAGCATTTTCTGCTGGATCCGGTGCTGCTTGGACGGATCGTGGCGCAGGCGGGCGATCTGGATGGTCGACATGTGGTCGAGGTAGGGCCCGGGCCCGGTGGGCTGACGCGGGCGTTGCTGGCGACGTCGGCCGAGACCGTCACCGCGATCGAGATCGATAGCCGTGCGGTGCTGGCGATCGAGGAACTGCGGCAGGCGGTGAACGGCGCGGAAGGCGACCGGCTGCGGCTGATCGAGGACGATGCGATGCGGCTGGACCTGGCATCGCTGGTGCCGGAACCGCGCCAGATCGTGGCCAACCTTCCCTACAATGTCGGCACGCCGCTGCTGATCGGCTGGCTGCGGCAGGCGGCTTCGTGGGAACGGCTGACGCTGATGTTCCAGATGGAGGTCGCCGAGCGGATCGCCGCCGCCCCCGGTGCGGACGCCTACGGACGGCTGGCGGTGCTGGCGCAGTGGACCTGCCGCGCGGACCTGCTGATGCGTATTCCACCCGGGGCGTTCCTGCCGCCGCCCAAGGTTTTCTCTGCCGTGGTCGGGCTCATTCCTCATCCCGTGCAGCCGCCACCGGACCTGTTCCGGTCGATGGAGCGGCTGACCGCGGCCGCCTTCGGGCAGAGGCGCAAGATGCTGCGCGGCTCGCTGAAGTCGGTCGGCGGCGAGGCGCTGCTGGATCGTGCCGGGATCGATCCGCAACGACGGGCCGAAACGCTGTCGGTCGAGGAATTCGATCGGCTGGCGCAATTGCTGTAAGGCCCCACCAGGCAACCCGCAGAGTGCTATACCGTAATGATTACGGGCAAACGCGGGAGACTATGCTGGACACGGTCAGAACGGCATCCAAGCGACGTGCAAACCGTGCCATCGGGATCAGACAACGCTCTGTAAAGCGATGGCGGACTGTTATGCTGGGGCTTGGAGTCCTGGTCTGCAGCGGTGCCGCTGCGGCACCGGGATCTGCGGCGACTCCTGACCTGCCGGGCCTGGTGTCGCCCGTCACGTCCGAGCATCACGTCGGCAAGGTCATATTCGCCGAACTGGTCACGCCGAACATGGCCGCGGCAAAGCGGTTCTACGGCTCGATGTTCGGCTGGACGTTCCGCGACATCCCGGCAAGTTCGGGCCTGTTCGCGCAGGCGTCGCTGAACGGCGACATCGTCGGCGGAATCCTGCAACGGAAGATGCCGCCAGGCCGGCGTCCGGCGTGGCTGACGTTCATCTCGAGCGGTACCGCACCGGACAGTGTCGACCGGCTGAATGCGATGGCGATGCAGCAAGGCGCCAAGGTGCTCGTGCAACCGCATGACATCGCCAACTTCGGTCGCGGGGCCCTGCTCGCCGATAGCCAGGGTGCGGTGTTCGGGCTGCTTGCCTCGAGCAGCGGCGATCCGGCGGATGTGCAGGCCGATCCCGGCGAGTGGATCTGGAGCTCGCTGATCACCACGGATCCCACGGCGGATGCCGGGTTCTACAAGAGCCTGTTCGGCTACGACGTATTCACGCTGCTGGATGCCGGCGACGCGCAGCACCTGATTGTCGCATCGGACGGCTTTGCGCGGGCGAGCATCAACCCCCTGCCCTCGGACCGCCCCGGGGTGCATCCGCGATGGGTGAATTACATCCGAGTTGCCGATGCTGCTGCAACGGTTGCCAAAGTCACGGCGGCCGGCGGCCAGACCGTGCTGGCACCGAGGGTGGATCGGCATGGCAGCACGATCGCCCTGGTGGCTGACCCGGAGGGCGCATTGTTCGGGCTGATGGAATGGCCCGAAGACGCAGCAGCGGAGAGCGCGAAATGACCGCTTTCGGCTCGAAGCTCCCACGGCTGGCTTTCGCGGTCGCCCTGCTTGCCGCACCGCTCGGGGGATGTGCCGTCGGCGGGTATGATGGCGGCTATGGCAATGACGGTTATGGCGCCGGCTACTACGACACCAGTGGTGGTGGATATGGCGGGTACGGCGGCTGGGGTAGCGGCTACCGGGTCGGTCCGTATCGCGGCGGCGGCGGCCGGGGTGGCTTCGGCGGCGGACATGGCAGCGGACGGTCGATCCCCGGGATCCCGAACGGTCCACGCGGCGGCGGCGGGTTCCATGGCGGTGGCGGTGGCTTCCACGGCGGGGGCGGTTCACGCGGTGGTGGCGGGCATGGTGGCGGTCACGGTGGCCGCTGATTGCTGATCCTGCCGCTGCGGCGGCCTGTGCGGAAACGCTCAGGCGGACTCTGACGATTTGAGCGTCGTCGTCAGGCAGACCGAGGTGTCGCCTTCGTCCGGAAGAAGCAGGTGTGGCTCTAACCGATCCGGTCAGGCTGATCCTGACCTGATCGGCTTACCCCGCGTTCCGGTCCGCGGCCGACCGTTGGGTACGTGGCAGAGAAGCTGCCAGGTCTTCCAACTACTGACCGCAGGCCAGACCGGCGTAGTACCGCACGCCTTGCAGCCAGGCGCTCGAACCCTCCTGCGACCGCGACCACAGGAACGGACCGCTGTCGCGGCGACCTTCTGCACCGGAAGCTTCCACCCAGGCAAAATTCAGGTGATCGCGTCTCCGCGGGGCAAAGCGCTTTCGTCACGCTGTTTTAATCGATGGCAGGATATAGTTCGGGCGATTGTAAGCGAGCTTGAATCCCGCCCTCTCGATGTTGCGGTATGACGCAAAGACGTCTCCGTGACCTGGAGCTGGGCGAAGTGCACCGATGTTGAACGTGCGTACCCCCGCCTTCCTACCGTCCTCGAGGCGACGCGCGAGTAACGCCGTTTGAGCTCCTCGATTCCTGTAGTCGGGTCTGACGGCGGCAATGAACAACCAGCCCCACTCACCGTCGATAAACAACGCCGCAGCTCCGACGGGAACGGATCCTTCGTAAGCCAGATAGGCTGTCAGACCGGGCCGGCCGATGGCGAAGGTAGCCAGCCATGATGCAGCGGCGGGAGCTTCGAGCCCTTCCGATAAAACACCACCAAACTCCGCCGCATTTTCGAGCCCGACCGTACCGACATGAATACCTGACGAGCGCGACAGGTCGGGCATATCGGTCGCGTCCATATGAAATATGGCAATGTCCAAGGGAAAACGCTGAAATCGGTTGGCGAGCAGAATGCCGTCAACTCTTGTATCGCTTCCCTCAGCTGGCACCATCAACAACGACCGCTCGCAGCAGGCAAGTCCGAGCCAATCGGCTGCTGCTGCAACAGATGATGCGGTCAAATCACCGTCGAGGCCGAAGGAGAATACTTTGTTGAACTGTGCGCCGGGAACCCCCAGGGCTCCCTGATACAGGGTCGATCCAACCTCTTTGTATTGGATCCCCAGCGTGTCGACCAGATCAGGCGGCGCAGCATGGGACAACAGGCGCCATGCTTTACGCTGCACAGCCTCCGACCTCACGATTATGGACCGGGTATCGGGCAGGGGATCTTTCATGAGGATCTCATCATTCAATGACGCTCCAAGTGATGAACAAATCGCACGATATCGATCCTTATTCCAGAACCACAAGGAGCCGGTCTGTCGGCACCCAACGATAGGCGGGCATCCGCAGCATTGCCATTCGCTGTGTTGCTAAGCCGCAGTGGCCTGATTATGGATGACAGCTTCTGAGCGAGCGGATGGAGCTATTTTGAAAACGACAACTTACTGCATCAGTAATGATATCGCCGTAACCGTCCATGGTTCCGAGACCCATGGTCGCACGCCTTGGATCATCCTGTGCCACGGATTTTGCGGCATCCAGGAGATCCTGCTGCCAGCGTTTGCGGAGGCATTCGCGGCAGCCGGATTTACATCGGTTACCTTCGATTACCGCGGTTTCGGCAAGAGCGGCGGTGAACGCGGCCGGCTCGTTCCGGCGATGCAGATCGAGGATATCCAAACGGTGATAGCATGGACAAAACAGCACACCGCTCATGATGAAGACCGCATCGGACTATGGGGCACTTCGTTCGGTGGCTGCCATGTCGTGTCAGCTGCAGCCAACAACCCCGACATTAGTTGCGTCGTGACGCAGCTGCCGTTCGCCGACGGAGAAACTATCGTCACGGGCAGGATGTCGTCGGAGGAAAAGCTGGGCTTCATCGCCACGCTCGACAAGATGGAAGCAAAACGGCGTGATAGCGGCAAGGAAATGTTTGTCGGCATCACACGGGTTCTTAACGATGATGAGTCGAAAGCGTTCTTCGAAGCTTACAAGGACGAATTTCCTGCGATGAACGTCAAGATACCCTTTCTGACCGTTCGTGAGACCCTGCTCTACAAGCCAGCTATCGCCGCAAGAGACGTGGTTTGCCCGGTGCTGGTAGTTGTTGCTGAAAAAGACACCGTGAACCCGCCGGAACAAGGCCAGGCCCTTTTCGATGCAATCGGAACGCCTACCAAAGCTTTGCATAACGAAACGGGAGCCAGGCATTATGATATTTATTCTGGCGCGCATTTTGATAATGTCGTCGCTGCAGAGATCAGCTGGTTCAAGACGCATCTCCAACCGGTGAGCCTATAGAAGTCTACCAGCTGTATATCGCGATCTACCGCACATACACCGTTTCGGTTTGGGATATGGGTGGCTAGAAACCAGTCACGGGTGACGCGCGATTATCACAAGTGCCGCAGCAGACCGCTCATCACAACTGCGCAGCCGGTGGACGATATGCGCATCGAGAAATGCGCAATCTCCCTCGAACGACGTCAGTCGCCGGTCCGCGATCTCCAGTTCGATGCTGCCTGACAGGACTGGCAGGCTGACGTGACTGTCCCGTTCACGAGACGTCATCGAAATCGATGGCGAGAACGTTGTAATCTTACTTCCAGCGTGGCGCTTTGCGACCGGGGTCGGAGTATTTTCACGCGCTCCCTCTTGCTTCGCTCAGCTGGTCAGCAGCGGAGGCGCACAAGTTCTTCGTCGCAACCGCCCTCCGGTCGATGCTGGGGAAAGGCCGTCCCTTTGATCGGTCATTCCATCCATCATCAAGAACCGGAGCGGAACAACAACCATACCGCCATGTCTATCGACGCTCCGCTGCGCTCGCGGCGATTATCGGGTGGTTGGTGACAAGTATGTCGATCGGCTCGCTGGTCACGACCTTCCGGTAGTCGGCTCGTGTCGGTGAAACTCGCTGGATCGCGTGCGGATCCATCGTGTCGGCGAGCGCATCGCGGGTGTTCAGCATATCCGTGATCACCACCGCCTTCATGGCATGTGCCCGCTGGAACAGCCCGGGCGGGAGATCGCGTGGAATATAGGCCGCGAAACGGCGGCCGCCTGCCATGGTGCGGTAGAGGTCGAGATCGCTGTTCGATCTGACCAGCACGGACACCAGCACCTTCGGATCGGCCGCGAAGGCCGCCTTGGCAAGTGCCGGGTCGAACGTCAGCAGCAGCACGCGCGACGTCATCCGGTAGCGACGCACGAGCATCATCACCCGCTCCGGCGGCGTCTGCTTGATGTCGAGCATCAGGAGAGCACGCGGATCGGCGTGGCTCCAGGCCAGCACGTCCGACAGCAGCGGCACGTGCTCGGCGGTGACCGTGCCGGACGCGTTGCGCAGGTGGCGACGGCGCAGTTCCCGATCGGACAGGTCGGACAAGCGTCCCTGGCCGTCGGTGGTGCGGTCGATGGTGGCGTCGTGCATCATGGCGATGGTGCCGTCACGGGTAAGGCCGAGGTCCATCTCGAGCATGAACCGCCCGTGCAGTTCGGTGTTGCGCATGGTCCGCAAGCTGTTTTCCGGTTGCTCCGGCGTGGTCCAGCTTCGATGGGCACAGACGATCGGGCCCTGTCGCAGGCTGATCGTCAGCGTGCGCGCCGAGGCTTCGTTCGACAGCAGCAGGACGAACCCTGCAAGACACGCGGTACGGAGGCTCAGCTTTCGGCGGGGTCGAGGGACACTGCGTCCTGTCATAGAGCCGATGTCGTCAATCCGCATCGACCCGCTCCAATGCCTGCATATCCACGGCCGCTCGTTCCGCATCGATCATGTAGTCCCGTGCTAGTGGCACGGCGTCGATACGGCGGGTGAGCTGGATCTGGAAATTCATAAATCCGCGCCGGCGGAACGCCACTTCGGATCCGGCGAGATAAAGCTCGAACATGCGGCAGAAGCGTTCGTCGTAGAGCGAGGCGATCACGGTGCGATTTGCCGCGAAGCGTCGCCGCCAGTGCGCGATGGTTTTGGCATAATGGAGCCGCAGCACTTCGCAGTCGGTCATCCAGAGGCCGGAGCGCTCGATCGCGGCGAACGTTTCGCTCAGTGCCGGCGAATAGCCGCCCGGAAATATGTATTTGTCGAGCCAGGCGTTGGTGGCGCCGGTGCCCTCGGAACGTCCGATCGAATGGACCAACGCGACGCCGTCATCGACCAGCATCTCCCGGAGCCGGGTGAAGAAGGTAGAGAAATGACCGACCCCGACATGCTCGAACATACCCACCGAAACGATCCGGTCGAACCGTTTTTCGATCGAACGGTAATCGACCAGTTCGAACCGGACGCGGTCGCCCAGCCCTTCGGCCTCGGCGCGGGCGCGTGATTCCGCAAGCTGTTCCGTGGACAGGGTCACGCCGGTGACACGGGCGCCATAGTCGCGGGCGAGGGTCAACGCGAGCCCGCCCCAGCCGGAACCGATATCCAGCACTTCGAGCCCGGGACGATCGAGCAGCAGCTTGGCGGCGATATGGTGTTTCTTGGCGTCCTGCGCCTCGTCCAATGTTTCGTCGCCGCGCGGAAAATATGCACAGGAATATTGCCGGTCGCGATCCAGGAACAGGCTGTAGAGCCGGCCATTGAGGTCGTAGTGATGCGCCACGTTCCGGCGCGAGCGTGACGCCGGGTTGTGCTGGGTCCAGGCCTTCTTCAGTTCGCGCAGCCTGGAGGCAACCACCACGCCGGGATGACCGCCATTGGTGGCATTCATCATGAACACGTCGATCAGGTCATACAGCGTGCAGCCGACCGGACGGATGGTCCCGTCCATATAGGCTTCGCCGAGCAGCAGCCCGGGATTGAGGATGAGGTCGAGTTCGACCTTCCGCGTCAGGATTTCCATCGCCACGTGCGGCGCGCCGTGGCCGTAGGAACAGGTACGTCCGTTTGCGAAACGGATATCGACCCGGCCGTCCCTGATGAAGCGCCGCAGGATCAGGTCGAGCAGGATGGACATGCTTCGATCTCCCCGCAGCCGATCGGAGAATGACCGACCGGGGCTATACCGTCAAAGGCCGGGAGCCGCGTTCGCATGCACCGTCCCTCCAACGTGAAACGGCCCGGACTTGAGGTCCGGGCCGTTCCAGTCGTTCCGTTCGTTTCGCCGATCGTCAGGCGGTCTCGTCCAGCTCCGGATCAGCCTCGTCGAGGCCGCCGCCGAAGACCGGCAGGTCGGTGTCGTCATCGTCGTCATCGCGGCCGACACGCTCGCCACGTGCCTGGCGCTCGGCCTCCTCGGGGGAGCGAGCGACGTTGGCAACGACGCGGATGGTCACCTCGGGATGCAGCACGACGCGCACGTCGGCCAGGCCGAGCGTCTTGATCGGGTGCTCGAGCTGGACCTGCGTCCGGTTGATGGTGAGGCCACCTTCCGCCGCAGCGACGGCGATGTCGCGCGGGGACACGGAGCCATACAGGCTGCCGCTGTCGCCGGCCTGACGGATGATGACGACGGTAAGGCCGCTCATCCGCTCGGCGAGGCGCTCGGCCTCCTCGCGGCGCTTGATGTTGGTCGCCTCGAGCTGGATCCGCTCGCCTTCGAAACGCGCGCGGTTGGCATTGTTCGAGCGGATCGCCTTGCCCTGGGGCAGCAGGAAGTTACGGGCATAGCCCGGCTTCACCTTAACGATTTCGCCCATCTGGCCCAGCTTCTCGATGCGCTGGAGCAGGATCACTTCGGTTGCGGACATGGAATGCGCTCCCTCAGCTCAGGATGTAGGGCAGCAAGGCAAGGAAGCGGGCACGCTTGATCGCCTGGGCGAGCTCGCGCTGCTTCTTCGCCGAGACGGCGGTGATTCGGCTCGGTACGATCTTGCCGCGCTCCGAGAGGAAGCGGGACAGCAGGCGCACGTCCTTGTAGTCGATCTTCGGCGCGTTCGGGCCGGAGAACGGGCAGGACTTGCGACGGCGATAGAACGGCCGGCGGGCGCCGACTGCTGCGCGCCGGCCGGCGGGGCCGGCGTCTTCTTGAATGGTCTGTGACATGATGCCTTACTCCGCCTCGGCCAGCTCGGACCGCGGGCCACGGGGTCCACGCTCGCCGCCGCGCTCGGGGCGCTCGCCGCCTTCGTCGCGGGCCCGGAATTCCTCACGGTCGTCATAGCCGCGCTTGCGGCCGCTATCGAAGCGTCCGGCGGGCTTGGGACCACGGAAGCCGCGCTCGCGATCGTCTGCCTTGCGGCTGAGGATGGCCGACGGCGCCTCGTCGATGGCGTCGACGCGGATGGTCAGGAAGCGCAGCACGTCCTCGTTGAGGCTGAGCTGGCGCTCGATCTCGTTGAGCGAGGCCGGCTTCGCGTCCAGGCCGAGGAGCATGTAATGCGCCTTGCGGTTCTTCTTGATGCGGTATGCGAGGCTGCGAAGCCCCCAATACTCGCGCTTCTGGATGGAGCCTTCTTCGCCTTCGAGCTGGGTGGCGATGACGTCAGCGAGCGCTTCGACCTGCTGCTGCGTGACGTCATTGCGGGCAATGATCGTGCATTCATAAAGTGGCATGGGTTCTCCCTTCGGATGCATTCAACCCGACCGTCCGGGGAAATCCTCGGGGTAGGCGCACCGCGCAAGGCGGGGCATGGGTATAGCCGGGGCGATGCCACTCGCTCCGGCAGGGAACGCGGGGGTGGACCACGGATCGGCGTGCCCCGCAAGAAAAAACGTGATTCCGGGTGGCTCGGTCAGGTGGCCGGGATGGTGTGCCGGAACATGATCCGCCGGGCCGCATCGTCCATTTCGGCCTTGAAGACGTGGCGGTCCTTGAGGGCAAGCGCGCGGATCGCGGCCGGGCGCGCGTTGATCTCGTCGAGCAGGCGCTTCAGGTTCGGCAGCCTGCTCCAGACCTCGTCCCCGCCAAGCACGCGCGGCACCATGCGCAGCCATCCCCAGACCGACATGTCGACGATCGTATAGGTGTCGCCCAGCATATACGGCCGGTCGGCAAGATGGGCTTCCAGGATGCCCCAGTGCCGCTCGGCCTCGAACGAGTAGCGGGTGAGCGCATAATCCTTCGGCTCCGGCGCAACGTGCCGGAAATGCACGGCCTGGCCGGAAAACGGACCAACCCCCGTCGCCACGAACATCAGCCAGGACAGCAGGTCGCCACGCGCCGCCGGCGAGCTCTCGGGCAGGAACCGGCCGGTTTTCTCGGCGAGGTAGAGCAGGATGGCGTTGCTGTCGAACACGGTTGCGTCGCCATCGACGATGCAGGGCACCTTGCCGTTCGGGTTCAGGGCGACGAACGCCGCGTCGAACTGCGCGCCGGTGCGGGTATCCACGGGGATCGGCTCATACGGGAGGCCCGCCTCCTCCAGGAACAACGCCACCTTCATCGGGTTCGGCGCCAGGCTGTAATAGAACTGGATCATGGGTCGGGTTCTCCTGCTGGGAACGATGAGTGAAGGGGCCGCATCGATTAGCCTGGTTCCGAACTCGAAACATCATCCGTGATGGCTGCAAGAGGGGTCCGGCCAACCATACACCTTGTCAGGACGTCGCCTCGACCGACCAGGTCGCGGACAGGACCAGCAACGAGGTCTCCAGTGCGGCGATGACGGCATCGAGTTCCGCCTCGCTCGCCGTGGTCGGAACCAGGATGGCGGCCAGCTCGACCTGCTCGCTACTGCTGGACCGCATCTCGACCTCGCGCACCGGATAGTTCGCCCGGTCCAGCTCGACATCCAGCAGATCGCGAACATCGGAGACGTCGCGCGGGTGGCAGGTGACATGCACCATGTATTTCGCCTCCGTCACCTCTGCGCTGAGCGGACGGCGATTGACCCAGTTCACCAGCGGCCGCAGCAGCGTATTGCCCGCAAGCACGAAGCCGCCGAGCGTGGCTGCCTCCAGGTGCAGGCCGCTGCCGGCCAGCGTGCCGACCGCCGCCGAGCACCAGAGCGTGGCCGCGGTGTTGAGGCCGCGGATGTTGGTACCGTCCTTCAGGATCACGCCGGCGCCGAGAAAGCCGATACCGGAAATCACGTAGGAGATGATGCGGGTCGCCCCGTCCGCACCCAGCAGGCGCATGCCGAGGTCCGAGAAGGCGGCGGCGCCGACCGCGACCAGCACGTTGGTGCGCAGTCCGGCACTCCGCTGCCGCCACTGCCGCTCCAACCCGATCAGCGTGCCCAGAAGGAAGGCGGTGGTGTAGCCGGCGAGCGTGTGCGCGTAGGCGCTCGACAGGAAGCCGGACCACCAGCCGGACAGTTCGGGATAGCTCACCACCCGGCTCCGTCAGCCCGGCGCGGCAGTCAGGCGGCCGGACTCGATGGCCTGGTTGAAGCCCTGCCAGTCGCGCTCGGTCTGGTCGGCATACAGCACCGCGAAATCGGCGATCGCGTGCGAGAAGCTGCGGCCTTGCCCGAGATAGGCGGCGAGCCCGACGATGTCGCCGGACCGCGCATGCGCCCGGCCCAGCGTTCGCCCGCACAGGGCGGCATACTCGGCCAGCCCGTGCTGCTCGATCTGCGGCGCCAGGGCGGCAAGACGGGCATCCTTGACCCGCCTTACATAGAACTGCCGGCCGGCCGCGGCACTGGTATCGTCGTCATGATGCGGCCCGGTGGTGTGGGTCCAGCCCAGGAAAAGGTCGGACGCCGCCTGCATGATCCGCTGGCCAACCACCACCCGCTCGCCTGCGTCCGGATAGGTCGATCCGCCGGCGAACGGTTCCAGCACCGACGCCTGCGCCTGCTTGATCTGCAGCAGCAGCGGTTCGCCGTCCGCGGTGGCGAACAGGCCAATCGCGCAGAAGGTGCCGACGCTGCCGACACCCACCACCTTGAACACGACGTCTTCGAGCCGGTAGCGCTCGAGCAGCAGCCGGCGTTCCGGCGAAAGCGTTGCGGCATAGCGGGCGAATGCCTGCCGGGTCGCGGCCTCATGTTCGGGAAGGCGGATCACCAGCGGCGGCTTCTCGCGCAGGCGCGGAGTCCGGCTGCCGGTGTCGAGCAGGCCGAACTGCGTCGACGCGCTGTGCAGTTGCTCGTCCAGGCTGGCACGGGCCCGGTTCCTCGCATGGTGGTCGTCGATCGCGTCGATCGCATCCAGCAGGTCGATCCGGGTGCCCCAGGCTTCCAGCGGGGTCAGTCGCGCCAGGCGCGCGAGTTCGCGCCCGTAGGCCTGCGTGGCATCGAGGGCGAGCCGGCGGCTGTCGCGTTCGCGCAATCCGTGCTCGCGGCCGCTCAGGACAAGGCTGGCGGCGAGGCGCTTGACGTCCCACTCGAACGGCGCAGGCAGCGTTTCATCGAAATCGTTGATGTCGAAAACCGGCAGGCCTTCCGGGGTGGCGTAGCTCCCGAAATTCGCCAGATGGCAGTCGCCGCAGCTCTGCACGCGCAGGCCGCTGGCTGGGGTCGTTGCGAGATCGGCTGCCATGATCGCAGCCGCGCCGCGCAGGAAGGCGAGCGGCGAGGCCTTCATCCGGCCATAGCGGATCGGCAGCAGCTCGGGAATGCGACTGGCGCCCTGGGCCTCGATGATGCCGATCGGATCGGGGCGGCTCGCCGACGGCTGCCACTCCGCGTGCACCGGGCGCCTGGTGGCTTGGCGAAGCGCCTTCCCGGCGGCATGGCGGTCGGTTCGCGAACGAAGCGGAAGGCTGGCTTGGTTGTCCATCCCCGGTCCTAGACGCAGTGTACGACCGGTGTCCACGCCTGACCGGTGACGCGTCCCCGCAGGTCAGGCCCGGTCGGCCCGAACCTCCATGGCACGATCGATGAACATGCCGATCTCCGGCAGCAGCCGCGCCTGGTCGACACGGAAATTGAACAGCGCCCAGTCCCCCGGCGCCACCGGCACGAGCTGCACCGCATCCGGTTCGTCGGTGATCAGATCGGGATCGGGGAAAACCAGCGGCGACGGGTCCTGCATGTAGGCGGGATCGTCGTAGATATGCAGGTCGCCGCGCTGCAGCAGGTTCGCGCGGCTGGTCAGCACATAGCCGGGCGCGTTGCAGACCCAGCGATACTTCGCGAGGCTCGCACCCCAGATCGACACGAAGCAGTCGCTTGCGGTCGCCCAGGCGATGCTGGCGGAAATCGGTGCGCCGATGGTGTCAAGGATCGTCACCGGGCTTTCGGAAAAAGCCGTGCGCAGGCCCGAGACCAGCTCGTGCTCGACGCTCACCGGGCTGCGGCCGGCGAACCCTTCGCCGTGGCTGCCGATGACCTTGCCATCCGCTTCCTCGCCGGCTGCGTTATGGCCGTCGAACACGATCAGGGCGCCCGGATAGCGATCGGCAACGAACGCCACGAAGTGCTCCAGGAACTCGCCGAGATCGACGATCGTGCGGTTCTCGACCCTCAGACCGAACAGGATCACCGGAGCGTCGCGTCCCGCCGGCAGCATGTCCGTCACCCGGCGTGCGGCCGGCAGTTGCGCCACGTGCTGCTGGATCCGCTGGCGCAGGCGGCGGGACACGTGCTCACGCGTCACGCGCAGCACCAGGATGCCGTGCTCATAAGCGTAGCGGGCCAAGTCGGCAGCGTTATGTAGGCGGCGATTGACCTTACCGGCGAGTTCCGGGAACAGCCGGTCGATCGGCCCGTACACCTCGATCCCCTCACCCGAATTCAGGACGATCCACTCGAGCAGTGCGTCGGGCGCATCCTGCACGTAGCGGTCGATGCCGCTCAGCTCGTTCCAGAGCTGGTGGCCGATATGAACCCCCGGCGGCCCGCGCATGACGCTGGCGAACCGGGTGGCGCCCTTGTTCAGGTAGGCGAACAACTCATCCGCCCATAACAGCGAGTGGGTGACGAACCAGGTCGGCATGCTGCGGATCAGGGCCCGGGCCAGACCATGCTGCGTCCCGTCCCGGGTGACCATCAGTCCCATCGACGGGAACCAGATGCCGGCGATCGCCGACAGGTGCTCGCCGACCATGACGAAGAACACCAGCTTGTGCCGGTGGTCCACGAAGCGGAAGGCGAAATGGAAATCGTCGAATACCAGTCCGCCCTGCGCATACAACTCGACGCCATCGACCGGGCTCGGCCAGCTCATCCGGCCTGCACGCGCGAAGCCAGCGATACGATCCTGCCAGTCCTGAAAAAGCGCTTCCGAAACCCAGTCATGGTCGAGCAGCCGTAGGCGGTCGTCCTCGCCGCGATACACCAGCGCGTTCGATACCAGTTCGCCCACGAGATGCAGGATCGGCGGACGCACCAGCTCGTCGACGCAGAGCATGCCGATCGCCAGGCGGGTGGCCTCGTTGACGCCGAGGAAGGCGCGCACCCGGGGATCGACAAAAGGAGTGCAGCTTCCCAACAAGGGGCCAGTCAGCAACCGGAGCAGCGGCACGGCACGGCTTTTCAATAGATCGGCCAATTCACGCGGTAATGCAGCAACGGCGTCACCTATCCGCTGCAGCCGGTGGTCGTGGAACCAGGTCGCGCGGGCACCGCTGTCATGAACCAGTTCGAGCAGGAACAACGGCGCAAACCCGGTGAACAGCGCCGCCGCACGCCAGCCGGGCAGGAACTCCCGTACCGGCTCGCCGCTCATCAGCAACGGCAGGTCATGGCCGCACAGGGTGATGTGAAGCGATCCGTTCTTGAGAAAGAGCGGATCCGCGATCAGATAGTCACCGCCGGGCGGCAGGGCGGGCGACGTCGCCGGATCAGCCACGGTGCCGGCAGACTGGCTCACGAACGTTTCTACCACGCGCACGGCTTTTGCGGATGGGGAATGTCCGGACCGAGGCCGGTCATGGACTCAATCCTACCTGGCCGATCGTGAGCATGCCGCATCGTCCCGATCAGGTTGCCGCACCGAAATAATGCGTCCGGGCGTAGGCGATCGCGGTCTCGACGTCCGCGAGGCCATCCCCCTCGCCCTGCTTCATCTCGATCACCACCCAGCGATCGTAGCCGATCTCGTCCAGCGCCCGTCCGGCCGACGCATGATCGAAGCCGGGTGACGCGAACGATCCGAGTTGCGCCTCGGCCATGTGGTAATGCGCCAGCAGCGGAGCGGCCTCGCGGATCGCGTCCGCCGGCCGGTCGCCGCCGAGCGTCACGCAACCGGTATCGAGATGCGCGCGGATGTTCGGGTGGCCGGTCATCTCGACGATCGCGATGATGTCGCGATACCGGTTGAGAAAGTCGGCGCCATAGACGGGCGGCACCGGCTCCATGCCGAGGACCAGGCCGCCGGTTGCGGCGATGTCGCCCAGCACGGAGAGCCGCTCGGCCGCCAGCGCCATCGCATCGTCGTTCGACAGGTCGCCCTTGAGCCGGCTCCTGGGCGCGCCGAACACCGCGACGCCGGCCCCGAGCGTCTCGGCGATTTTCGCCAGCACGTGCATGTGGGCACACATCGCGTCGAAGCCGGCCTGGTCGGCGAGCAGCGTCGCCTCCGGCTTGCCGAAGAACACCGCCTGCAGCGAACTCACCGACAGGCCGGACGCGGTGCAGCCATCGCGGAATGCCGCCAGCCGCGCCGGGGTCAGATCGTCCCACGGAGCGATGCGGGTCGGCGCCACCTCGACGCCGTCGACGGCGTGCCCGGCCAGAAGCGCGAATGCGCGTGCTTCCGACTCAGGGCTCCAGGCGAGGTTCGAAACGCCGAGCCGCCTCACATGCGGGCTCCGTCCGTCGTGCCACTCTCATTGGCGATGAACCGCTCCATCGCCGCAAGCACCCCTGCCTTGTCGAGAATGTAGCCGTCCACGCCCCCGAACTCCGCGTCATGGATCGTACGCATGTCGTAACGGGCCTGCGGGGCCGCATCCGCGCCGATCGCACTGCCGGGAAAGAACCGCGCCCGGATCTCCTCCATCGACACCGGTTCGGTGGCGAGGTTTACCACGCCCAGGTGACGGGTGCGGGCCAGTTCGAGATCCGCCGACAGCCGTTCGAGCGGATACCACTGGAACACCGAGGCGCCGTTGATCACGTCGATGCGGTTGCCGTTCATCAGGTCGTAGATCGCGTTCTTCTTCAGGCCCGCCCCGAACAGTGCCGGCAGGCGGACGATCTGGTGATTGGCGAAGCGGTCGGACACGTAACGCTCCAGCATGGCGCGGTTCGAGCCATAGGGATGCAGGCCCTCGAGGATCGGCTGGTCCGCCTCGCTGACCCCGATCGGCGAGCCGTAGACGTCGATGGTCGAGATCAGGGTGAAGTTGTCGGTGGTGATGGTGTCGAGATGGGCGATCAGGCCTTCGATCCGCGCACGATCCTCGTCCGCGTTCTGGTTCGCCCACCATTTCACCGCCCCGACGCCCGCGCATATCACGTCGGTGAAATGGTCGCCGTCGATCTGGCCGATGCTGGTCGAGTTGTAGAGTTTGTCGAAGCCCTGCTGCCGGATCAGGTTGGAGCCGACGAAACCGGTATGGCCGATCAGTGCGCGTACGCTCATTGCAGGGCTCTCGCTCATGGTGTTCAGCCCTGCTCCTGGGTCAGCAGACTGCGCTTGACGATGTCGCGTCGCAGCGGGCTCGCCAGCGGCGTGAAGCCCCGCTCGCGGCTGGATTCGATGAAGGCCAGGATCCGCTCCATGGCGAAGAAGATCGTGTCGATCTTGCCCGACATGACATGGAACACGCGGCCGCGCCGGAACACCGAGCAGCTGCGATCGTCGAAGTTGCCGACCGGCTTGGTCTTGATGGCAAGCTGCGGGCCGACGAACCGGAAGCTCTCCTTGAACGTCGGCAGGTAGCGGCCGACCTGTTCCTCCATCGCCTTCACCTTGGCGCTGACGGTTTCCGACGAGACGCTGTCGCGGATCCGCTGGGCCTCTTGCGCATTCGTCACGCGGGCCAGCGGCGTGTGCGGCACGCTGGAGAGGGTGTAGATGTTCGGATCCTCGGTCGGATACACCGAGCAGAGCGGACCATCGACGAACGTGCAGGCCGGAAAGGCGTGGTCGGTCTCGTAATAGAGCAGCACGGTCGGCTCGTAGAAGAACGGCATCGGCATGCCGAGCTGCTGTCCCCAGCTCGCGTCGATCAGCAGGTCGTAGGGTTCGCCCTCGACCATGACGCAGTCGGTGTCCTCCTCGATCGAGGTCACCTTGTGGTTCAGCACCAGGCTGTCGCCCAGCAGGTCCCTGAAGAACCGGCGAGCCTGCTCGATCAGCAGCACCCGCTCGGCGGTCAGCATCAGCCCGGCGATCTCGCGGATCGGGATCGAGGTCTCGTTCTGCTCCCGGAACTCGATGCCGGTCGAGGTCATGATCAGCCGGTATGTCGCGAAGTCGATCAGGCTCTCGGCCTTCGGCACCGCGTAGATGTTCTCGACGACCTCGCGGCTGAGCTGCGGATAGCGCTCCATGAACCGCATGAACCCGTCGCGCGACTGCACCCGGGTGCCGTGATGGCGCGGATAATGGAAGCCGAGATGCAGTCGGAACTGGTTGTTGCCGGATGCCTCGTGCAGCGGCCGGTGGTGCTGCTCGAACACCTTGACGTCGAAGCCCAGCGACTTCAGCGAACTGCCGAGATGACAGCCATACCAGCCGGCACCGATGATCGCCACTCTCGAAACCATGACCATCCTCTCGAAAGCCTGCGGTCGGGCGGCGCCGGACGCATCCTGTCGGGCACCCAGACCGGCTGCCTCCGGAACAATCCTAGACGAAAATCGCGTGTCCGCGACAGTCCGGCTACAACCGTGCGTCTGCGGCGGACGCCTACGTCCCCGGCGGCGGGGTCGCGGCACCGTTCAGCGACGCCTCCGTCATCACCTCGAACACGAAGGCGCGGAACTGGTCGAACAGCCGGTCCTCGTCGACCCGGAAATTGGCAAAGAAGGGATTGTCGAGGGCCACCGGCACCAGACGGGGCGCGTCCGGTTCGTCGGTGACGGAGGCGGGGTCCGCCATCAGCAACCGGGTCGGGTCTTCCATGTAGCGCGGCTGGTCGTAGATGTGCAGGTCGTCGCGGTGCAGCAGGTTGGCCCGGCTACTGACCGCAAGCCCCGGCTTGTTGCAGACCCAGCGGAACTTGGCGAGGCTCGCGCCCCAGATTGAGATGAAGCAGTCTGACAGCATCGACCACGCCAGGCTGGCGCCGATCGGCTGGTCGAGCGTGTCCTCGATATGGATCGGCAGGCCAGCCAATGCAGCGCGCATCTGGACGACGATCGCCTGCTCGATGCTCAGCGGCGTGTGCGCCGCCAGCACCTCGCCATGGCTCATGATCCGGCTGCTGTGCACGCCGGTCCCGCCTTCCCGCGAATTATGGCCATCCACGACCAGGACCGCGCCCGGCCAGGTCCTGGCGATCAGGCCGGCCAGCCTGATACAGAAGCCGGCGAGGTCGGTCATCGTCCGGTTCTCGACACGCAGCCCCAGCAGGATGACCGGCGGCGGCATGTCGCCGGGCATTTGCGGGCCGGACGCCTTGCCGGTCTGGCGCCGAAGCGCGTGCAGCCGATGCCGCGCCGCCCCCGTGTCCACGCTCGCCTGCAGGCGCCGGCGCAACTCGGCCGAGATACGTTCCCCGGTCACCCGCGCGGCGCACAGGCCCTTGGCATACAGATACGCGGTGATCCCGGCATCGTCGGCGAGCGTGCGGTTGACGCGGCCCTCGAGCTCGGGAAACAGCCGCTCGATCGGGCCCCAGAACTCGACGCCCTCACCGGCGCCGGCGACGATCCATTCCGGGATGAACGACCCGGCCGCATGGGTCAGCAGCGTCTCCATGCCGGTCAGCTCGTTCCAGAGCTGATGGCCGAGATGCGCGCCCGAGGGGCCACGCATGATGCTGGCGGTCCCCTGCACGCCGCGGGCGAGATAGGGAACCAGCTCCTGCGCCCAGGCTGCGCAGTGGCTGGCGATCCGGCGCCCGACCCCGTCCGGGAAATAGACGTCGGACAGGTGCCGGCTCCACTCGTCCTTCACCACCAGGAGGTTGCCGGTCGGGAAGTATATCCCGAGTGCGCGGCACAGATGGTCCGAAGCGATCACGTAGAAGACCAGACCGTGGATGGTATCGGCAAACCGGTAGGCCAGGCGGAAATCGTCCAAATACAGGCAGCCCTGTACCTGCAACGGACGGCCATTGACCGGACTGGGCCAGGTCAGCACGCCGTTCCGGGTCGAGGCGACCAGGCGGTCCTGCAGGGTGACGGCGAAGCCGGACTGGATGTGCAGGCGGTCGATACCGGCCTCGACCTGGTTTCCGTCCGGAGTGTCGATCGAGATGGTCGGCGAAAGCTTGTCCACCAGCATCATCCGCGGCTTCAGGACGAGGTCGTCGCCGATCGCCTCCACCGCCTGCTCGCATACCAGCGGGCCGAGCAGCAGCAACGCGTCCGCGGCTTCGAGTGCCGACGGCCGCGGCCTCGGCCGCAGCATGACCTCGCGGACGAGGCCCTGCAGCATTGGGCAGGCAGCCGCCAGGAACGCGCCCGCCACCTCGGGCGGAAGGTCGGTCAGGCTGTCGCCCAGGCGCACGTTGCCCTGGTCGAGAAACCAGCAGGCGCGGGCACCATCCGGCCCGGTGAATGCAAGCAGGCGCAACGGACCGATGCCGGGATGGAAGGCGGTGGGCGACCAGCCGTCGAGGAAGCTTCGAGCCGCCAAGCCGGGCTGGTCGTAGAGCGGCGCAGTACCGCCGCCAGGGAGCCTGAGATGGTAGGCGCCGTCCCGCTGCACGACCGGGCTGCGTGCCATCCGAAGATCGTTGGGCATCTTCAGGGCGCCATCGATGCGCAGTGTGTGGTGCACGAGTTCGCCATCGGCCATTTCCTGCAAGATATCGGAACCGGGGCAGGACCTGGACCATCCGCCAACCGCAGGTTCCAGACCGCCCATCGATTACACAGGAAAGTCATAGCTGGCGATGTCCAAACCACCACCGGGTTGTTCCTACGGGTGCTTGCGGTCGATCCTGAAGTTGAAGACCTGCATCATCTGGGTCGGGACCGCGACGCCGTCCTGGACGGCCGGCCTGAAGTGCCAGTGCACGACCGCGTCCCGCGCGGTGCGGTCGAGGGTCTGGTAGCCCGAACTGGTCGCGACCTCGACCGAGGTGACCGACCCGTCGGCGGCGATCCGGATCAGCATCTGCACCGATCCCTCCTCGCCGCGCCGGCCGGCGGCGGGCGGATAGGGAGGCATCCGGTTGGCATGGCTGTCGTCCGGGCTCGCAGGGATGATCCTCGGATCGTCCTGCATGCCGTAGCCGAGCCCATCGGCCTGATCGAGGTTGACCTGGGGCTGGCTCGGCTGGGCTGCCGCCTCCGGCGCCGGGGGCGTCGGGCTGGGCGGCCGCGTCGTGGTCGGGTCATGCGACGCCGGTGGCACCGTCACCTGCTCGCGGGACGCCAGGGTGGATGAGGCCAGGTCGGGCGCCGCGGGTGGCTGCGGCTTGGGCGGCGACGGCGGCGCGACCGGTGCCGGCGGCGTCGGGCTCGCCGGCGGGGTCGCCTGGGAGCCGCCGGCATAGCGGTTCTTGTCCATCAGCATCTCGATGGTCGGCGGGTCCGAGGCGGATGGCGGCGGCGCCGCGAGCGGGGTCGCCGGTGCGGGCCACAGATGCGGCGCCTCCAGGATGGCCACGGTCAGCAGCACATGGAACAGAACCGCCAGCCCGGCGGCTGCGAACAGCAGCTCGCGTCGCCGGCGTCCGCCCCACGCACGCGACGGCACGAACAGCCGCACGCGCGCCTGTGCCGGGACCCGCACTGCCGGTTGCGTGGTCCGCCGCGACGGTATCGGTGCCAGCCGTGTCGGCAGCGCCGGCGCCAGGACCGGCGGCGTGTTGCCCATGCCGATAGAAGCGGGCGGCAACGGAGCCAGGCGCATTACCGGATCCGACACGCCCGGACCATTGCGCGACGGTCCGCGGGTCATCTAGGGCGGCCTACGCCCGCAGGCGGTCGGCGATCGGCAATCCGAGGCGGTTCGGGATGTCCCAGATCTCGCGCACCGTCCGCATCGGCACGAAGCCGGCGCGCAGATACGTGCCCAACGCCCTCGGATGATCGGCGGTGCAGGTATTGACCCGGACGACCCCGCCACTGCTGCCCGCACGCGCGGTGTGGACGGCGGCCAGCAGGAGCGGGTAGCCGGCGCCGGTGCCGATGGCGTGCGGCATCAGCCCGAAATAGCTGAGATTGACGTCCAGGCTGTCACGCCCGTCCAGCTCGAAGAAGCCGATCGGTTCGCCGCCCCGATACAGCACATGCAGACTGATCTTGGGATTCGCCAGCAGCGCGGCCAGCTCGATATCGGGCGTCATGCGCCTGAGCCACCAGCAATAGGCATTCCCGACGGTATTGTAGAGGTAGCGATAGAACTCCACGGTCGGCGCCAGGACCCTGACCAGATCGCAACCGGGTGGAAAGCTCGTCGGAACGCCGTCATCCGGAGGGACCGGCGCGCCGACGGCATTCGGATCCAGACGCAGGAAGGTGACGTCGACAGCAACCCGGGTCGTGCTCCGATCCTGGAGCTGCGGCTGCCAGATGGACATTCGTGTTTGCCTCTTCCGGCCCGCATCCGGGCCGGAACATCAGTGGGGGTCGAGAACCGGGCAACGAACGAGCACGGCCGTGGTCGCCGGCTAATCGTCCAGGAACGACCGCAGCTTGCGGCTGCGGCTCGGGTGCTTGAGCTTGCGCAGCGCCTTCGCCTCGATCTGGCGGATACGCTCGCGGGTCACGTTGAACTGCTGCCCGACTTCCTCGAGCGTATGGTCGGTGTTCATGCCGATGCCGAAGCGCATCCGCAGAACCCGCTCCTCGCGTGGCGTCAGCGAGGACAGCACCCGCGTGGTGGCTTCGCGCAGGTTGGTCTGGATCGCCGCATCGAGCGGAATGACCGCGGTCTTGTCCTCGATGAAGTCGCCGAGATGGCTGTCCTCCTCGTCGCCGATCGGCGTCTCGAGGCTGATCGGCTCCTTGGCGATCTTGAGCACCTTGCGGACCTTCTCGAGCGGCATGCCGAGCTTCTCGGCAAGCTCCTCGGGGGCCGGCTCACGGCCGATCTCGTGCAGCATCTGGCGCGAGGTACGCACCAGCTTGTTGATCGTCTCGATCATGTGCACCGGGATGCGGATCGTCCGCGCCTGGTCGGCGATCGAGCGGGTGATCGCCTGGCGGATCCACCAGGTGGCATAGGTCGAGAACTTATACCCGCGGCGGTACTCGAACTTATCGACCGCCTTCATCAGGCCGATGTTGCCCTCCTGGATCAGGTCCAGGAACTGCAGGCCGCGGTTGGTGTATTTCTTGGCGATCGAAATCACGAGGCGGAGGTTGGCCTCGATCATCTCCTTCTTGGCGCGCGCGGAATCGCGCTCGCCGCGCGACACCGTCGCATAGACGCGCCGGAACTCGCTGATCGGCAGGCCGGTATCCTGGGCGATCTGCCCGACCTTGACGCGCAGATCCATCACGTCGGGTGCATGCTTGGCGACGAAGTTCTTCCAGGGCTTGCCCGGAAGCACCGCCATCGCCTCCATCCAGCCGGGCTCCATCTCGCGGCCGCGATACTTCAGCAGGAAGTCGTCGCGGCTGACCTTGGCGCTCTCGGCATGACGCAGCATCCGGCCCTCGAGGCCGTTCAGCAGCTGACTGATCTGCTTGAGCTGGGTGACCAGCTCCTCGATGCGGTTGTTGTGCAGGTGGACCTGCTCGACCTTGGCAACCAGCTCGTCGCGCAGCTTCTCGTAGCTCTTTTCCGAGCGATCGGAGACTTCCTCGCCGGAAGTGAGGCCTTCGAGCCGCTTGGCCTGCAGCTTGTGCAGCTTCTTGTAGAGGTTCTCGATCTCCTCGAAATGGAGCAGAACCTCCGGCTTGAGCTTCTCCTCGAGCGCCGACAAAGACAGGCCGACGCCTTCGCCTTCATCCTGGTCGTCGAGCTCGGGCGCCGCCTCGAAGCTGGGCTCCGCCGGCGTCGGGATGCCACCGCCCTCGGGCACTTCCTCCAGCGCCGCGTTGCCGGCCTGGGTCGCCTCGAGGTCGATGATGTCGCGCAGCAGCATCTGCCCGACCTTGAGCCGGTCATGCCAGGAAATGATCGCGCGGAAGGTCAGCGGGCTTTCGCACAGCCCGCCGATCATCTCGTCGCGGCCGGCCTCGATGCGCTTGGCGATCGCGATCTCGCCTTCGCGGGACAGCAGCTCGACCGAGCCCATCTCGCGCAGGTACATCCGCACCGGATCGTCGGTGCGGCCCAGGCTCTCGGCATCGACGTTGCCGGTGGGGGTCTCGCCCTCCTCGGCCTCGGGCTTCTTTTCCTCTTCCTCCTCGCGGGGAGTTTCGGTTTCCTCGTTATCCTCGTTCTCGACGACCTGGATGCCCATCTCGGACAGCACGGCCATTACGTCCTCGATCTGCTCGGACGACATCTGGTCCGGCGGCAGGACCGCGTTGAGCTCGTCGAAAGTTATGTAGCCGCGCTCGCGACCACGCGCGATGAGGCGCTTGACTGCTGCGGATTGCGTGTCGAGCAAGGAGGCGTCGGCATCCTGCTCGCCAGTGGTCGCTTCCGTCGTCGCCGCCGTCTTCGTCGCCATGCTTAACTCAACTCCAACCCGGTCCCTGGCCGATTGCCTCGCAACGACCACGCCACACGAGGCGGGTCGGGCTCATGGCCTCGGCCGTTTCAGCCTTCTTCGTCGGCAATCTCGCCACGTTCGACGAAATCCAACGTCATTTTCCGTAAGATCAATCGCTTCTGGCTCTCTTCATCCGGACACTGGATGAATGCCTGCTCCGCCGCTGCTCTCTGTTCTCGCAAGCCCTCGACACTCAGGAAGCCAAAAAAATGCCACCACGTCTTTTCCGCTTCCGCTGGCATTGCGTCATGGGACGCGCCGGCAGGCATGGGCAAAGGCGAGGGAGCCGATATCGTGTCGATTTGTGCCGACAGTCCGGCTGACTGCAGGTGGGCTGTGAGCCCTGCCGAGTCAAGTGTCGGTGAGGCATGGGCCGCCTCCAGAATCGCAGCCCGCATAGACGCCAGATCGTCGGGTAAATCAAGCCCGCATAGCGCCTGTTCGACATCGGCCAGCAGGTCCGGATGACGGAGCAGGATCGCGAGCAGCAGGCGCATCCGCTCGAGCCTGACCCGGTCCGCGGCCGGAACCGGCCTGGCGCCCGACATGACCGGAGCCGGCTTGAACGCGGACCTCCCATCCTGTGCCCGCCCCCCGGCACGGCCGGTCTGGCGTTGCTTGGCGAACGTCTCGAAGAAGCGTTGCTGCAGGGTGCGGCGGTACTCGCTGGCCAGTCCCTTGTGGCCGATCGTCGCGGCGGCCTCGGTCAGTTTCGCGTGCAGCGACGCGCGTTGCTCCGGACCGGGGTTCCTGATGCCCTCGCTCAGCAGCTCGAACAGCACGTCGGCCAGGCCGGCCGCCCCGGCCAGTTCGGCCGTCATCGCCGGTGCACCCTGCTTGCGCACCAGGCTGTCCGGGTCCTCGCCTTCCGGCAGCCGGACGAAGCGCAGCGTCCGCTCCGGGTCCAGCAACGGCAGCGCGGTCTCGGCCGCCCGGATCGCCGCCCGCCGCCCGGCACTATCGCCGTCGAAACACAGCACCGGTGCCGGCGCCACGCGCCATAGCGCCTCGAGCTGTTCGGGGGTGAGCGCCGTGCCCAGCGGCGCGACGGCGCCGCCGAAACCGGCCTGGTGCAGGGCGATCACGTCCATATAGCCCTCGACCACCACCAGTTCGCGCGATGCCAGGGCGGTGCTGCCGGGCGGGCGGATCGTGCGCAGGTTGGAACTGGCGCGCTCCAGCCCGAATAGGGTGCGGCGCTTGATGAACAGCGGGGTCTCCGGACCATTCAGGTATTTCGGCTGGCCGTCGCCCAGGGTCCGCCCGCCGAAACTCACCAGCCCGCCGCGCTTGTCGCGGATCGGAAAGGTGACCCGGTTGAAGAACAGCTCGCCCTTGGGACGCCCCTCCTCGTCCACGCGCATCAGCCCGGCCTCGGCAATCAGCTCGGGCGGAAAGTTCTGTTCGCGGAGTTCGGTCATCAGGCTGCCGCGCCCGTCGCCGGACCAGCCGAGCCCATGGTCGGCAATGGTGGCGTCGGTCAGGCCGCGGCCACGCAGGTAGGAAAGCCCGTCCCTGCCCTCGCCGCTGTGCAGCCGGCGCACGTAGCTGCGCTGGGCGGCGTCGAGCACGTCGGTCAGGGTTCGTGCACGCTCCGCCCGGCCGCGATCGGCGGGGGCCTGCTTCGGCACCTCGAGGCCCGCCTCGGAGGCCAGGCCCTCGACCGCCTCCATGAACGAGCGCCCCTCCGCCTGCATGACGAACGAGATCGCGTCGCCATGCGCGCCGCAGCCGAAGCAGTGGAAATGGTCGTCATAGACATAGAAGGACGGGGTCTTCTCGCCATGGAACGGGCAGCACGCCTTGAGCTGGCGCCCCGACCGAACGAGCTTGGTCTTGCGCCCGATCACCGCGCCGAGCGGGGTGCGGGCGCGCAGCTCGTCGAGAAAGGCGGGATCGAATGCCATCCGCGGGTGCGATCAGCCGGTCAGGACAGCCGCGCCTTCACCAGCGCGTTGGCCCGGCCGAGATCGAGTACTGCGCCGTGCGTCGTCTTCAGCGACGCCATCACCTTGCCCATGTCCTTCATCGACGCGGCTCCGGTTGCCGCGACCGCATCAGCGACGGCGAGGACCAGCGCCGCCTCGTCCATCGGCACCGGTAGGAACTCCTCGATCACCACGATCTCGGCATCTTCCTTGGACGCCAGCTCGCCCCGGCCGCCCTGCAGGAACATGGTGGCGGACTCCCTGCGGGACTTGACCATGTTGCGGAGCATGGCGGTGACTTCGTCGTCGGGGATCTGTTCGATGCCCTTGGGCCGGGCGGCGATATCCAGGTCCTTGAGCCTCGCCAGCACCATGCGAAGCGTCGAGACGCGGGGCGCGTCACCCGCCTTCATCGCCGTTTTCAGACCGTCGGTGAAGCGCACACGCAGCGACATGGGGTCGAACTCCATCATACCCGACCATGCAGGGAAGAGATTTCCCATCCGGCCTTTGACCGCCAAGTGGGAATTATCTTCCCAATGGACCACCCTCTTGCTAAGCCGTCCGGACGCGGTCTGGAAGGTCCTTATGTCATGCCGATGACGGTCGAGGCGATCATCGAACGATTGGGAGGCACCGAGCAGGCAGCCCGGCTGACCGGCGTCGGCACCGAGGCCATCCGTAAATGGCGACAGGCGCGCGCGGTTCCACCCAAGCACTGGACCGCCATCCTGCAGGCGACCGACCTTGTCGTGTCCGACCTTTCCCTTTCCCCCAAGCCCGCGGAGCCGGCCATGCCAAGCGCATCATCACACCCGCACCCCGCTCCGGCCGGGGCCACCGCGGCACTGGTGCTGGCGGATGGCAGCGTCATGTGGGGCCGCGGTTTCGGCGCGCACAGCCAGGCGCAGTCGATCGGCGAGATCTGCTTCTCGACCGGGATGACCGGCTACCAGGAGACGCTGACCGATGCGTCGTTCGCCGGCCAGATCATCACCTTCACCTTCCCGCATATCGGCAATGTCGGCACCACGCCCGAGGACGAGGAGGCGATCAACATCGCCGCCCGCGGCTTGGTGGTGAAGGAGGACCTGACCGAGCCGTCGAACTGGCGTTCGACCCAGCCCCTGGATGCCTGGCTGAAGTCGCGCCGCATCCCCGGCATCTGCGGCGTCGATACCCGCGCACTGACCCGGCGCATCCGCGACAACGGACCGCAGACCGCGATCCTCGCCTATCCCGCCGATGGCGGCTTCGACATCCCGGCGCTGCAGCAGATCGCGCGTTCCTGGCCGGGGCTCGAGGGCATGGACCTGGCGCTTGAGGTCTCGTGCACCCAAAGCTACGCCTGGACCGAAGGCACGTGGGCAGACGGCGCCCAACCGAAACGACCGGATACCACCGCCAAGCACGTGGTGGCGGTCGATTACGGCGCCAAGCGCAACATCCTGCGCTGCCTGGTGCAGGCCGGATGCCGCGTCACCGTCGTGCCGGCGAACGCCACTGCCGAGGACATCCTGGCCCACGCGCCGGACGGGGTGTTCCTGTCCAACGGACCGGGCGATCCGGCGGCGACCGCCGGCTACGCGGTGCCCGCGATCAGGGGCGTGCTCGAAGCGGGCAAGCCGGTGTTCGGCATCTGCCTCGGCCACCAGTTGCTGGCGCTGGCGCTGGGCGCGAGCACCTACAAGCTGGTGCAGGGCCATCGCGGCGCCAACCAGCCGGTCAAGGATCTGGCCACCGGCAAGGTCGAGATCACCAGTCAGAACCATGGCTTCGCGGTCGACGACAAAAGCCTGCCGGCCGACGTGCGGATCACCCATGTCAGCCTGTTCGACGGCTCCAACGAGGGTATCGCCAGCGATCGCTGGCCGGCCTTCTCCGTGCAGTACCATCCCGAGGCCAGTCCGGGTCCGTCCGACAGCTTCCACCTGTTCGAGCGCTTCGTCGGGCTGATGAACGGCAAGGCGATTTGAGGATGTTTAGCGATGTATATGGCATTCTCTCTATAATCGAGTAAACTTCCTATATGGATCCGATCCGCAACCCGTTCGTGCCCGGCGCCGGCGTGACCCCGCCCGAGCTGGCCGGCAGGCATCTGCTGCTGGAGCAGGTGGAGATCGTCGTGCAGCGCGCCCTGCTGGGCCGCGCCGCCAAGAGCTTCATCGCGGTCGGGCTGCGCGGCGTCGGCAAGACGGTCGTGCTCACCCGCGCCGCACAGCTGGCCCGCGATGCCGGGTTCAAGGTCTGCCTGATCGAGGCGCACGAAAAGAAGCCGCTGCCGTTGCTGCTGGTGCCGCATCTGCGCCGGATGCTGCTGGAGCTGGACCGGCTCGGCGCGCTCAGCGAGCAGGTCAAGCGTGGGCTGCGCGTGCTGAAGAGCTTCGTCTCCGGCATCAAGCTGCGCTACGGCGACGCGGAACTCGAACTCGACATCGAGGGCGAGCCGGGGTCGGCGGATAGCGGCGATCTCGAAGCCGACCTGCCCGAACTGCTGGCCGCCGTCGGCCGGGCGGCGGCGTCGCGGAAGCTGGCGGTCGCCATCATCCTGGACGAGATCCAGTATCTCGACGAGCGCGACATGAGTGCGCTGATCATGAGCATGCATCGCATCATGCAGGAGAGCCTGCCGGTGGTGCTGATGGCGGCGGGTCTGCCGCAGGTGGTCGGACTGAGCGGACGCTCCAAATCCTATGCCGAGCGGCTGTTCGACTTCCCGCAGATCGGCGCGCTGTCCGACGACGATGCGAGGCTAGCCCTCGCCGAGCCGGTGCGCGTCGAAGGTGCGCGCTTCGACGATGCGGCGCTCGACCGGATCGTCGCGATCACCCGCGGCTATCCCTACTTCCTGCAGGAGTGGGGCTACCATGCCTGGAATGCCGCCGCCGGCCCGGTCATCGGCGTAGCCGACATCGAGGAAGCCGACGGCCGCGCCATACGCGCACTCGATGCCGGCTTCTTCCGGGTCCGCTACGACCGGCTGACGCCCCGAGAGAAAACCTACTGCCATGCGATGGCGGATCTCGGACCCGACGCGCATCGCTCCGGCGATGTCGCGGCGGCGATGGGTACCCGCGTGCAGTCGGTCGCACCGCTGCGCGACGGGCTAATCCGCAAGGGCATGATCTACAGCCCGGCGCATGGCGCCACCGATTTCACCGTGCCGTTGTTCGACCAGTTCCTGCACCGACTTGTTCCGGCTCCGGCCGACGCTCGCACCTGAAGGCGCACCGATAATGCCCAAGCGGACAGACATAAACTCCATCCTGATCATCGGCGCCGGCCCGATCGTTATCGGCCAGGCCTGCGAGTTCGATTATTCGGGCGCCCAGGCCTGCAAGACGCTGCGCGACGAGGGCTACCGGGTGATCCTGGTGAACTCCAACCCGGCGACGATCATGACCGACCCGGGCCTGGCGCATGCGACCTATGTCGAGCCGATCACGCCGGAATTCGTCGAGCGGATCATCCTGCGCGAGAAGCCCAACGCGATCCTGCCGACCATGGGCGGGCAGACTGCGCTCAATACCGCCATGGCGCTGGACGCCTCGGGGTTCCTGAAAGCGCACAATGTCGAGCTGATCGGCGCCAATGCCGAGGTCATCGACCGTGCCGAGGACCGGCTCAAGTTCCGCGACGCGATGGCCGAGATCGGCATCGAGAGCCCGAAGAGCGTGATCGCGCACACGCTTGCCGAGGCGCGCGACGCCCTCGCCATCGTCGGCCTGCCGGCGGTGATCCGGCCGTCCTTCACGCTGGGCGGCACCGGCGGCGGCATCGCCTACAACCGCGAGGAATTCGAGCAGATCGTCACCGGCGGCCTGGACGCGTCGCCCACCACCGAGGTGCTGATCGAGGAAAGCGTGCTTGGCTGGAAAGAGTACGAGATGGAGGTGGTGCGCGACACCGCCGACAACTGCATCATCGTCTGCTCGATCGAGAATATCGATCCGATGGGCGTACACACAGGGGATTCCGTGACTGTCGCGCCGGCGTTGACGCTGACCGACAAGGAATACCAGCGCATGCGCGACGCCTCGATCGCGTGCCTGCGCAAGATCGGCGTCGAGACCGGCGGCTCCAACGTGCAGTTCGGCATCAACCCGGCCGATGGGCGCATGGTGGTGATCGAGATGAACCCGCGCGTGTCGCGCTCCTCGGCACTCGCATCCAAGGCCACCGGCTTCCCGATCGCCAAGGTCGCGGCACGCCTGGCCGTCGGCTACACATTGGACGAGCTCACCAACGACATCACCGGCACCACGCCGGCGGCATTCGAGCCGACCATCGACTATGTCGTGGTGAAGATCCCGCGCTTCACCTTCGAGAAGTTCCCGGGCAGCCCTGCCATGTTGTCGACCAGCATGAAATCGGTCGGTGAGGCGATGTCGATCGGCCGCAGCTTCAACGAGGCGCTGCAGAAGGGCCTGCGCTCGATGGAAACCGGCCTGTCCGGTCTCGATCCGGTCGAGCCGCCCGGCGATGGCGGGCATGATGCATTCCGCGCCGCGCTCAGCCAGCCGAAGCCCGACCGCATCCTGATGGCAGCCCAGGCATTGCGCGCCGGCGTGTCGGTCGAGGACATCCACACCGCCTGCAAGTTCGATCCGTGGTTCCTGCGCGAGATCGACAAGATCATCGTGTGCGAGCGTGAGGTCGAGACCGGCGGGCTGCCGCAGGACGCGTTCGGCCTGCGCCGCCTGAAGGCGATGGGCTTCTCGGACGCGCGCCTGGCGGTGCTGTCCGGGCTTGACGAAACGGCGGTGCACCAGCTGCGCACCCGCCTCGGCGTGCATGCGGTGTACAAACGGATCGATACCTGCGCTGCCGAGTTCGCATCCGCCACGCCGTACATGTACTCGACCTACGAAGGCGGCTACGGCCAGCCGGAATGCGAGAGCGACCCGACCGCGCGGGACAAGATCATCATCCTCGGCGGCGGGCCGAACCGGATCGGCCAGGGCATCGAGTTCGACTATTGCTGCGTCCATGCCGCCTATGCGCTGCGCGAGGCCGGCTTCGAGACCATCATGGTCAACTGCAATCCCGAAACCGTCTCGACCGACTACGACACCTCGGACCGGCTGTATTTCGAACCGCTGACCGAAGAGGACGTCATCGCGCTGATCCGGCGCGAGCAGGAGGCCGGCACGGTGCTCGGCTGCATCGTGCAGTATGGCGGCCAGACCCCGCTGAAGCTGAGCCGTGCGCTGGAGCGGGCCGGCATTCCGATCCTGGGCACCCCCGCCGATGCGATCGACCGTGCCGAGGACCGCGAGCGGTTCCAGGCAATGCTGCACAAGCTCGGCCTGCGCCAGCCGGAAAACGGCATCGCCCGTTCCCCGGCGGAAGCCGAGGCAGTGGCCGACCGGATCGGCTATCCCGTGGTGATCCGCCCGTCCTACGTGCTGGGCGGCCGGGCGATGGAAATCGTGCATGACCGCGCCAGCCTCGCCCGCTACATGCGCGTGGCACTGCAGCTGGCCGGGCCGGACATCGCGAACGGGCCGGTCCTCATCGATCGCTACCTGAACGATGCGATCGAGACCGATGTCGACTGCATCTGCGACGGCACCCAGGTCTATGTCGCCGGCGTCATGGAGCATATCGAGGAGGCCGGCATCCATTCCGGCGACAGTGCCTGCTCGCTGCCGCCCTATTCGCTGTCGCCCGCCACCATCACCGAGCTCAAGGCGCAGACCGAGGCGATGGCGCGCGAGCTCGGCATCGTCGGGCTGATGAACGTGCAGTATGCGATCAAGGGCGACACGATCTATGTGCTCGAGGTCAATCCGCGTGCGTCGCGCACCGTGCCGTTCGTCGCCAAGGCGACCGGGGTGCCGATCGCCAAGATCGGCGCGCGGGTGATGGCCGGCGCCAAGCTGTCCGAGTTCCGGCTCGACGACCGGGCCATTGCGCCGCACGTCGCGGTCAAGGAAGCGGTGTTCCCGTTCGCGCGGTTCGCCGGCGTCGACGTGATCCTGGGTCCGGAAATGCGCTCGACCGGCGAGGTGATCGGCCTCGATGCCAGCTTCGAGCGCGCCTTCGCCAAGGCGCAGCTCGGCGCCGGGGTGAAGCTGCCGCTGGCCGGCACGGTGTTCCTGTCGGTGCGGCAAGGCGACAAGCAGGCGATCGGCGCGCTGGGCCGGCGCCTGGTCGATATGGGGTTCAAGCTGCTGGCGACGCGCGGCACCGCCGCCACCCTGAAGCAGGCCGGGATCGAGGCTGCCATCGTCAACAAGGTGCTGGAGGGCCGGCCCCACTGCGTCGACGCGATCCGCTCCGGCGACGTGCAGATGGTGATCAACACTGCCGGCGGCGCGCAGTCGGTGACCGACAGCTTCGACATCCGCCGCAGCGCCCTTACCCACGGCATTCCGCACTTCACCACGATCGCCGGAGCCAGGGCGGCGGTCTATGCGATCGCGGCAATGCGATCCGGCCCGCTTGAAGTCGCCCCGTTGCAGTCCTACTTTCACGGATCGTTCTGAGCGGTCGGACGACGGAAGGCACCTGGGGTTACTCCCGCCCGGGCCGGTCCGTCGATCGCTTCGATGTAGCCTATCACCAGGTCTGGGGACGTGTTCGTTGCAGAAATTTCCAATGACGGGCCGCGGCCTGCAGCGGCTCGAAGACGAACTCCGCAAGCTCAAGAGCGAGGAGCGCCCGGCGGTCATCCGCGCGATCGCCGAGGCCCGCAGCCACGGCGACCTGTCCGAGAACGCCGAATACGATGCGGCCCGTGATCGCCAGTCGTTCGTCGAGGGCCGGATCGGCGAGCTCGAGGAAGTCATCTCGGCGGTCGAGGTGATCGATCCGTCCAGCCTGTCCGGCGACCACGTGCAGTTCGGCGCCCAGGTGAAGCTGGTCGACGAGGAAACCGACAAGGAAGCCACGTATCAGATCGTCGGCGTGTACGAGGCCGACATCAAGTCGGGGCTGCTTTCGGTGTCGGCGCCGCTGGCCCGTTCGCTGATCGGCAAGCGCAAGGGCGATACGGTATCGGTACCTGCGCCCGGCGGCGACCGCACCTACGAGATCCTCAACGTCAGCTTCGGCTGAGATCGACCGGGCGATGATCGGTCTCCAGGACGTTCGGGATGCGCATGCGCGCATCGCCGGACGCATCCTGCGTACGCCGACGATCCGCAGCGAGAGACTGTCCCGCGTCACCGGCGCCGACATCACCCTGAAGCTCGACAACCTGCAGGCGGTCGGTTCGTTCAAGGAGCGCGGTGCCGCCAACAAGCTGGCGCTGTTGACCGACGACGAGCGGGCCCGCGGCGTGATCACCGTGTCGGCCGGCAACCATGCCCAGGGCGTGGCGCGGCATGCGAGCCTGCTCGGCATCGACGCCGTCATCGTCATGCCGAAATTCACTCCGGCGGCGAAGGTCACCCGGACCGCTGCCTGGGGCGCCCGCGTCGTCCTGCACGGTCTCAGCTTCTCCGAGGCGAGCGTGCACGCATTCGAGCTGTGCGAGCGCGAACGGCGGGTGTTCGTCCATCCCTATGACGATGTCGCGGTCATGGCCGGCCAGGGGACGCTCACGCTGGAGCTGCTCGAGGATGCCGGGCCGCTCGATGTGCTGGTGATCCCGATCGGCGGCGGCGGGCTGATTTCGGGCAGTGCAGCCGCGGCCGTCGAGATGCGTCCGGGCATCGAGATCATCGGCGTGCAGGTGGAGAACTACGCCTCGCTGGCAGGCTTCCCGGCCGACGAGGTCATGCCGCCGGGTGGTGCCACGATCGCCGAGGGCATGGCCGTGCTACAGGTCGGCCGGCGACCGCTCGAGCTGGTAAAGCGCCATGTCAGCCGGGTCATTACGGTATCGGAACTGGCAGTCGAGGATGCGCTGACGCTGATGGCGGAAGCGGCGAAGCAGGTTGCCGAAGGCGCCGGCGCCGCAGCGCTTGCGGCCATCCTGTCCAACCCGGACATGTTCCGCGGTCGGCGCGTCGCGATACCGGTCTGCGGCGGCAATATCGACAGCCGCATCCTGGCCAACACGCTGCTGCGCACGCTGCTCCGCGATGGCCGGCTGCTGCGGCTGCTGATGGAAATTCCGGATCGCCCGGGCGTGCTGGCGGACATCGCCACCATCATCGGCGAAAGCGGCGGCAACATCATCGAGGTGTCGCACCAGCGCCTGTTCGCGACCCCCAGCGTGCAGGCGGCCCATCTCGAGGTCATGCTGGAAGCCCGCGATCCCGAACACGCCCAGCAGATCGAGCACGCGCTTCGGGAACGCTACGTGGTCAAGCGCATCTAGCAATTCGCGAAATGATGGACGCCTTGCCTGATGTCTGGGCTCAGGGACGTCCCAGGTTACGCGAAATAAATCCCATTATCCCAACGCTGCCTGCGTGATGCCGGACGGCCATGACCCGTCATCACGGATCGCCTGCTCGACGATCGCAGCTGTCGCCAGCAGCATCGCGTCCTCATGCGGCCGGGCGATCAGTTGCAGTCCGAGCGGTAGCCCTCCCAAACCCCGGGCGAATGGCAAGGTGACGCTCGGGCATCCCAGCAGCGTCACGAAGCGGTTGAAGGCCGGATCCCCGGTCGACCCGAACGCCACCGCCTCTCCCGCCGCCGACGGCAGGACGAGCACCTGGCTGGCGCCGAAGAGCCCATCGAAGTCGAACCCGTTCCGCGCCGACCTGGCGGCCCGATAGGCGTCATCGGTGGGAGCGGCGCCCGACAGGAACTCCCGCAAGGATTGCGGCAGCAACTCGCGGTGCTGGAGCCATTCGGTCGCGAGATCGCGGGTCATCTCGAAGCGCATGATCGTCGCGTGCAGGACGTCCAGTGCAGCCGGCGGAGATGCGACTTCGGCGGCTCCGAGTGCTGCCGCGCACAGCAGGAAGGCATCGCGCATTGCCTCATCGGCCCGCTCCCAATGCACGGTGCGGCAGGAGCCGAGGCGGCTTGCGGGACGGGACGGGGGTTCGCCGGTCAACGCCGCATGGATCCTGCAGGTCGTCGCGATGTCGCGCGACATCCAGCCGACCGTGTCGAGCGTTGGCGCCGAGGCGGCGACGCCGGCAAGCCCGAACAACCCATGCGTCGGCTTGTAGCCGACGATCCCGCAGAAGGCGGCAGGACGCGCGATCGAGCCGGCCGTCTGTGTTGCGAGTGCCGCATCGACATGCCTGTCCGCGACTGCGGCGGCCGAGCCGCTCGAGGATCCTCCGGGCGAGCGCGACAGGTCGTGCGGATTGCGGGTCGCGGCGGGGTCCAGGAAGGCGAATGCCGTGGTCACCGTCTTGCCCAGCACGATCGCGCCAAGCGCCTTGAGGCGCGCCACGATCGCCGCGTCGGCGAAGGCGTGCCGCTCCCTGAAGATCGGACTTCCGACGCCACACGGAAGACCCCCGACATCGATGATGTCCTTGACCCCCAGCAGAAGACCTCGAAGCGGCGCGGCATCATCCGCCCGTCGCGCCTGCTGCCGCGCCCCGGCCGTATCGACATGCGCCCAGGCGCCGAGCGCACTATCGCGCAGCGCAATGCGTGCGAGCGCGCCTTCGACCCGATCCGAAAGCGTCACGCCGTCGGATCGTTCAGCAGGTTCTTCGCGACCTTGCAGATGTAGGTGTATTTGGGATTGACCACTTGCGTGCAGCGGGCTTCGGCGATCTGGCCGAGAAAAAGATAAGCCTCGACCTCGGTGAAACCGTACTCGTCGGCCAGCCAGTAGACCATCTCCTGGAATGCCGTCCGCATCGCATCCTCGAGCGGCCGTGCGCAGCCGAGCGTCGCGATATGTGTCGCGGTCTCGATCCGCGGCCAGGTGAGACGCGTGGGCTTGTCCACCAGCGCCACGCTGAAGGTGACGCGCGCGCCGATTTCCGTCGCACCCATCCCGACGCACTCGCCGTCGCCCTGCAGGGCGTGGCAGTCGCCGACATAAAGTCCTGCGCCGTCCTGGTGCACGTCGAACGTGATCGTGCTGCCCGGGCCGATTTCCTGCACGTCGAGATTGCCGCCATGCACTCCGTTATCCACGGTCAGTACGCCACCATGCACGGGTGCCACCCCGAGCACGCCGACCATCGGCTTGATCGGCAGCTTCCTGGTGTCGCTCCAGTGCACGACGCCGTCCGAAACGCGCATGGCACGTGTATGGTGCCCGAACTCCTTGTTTCTCACCCAGTCGGGGAACATGCCGGATCCCGGATACAGGGCGGTATAGCCGATCTCGTCCAGCTCCATCTCGTGGATCGTGACGGCAAGAGCCTGGCCGCGTTTCGCCCCCTCCACGAACAGCGGTCCGGTCGCCGGATTGACGAAGGGGAAGTGGACATTGGCTGGGGTGATCTTCGAATCGGTCGAGGTGATGATTCCCGCATTGCAGTTGATTTCGCATTCGATGCGGATCATCTCGCCGGGCCGTATGGTCTCGATACACGGCTCACCGCTGGCGAGCGCATATTTCAGGTTGCCGTCCTTGGAAATCGTGCGGATCATTGGATTGTTCTTCTCTCGATGGATTCAGGAAAGATCATGGCGCCATGGGAGCAGCATTCGCTCGACATGCGTCACGACGCTGGACAGGATAAGCGCCAGGACCACGGTCACGGCCAGCTCCGCGAATACCGCGGAAATCGCGTAGAGGCTGCCCGACTTGAAGATCTGGTGGCCCAGCCCCTGTGTCGAGGACATGAACTCGCCGACGATGGCGCCGACGAGCGCGAACCCGACCGTGAGCTTCAGCCCTGCGAAAATATCCGTCATCGAGGCCGGCACGACGAGAAGGCGAAACACCTGTGACCGGCGTGCGCGGAGCGACAGCATGAGATTGATCTGGTCGGGATCGACGCCGAGCGCGCCCTTGTAGGCGATGATGATCGAGACGACCAAGACGGACAGCGTGGACATGGCGACTTTCGACGCGAAGCCGGTTCCGAACCAGATGATGGTGATCGGCGCGAGTGCGATGATCGGGATCGACCCGAGCGCCAGGATGAACGGCTGCAGCACACGGGAAATGAACTTCGAATACCAGAGCAAAAGCCCGAGCGTCGTGCCGATGACGTTGCCGAGCGCGAAGCCGGCCAGAGTCTCCAGCGCGGTGGTCGTGAGATCCGTCCATAGCGAGCCGTTACGGACGGCTGCGACAAGCGCCGTGGCGATCCCCGAGGGCGAGCCGTAGAGGAATGCGCTGACCGCGCCCGTCGCGGTCTGCCATTGCCAGATCGCTATGATCAGGGCGAAGCAGAGAAGCTGGCAGAGCAGAACCTGTATCCGCTGACGCCGCCGCCGCACGACGGCTTCCGAGACACGCGCACGTGCCCGCGCATCAACGGATATCGAGTTCTGTCCAGATTTGTCGGACATGGTGCGCGAACCCCTTGCTTTCGCGAAGCGCGATAAGATTGCTGCGGTCATCATCGAGATCGATCCTGTGTTCGGATACGATTGTGCAGGGCCGGCGTGACAGGACGAGGACACGATCGGACAGGCTGACGGCTTCCTCGACATCGTGCGTGATGAGCAGGAGCGAGCGCCCCAGCTCACGCACGAGCCGAAGCGTGTCCCGCTCGATCAGGATCTTCGTCTGGAAGTCGAGAGCCGAGAACGGTTCGTCGAACAGCAGCACGTCCGGTTCGGGTGCGAGCGTTCGAGCAAGCGCCACCCGTTGCCGCATGCCGCCCGACAGCGTCGACGGGTAGTGTCCTGCGAACGCCGCGAGCCCGAGCTGGTCGAGCAGTGCGTGGGCCCGCGCGGTGTTCGCAGCGCGGGTGCCCCCCTTCACCTCGAGGCCGAGCATGACGTTCCCGAGTGCCGTCCGCCACGGCAGCAACAGGTCTTTCTGCAGCATGTATCCGACGCCGGGAGGCACGCTGCCGATCTCGTGACCATTCCAGAGCACGGCGCCCCGGCTCGGCTCGGTGAGGCGGCAGAGAAGGTTCAGAAGCGTTGTCTTGCCGCAGCCGGACGGTCCGACCAGGCTGACGATCTCCCCGGGGGCGAGCGTGAACGAGATCGAGCGGATGATCTCGAGCTCGCTCCCGTCGTCCGACAGGAAGTCCTTGCCGAGATCATGTGCCTCGAGCAGTGCTTTCCGCTTGCCCGGGGCCTGGGCCAACCCGCTCAGCCTGCAGCCGCTTTCCTGGCGAAGCTGTTATCGACGATCTGTTCGAACTTCGTCGTGCCTTCGATGTTCTTCAGATACACCTGCATCTTCATCAGATTATCCCACTGAGCTTCGTCGACCACGACGGACTCCGACGGGATTCGGTACTGCAGTTCCGTGTCGATCGCGTTGTCGATGACATCAGGCGGAAGCTGGGGGAACTCCTTCCGGGCGACCTGCTTGGCGAAGGCCGGATCGGCATACGTCCGTCGCATCGCCTGCTGGAACCCGTTGCAGAGCGATTGGATGATGTCGGGATTTCCCTTGATCGTGTTGTCGAGCACCATGATCCCGGTGTTGCAGAACGGACCGATCGCATTCGAGAAGTCGAACACGATGTGCGCGCCCTGGGATTTCGCCTGTGCGACACCGGGCTGATAGGCAATGGCGACATCGGCCTGTCCGGCCAGCATGGCGCCGATCTCGGTACCGGGCGAGACCTGGATGATCTGCACGTCGCGGCCGATCACCAGTCCCGCCTGCGTCAGCAGACGTTTCGTCACGCTGTAGTTGGTGTTCGGGTCGGGCGATGTGACGATCCGCAGACCTTTAAATTGCTTTGGATCGGTGATCGGCTTGAGTGTCTCCGAGACCCCGAAATACTGCGCCCGCTGCACCACGCTGCCGACGACCTTGCCCGGCCCGCCTTTCTCGACGGAAATCGGAACCATGGTCGGGTCGCCGATGCCGAACATCGCCGAGCCACCGAGCACGGCGGCGAAGGCCTGGGTATCCCCGCCTGCCGCCGACACGTTCAGCTTGATGCCGTTCTTCTCGAAATATCCTGCGTGCTGGCCGACATAGAGATCGATGTAGCCGAGATTATGTACGGCTTCGACGAACGTGACCTCGCGAGTGGCGGCGCGGGCGAGGCGTGGCGCCGTAAGGGACGTCAGCACGGCCGCACCTGCAGCCTGAAGAGCACCGCGCCGGGAAAGTCCAGGGAAAGGCAGTCCGATCATCGTTTTTACCGCCGACTTGTTACGAACCTCCGCATCGCAAGAGCCGTGCCGCGCCGTGGCTCGCGGCCACGACACGCTGCGAACCGCCCTGCGCGCCATGCGATAAGCGTGCATTGTGCATAATGCACGCTTATGAGGCGCACCCTGCCCTTGGAGCACCAGCTTGCCTCACGGTATGGGAACGACCGAACTGAAGTCGGATTTTCGGGGACGAAGTATGGACAGCAGACGACCCCAGACGGCCCGGCAGTATGTCGTCGGAGTGCTCCGGACCGAGATCCTCAGAGGCACGCACCAGGCTGGAGCGCGTCTTCGGCAGGAGGAGGTTGCAGCCCGTCTCGGCGTCAGCACGACGCCGGTGCGCGAGGCCTTCCGCGATCTTCTGGCCGAAGGGTTGATCGGACTGGACACCCATCGCGGCGTTCTGGTTCGCGGCCTGACGCTGGCCGACGTCCGCGAACTCTATGAGCTTCGCATCCTGCTCGAACCACGGCTGGTGGTCAGCGCCCTCGCCTTGGCATTGCCGGGGGATCTCGCCGCCGCGGAAGCCACCCATCTCCGGCTCTGCGCCGAGCTGGACCCGGAGCGATGGGCCGGGCTCAACGTGGTCTTCCACCGCGAGCTGACGCTGTCCGCTCCGGACGGGAGGCTGGCCCGGATCGTCGCCAGCCTGGCCGAAGCGGCCGGTGCCTACGTTACCCTGTCCATGCATGCATCCAAGGAACTGATGGCGTTCAACAACGCCGATCACGCGGAGCTGCTGCAGCATTACCGGAACGGCGATGCCGAGGTGGCAGCGCGGAAAACCGCGGAGCATCTCGAGCAGACATTGCGCGCGATCGAGGAGAATGTGCAGGCGCGTCTGACCCGGTCGGATCGCATCGTCTGACGCAGAGGCAATGCAGGGTTCGACTCAGCAGGCGCGATTCCCGGCGGTCAGACACCTGTCGGCGCGAGGTGCCTTTCTGATCTCGAGCGATCAGAACATGTCGTCCTGTGCAGTCCCGCTACTTGGTGCCGAATAGCCGGTCGCCGGCATCGCCGAGGCCCGGCCGGATATAGCCATGCTCGTCGAGTTCGCGGTCGATCGCCGCCGTGATGACCTTCACGTCCGGATGCGCCTCGGTGAAGGTGGCGAGCCCCTCTGGCACCGACAGCAGGCACACGAAGGCGATCTGTTTCGCGCCCGCCTGCTTCAGCTTGGTCACCGCCACGACCGCGGAGTGGCCGGTCGCCAGCATCGGATCGACGACGATGCAGAAGCGTTCCGAAAGATCGTCGGGCAGCTTGATGTAATATTCGACCGGCTCCAGCGTGTCCGGATCGCGGTAGAGGCCGATATGCCCGACCCGCGCGGCCGGGACCAGGTCCAGCATCCCGTCGAGGATGCCGTTGCCGGCGCGCAGGATCGAGACGAAGCACAGCTTCTTGCCGGACAGCATGGTGGCGGTCATCGGCTCGAGCGGTGTCTCGATCTCGACCGGTTCCAGCTTCAAATCGCGGGTCGCCTCGTAGGCCATCAGCAGGCTGATCTCGCGGGTCAGCCGCCGGAAACCCGCGGTCGACGTGGTGACCTGACGAAGACGGGTCAGCTTGTGCTGCACCAGCGGGTGGTCGAGGACGACGACGTTCGGGAAGCTTGCCATGTCCATCGTCTAGCATCGCCGGGCCGAAATGCCATCGGTGCCGTTGCCGAAACAGCGGTTCGTCGGGCACGATTGTTGAAAGACCGGCAACGGGGGATGATTTGAGAGTTTTAGACCAAACGCGGCGGGCCTGGCTCGCCGTGGCGGCCATCGGCGTGTCGAGCGTCTGGCTGGCAGGATGCTCGTCGCTGTTGACCGAGGGCTCGGCCGCCGGCGCGGGCGTCGGCGGCGCGGCGGTGGCCAGTGCGATCACCAGCAATGCGGCAGTCACCACGGGCATTGGCCTCGGCGCGCAGGCGGTGGCATCGGCTGCGGTGCAGTCCTTGGAGAAATCCGTGCATCACGCCGAACAGCAACGGATCGCCTCGGTCGCCGGCCGGCTGCCGGTCGGCGGCAGCGGCCCATGGCGGGTGGACCACGACATCCCGATCGAGGCGAACGAGCATGGCGAGGTCGCGGTGGTCCGGCTGATCGGCAACGACGCGGCCGGCTTGTCGTGCAAGGAGATCGTCTTCTCGGTCGATTACGTCCGTGAGAAGCACCCGGCCCGGCGATTCTATACCGCGTCGGTCTGCCAGGCCGACGGAACCTGGCATTGGGCCACCGCCGAACCGGCAACGTCGCGCTGGGGCGCCCTGCAATGAGCGGCGCCGCGCGGCTCGGCATGATCGCGATGGCCCTGCTGCCGCTGCAGGGGTGCGGGTCGATCGGCAGCGGCGCCGGTGCGGTCGTCGGGGTCGCGGTCGGGACGGCGAGCGTCAATCCGGTGGTCGGGACGGCGGTCGGGCTCGGCACCAAGGCGGCGGTCGATGCGCTGGTGCACTACATCGCGCGGGTGCAGCAGGAAGGCCAGCAGGATGCGATCGCCGAGGTCGCGGGCCGGCTCCCGCCCGGTGAGGCAGCCGAGTGGCACATCTCCCATACGCTGCCGTTCGGCGATGCACACGGAACCCTTCGGGTCGCCGGTATGATACCGAACCCGCTGGCCGACTGCCGCGAGGTCGTGTTCACCGTCGTCGATGGATACCGCCACGCCGACTACGTCACGACGGAATGTTCCGAGCCCGGGTCGGGAAGCTGGAACTGGGCGCAGGCGGAACCGGCGACCGAACGCTGGGGCTTCCTGCAGTAGGCCCCGGCGCCCGGTGATCGTTCAGCCAGCTGCGGGCTCGAACGCCAGCGACACGCCGTTCATGCAATAACGTTCGCCGGTCGGCTTCGGTCCGTCCGGGAAGACGTGGCCGAGATGGCTCTTGCACTTGGCGCAAAGCACTTCGACCCGGCGCATGCCGTGGCTGGTATCGACCAAGTTCTCGACCGCACCCTCGATCGGCGCGAAGAAGCTCGGCCAGCCGCTGCCGCTCTCGTACTTGGTGTCGGAGCTGAACAGCGCGCTGTCGCAGACCGCGCAGTGGAACAGGCCGTCGCGCTTCTCGTAGTTCAGCGGGCTGGTGCCGGCGCGCTCGGTGCCGTGCTCGCGCAGCACGTGGTACTGCTGCGGCGTCAGTCGCTGGCGCAGGGTTGCGTCGTCGAAGGCCTCGGTGCCGCCGGCAGAGGTCTCGGGCGTGGTTGAGCTGCTCATGTGCGGGTGCTCCGGGTTCGTTGAGTTCGAGGGGATCGTGTTCCCGAAAGATTGGACCGGACGTGCCGGCGCGCAACCCGGGTTCGCCGGCTGCGCTGTGCCACGAGGATCACCAGAGGAGGCGAGCCTTGGACGAAGACAAGAAAACCGACGTGCCGACGACCACCGAGGAAATGGAAGACGACGCGCTGGAAGATACCTTTCCGGCAAGCGACCCGCCATCGACCGGTGGCAGCACCGGCCCGAACGACCCGACGACGACCGGCCCCAAGACGGCCCACTAGATCGTCGTGACCCTGGTTGCCCGATCCGGTCCCTGACACCGATCGTTCGGGCAGTATGCTCCCGGGGCTGCGGCCGCTGCGGCGATCCGCACGGTTCGCAGCCTCGGAGTTTGATGGCACAATCGCTCCCGACCTGTCGTTCGACCGGCCGAGGAGATATCGATGCCAGCCACCATCCCGACCCGCCAGGCCAGGCGCCCCGTGATGCTGGTGATTCTCGACGGCTTCGGCTGGCGCGAGGACAGCACCGAGAATGCGGTGGCCCAGGCCGAGACACCCAACTTCGACCGGCTCTGGGCACAGGGGCCACGCTCGTTCCTGCGGACGTGCGGGCACGATGTCGGGCTGCCGCTCGGCCAGATGGGCAACTCCGAGGTGGGCCACCTCAATATCGGCGCCGGCCGGGTGGTGATGCAGGAGCTGCCGCGTATCACCATGGCGGTCGAGGATGGGTCGCTGGCGCAGGCACCTGCCCTCCGCGCCCTGATCGCATCGCTGCACGAGACCGGCGGCACCGCGCATCTGATGGGGCTGGTATCGCCGGGCGGCGTGCATTCGCACCAGACGCACGCGGCCGCCCTTGCCCACATCCTGGTCGATGCCGGCGTGCCGGTGGCGTTCCACATCTTCACCGACGGCCGCGATACGCCGCCGCAGTCGGCGCGTGCCGACGTAGCGGAACTGCGCCGCTCCTTGCCGCCGCAGGTTCAGCTCGCGACGATCTCCGGTCGCTACTATGCGATGGACCGGGACAAGCGCTGGGAGCGCGTGCAGATGGCCTACAACGCCATCGTGTCCGCACACGGGCCGCGCGACCAGGATCCGGACCAGGTGCTCGAAGCCGCCTATGCGTCGGGCATTACCGACGAGTTCGTCCCGCCGACCGTGCTGCACGGCTATGACGGCATGCAGGACGGCGACGGCATCGTCTCGTTCAACTTCCGCGCCGACCGGATCCGGCAGCTGATGAACGCGATCCTGGACGTCGAATTCTCGGGCTTTCCCCGCGAGACGCCGCCGCAACTGGCCGGCGTGGTCGCCATGACCCGCTACAGCGACGACCTGGCCGACCGGCTCGGCGTGCTGTTCGCGCCGCAGAACCTCGAGGACCTGCTCGGCGAAGTCGTGGCCAGGGCGGGACGACGCCAGCTGCGCATGGCCGAGACCGAGAAATTCCCGCACGTCACCTACTTCCTGAATGGCGGCCGCGAGGCGCTGCTGCCGGGCGAGGACCGCATCATGGTGCCCTCGCCGAAGGTCGCGACCTACGATTTGCAGCCGGAAATGTCGGCGCCGGAACTGACCGACAAGGCGGTCGCGGCGATCGGGACCGGCCAGTACGACCTGATCGTGCTGAACTACGCCAACCCGGACATGGTCGGGCATACCGGCAACCTGCAGGCGGCGATCAAGGCGGTGGAGACCGTCGATGCCGGGCTCGGCCGCCTTGTCGCGGCGGTCGATGCACAAGGCGGTGTGCTGCTTGCCACCGCGGACCATGGCAACTGCGAGATGATGCGCGACCCGGTCACCGGCGAGCCGCACACCGCGCACACGCTGAACGCGGTGCCGCTGGTGCTGAGCGGCCGGGTGAACTCGACGCTGGCCGACGGACGGCTCGCCGATCTGGCGCCGACTATCCTGGCGCTGATGGGGCTCGAGCAGCCGCTGGCGATGACCGGGCAGTCGCTGATCGCCGGCGGCTAGAGCGTCATCCGGCGAAGGGGGACAGTTCGGCCGGATACCCGATGCTGGTGAGCCGCCGCGCATGAACAACGCTTCGGGCACCGGCTCCCCCTGCCTCGCTGCACGCCGGCCGAGCCCGATCGATCCCGGGCCGGCGCCCGTGATGCGCCTGCGGCGGATCCTGGTGGCCGGGATGCTGGTGCTGGTCGCGCCGTCCATGTCCGTGGCGCGCCCGCCGGACCAGAGGGTGCATCGCCACGCCGCGCCGCAACCGGCGTCGCACCATGCGTCGCGGCGGGACCGGTCCGTGGAGCAGCGGCGCCTGCAGGCGCAGCGGCAGGCGCTCTCGGCGCAGCGGCTCGCGGCAAAGGGACTTGCAAGCCAGGCGACGGCCCGCCTTGCCGCGGCCAGGCTGCGGGCGGAGCAGGACCATGCCCATGCGACTGCGCTGTCCGACGCGACCGTCGCCGCCGCATCTCGGGTGCAGGATACCGAACGCAATGCCGCGGCCGCATCGGACCGGATCGCCGCACTCGATGGCGAGGCCGACGTGGCCCGGCGTGCGCTCGCCGCCGATGCCGCGGCCCTGGCGCCGCTGCTGCCGGTGATCGAGCGGCTGTCGCTGTATCCGTCGGAGACCTTGCTGGGCGCACCGGTCAGTCCGGACGACGCGATGACCGGGCTCATGGTGCTGCGCGGCCTGGGCGGGGAGCTCGAACGGCGCGCCCGGGTCCTGCGCCAGGAGCAGGCAAGGCTGACGGCGCTGGGCGTGCAGCTCGACCAGGAGCAGGCGCGGCTCTCGGCGCTGCAACGTCATCAGGCCGAGCAGCAGGTGCAGGTGGCGGCAAAAGCCCAGGCCGCCCAGGCGGTGCAGCTCGCATCGAGCGCGGCCGCCGACCGCGCGGCCCGTTCGGCGGCGGACGCCGCGGCCAAGGCAGCGACGCTCGGCGATGCGGTGGCACGGATCGAGGCTGCCGAGAAAACGGCGCAGGCGCGCTTCCAGCAACAGGCCGCGCAGGCGGAAGCGGCACGCCGCCCCGACGATGCCACGGAGGCCCGCGCGAGTGCGGCGAGCCTGGCGGTGCCTGCGGGCCCGGGATTGCAGGAGCAATCCGCCGGGGCGACGGGCTCGGGTGCCAGCCTGGTCGCCGGGCGGGTGGTGCATTCCTTCGGCGACCGGACCGATGGCGGCAAAGCCGCCGGCATCACCTACGCCCCGCCCTCGCTGGCGACCGTCACCGCGCCGTGTGCCGGCCGGGTCGATTTCGCCGGTCCGTTCCGATCGTACGGCCGCATGCTGATCCTGGATTGCGGCCACCAGTACCGGTTCGTGCTGGCCGGGCTGGATCGGCTCGACGTGGCGATCGGCCAGTCGCTGGCACGTGGTGCTGCAATCGGCAGGATGCCGGCGGCGGGCTCCGCAGGCGCATCCTCCGGACTCTATGTGCAGCTCCGGCACGGTGACGCAACGATCGACCCGAGCCGGTTCCTGCAGGCCGGCCATTAAGTGTGCCGAGCCGGTTTTTGTAAGCCGGCGTTAAGTGTAATGTGGTCGAAAGGTGCCGGAACGGGTGACGCGGCCATAATGGCTGTCCGATCGCCCACCGATCTACGGAAGCCTTGCGGCTCAGGCCTCGAACCACCTTCTTCTCTGTCTATTCCAGGAGACGACACCGAATGACGTTGCGAAATGGCCTGCTGCTCGGTACCGCCTTCCTGGTCGGTGCCCTGGCGGGGCCGGAAATCGGCCGGCTTGCAAACAGCCAGGTGTCGTTCGGCACCGCGCTGGCGCAGGAAGTGGACCAGAAGGCGGGATCGAGCTCGGCTTCCAACCCGACCGGGCACGCCGAGACCTATCGGTTGCTGACCCTGTTCGGCGACGTGTTCGAGCGCGTGCGCGCGGATTACGTCTCGCCGGTGACCGACCGCGACCTGATCAACAATGCGCTGAACGGCATGCTGACCGGGCTCGATCCGCACAGCTCCTACATGACCGCCAAGCAGTTCACCGACATGCAGGTGCAGACCAAGGGCCAGTTCGGCGGTCTCGGCCTCGAAGTCTCGTCCGATGCCGGGCTGATCAAGGTGATCACGCCGATGGACGGCACGCCCGCCTTCCGGGCCGGGATGAAGACCGGCGACTACATCATCTCGATCAACGGCAAGAGCCTGGACGGTGTCGACCTGAACGACGCGGTCGATCGCATGCGCGGTGCGCCGGCGACCAAGATCACCCTGACCATCAAGCGGCCCGGCAAGGACAAGCCGTACGACGTCACCATGACCCGCGAGATCATCCACATCCAGGTGATCCGGACCGCGCTGTATGGAAAGGTCGCCTACATCCGCATGGCCTCGTTCGACGAGGATACCGAGTCGGGGCTGCGCACCGGCTTCGAGAAGCTCAAGAAACAGGCCGGCGGCAAGCTCGACGGCGTGATCCTGGATCTACGCAACGATCCGGGCGGGTTGCTCGACCAGGCGGTCGGGGTCTGCGACGACTTCATCACGTCCGGCGAGGTCGTCTCCACCCGTGCCCGCCATCCCGAGGACAGCCAGCGCATGAACGCGCACGGCACCGACATCACCGGCGGGTTGCCGCTGGTGGTGCTGATCAACGAGGGGTCGGCGTCCGCCAGCGAGATCGTCGCCGGCGCATTGCAGGATCATCGCCGCTCGGTCACCGTCGGCACGCGGTCGTTCGGCAAGGGTTCGGTGCAGACCGTCATCCCGCTGGCCGGTGACAACGGCGCCATCCGCCTGACTACGGCGCGCTACTACACGCCGTCCGGCCGCTCGATCCAGGGTCTCGGCATCACCCCCGACATCAAGGTTCGCGATAGTCGGGAGGACGACAGCAAGTTCATGCTGCGCGAAGGTGACCTCGCCCACATCATCAAGAACGAGGGCGGCACCCAGGTGCCGGCACAGCCGCGCACCGACCTGCCGGCGATTGCCAAGTCGATCCCCGACGCGCCGCCCGTCAATTGGCCGGCCTTCGACCCGACCAAGCCGGCGACCGACTTCCAGCTCCAGCAGGGCCTGAAAGTGGTCAACGCCATGGCGGGCAAGCCGACCCTCGCGGTGGCCGACGCGCCAGCCACTGTTCCGGCCAAGACGCCGCCGACCGGTTCGCCGTAACATGCACCCGGCCGGTCGCGTACTGGTCGGGGTCTGGGCGACAATCCTGGTCCTGGGCGGGGGCGGAGCTTTGCTCCTCCAGGTCATGGGGCCGCCTGGTATGCACCCAGTGGCCAGGCCGGTCCCGACGCTGAAGCCGATCCTGGCGACTGCGATCATACCGGCCATTCCGCTGGCGGCCGCTCCGCAGCCGGTTGCGGTCACGGTCGCGCTGGCCGCCCCCGACCCTGCCCTGCTCGAACCGGCGCCCGATTTCAACGGACGCATGCTGCCTCGCATCGCCGCGGACGGACGCAGGCCGGCCGATGTCTATGCCGCACACCCCGGCCTGCCCGCGCATGGCGCGGTCGTGGCGGTCCTGGTCGAAGGACTGGGCCTGTCCGACGCCGTCAGCCGCGCGGCGGTCGACGATTTGCCCGCCGCAGTCTCGCTGGGCTTCTCCCCCTACGCCCCGGCGTTCGACCAGGCTGGGCAGAGCAGCCTGGCCGATGCTGCCCGCCGGGCCGGGCACGAGACGCTGCTGTCGCTGCCGATGGAACCGGCCGGCAGCCCGCTCGACGATGAGGGTCCGCAGGCGCTCAGCACCACGATCGATCTCGACCAGGACCGTCGTGCGCTGCAATGGACGCTATCGCGGCTGCAGGGCTATGTCGGCGTGACCAACGCCCTCAGCGGCCTGCGTGGCGATCGGTTCGCAAATGCCGGCGCCTTCGAGATGGTGGCCAAGGCGCTTGCGGCGCGTGGGCTGATCTACGTGGATGCCGGCACCGGGGTGCATACGGGCGATGCCGTGCCCGTCCGCGACCGGGTCGATGCCGATCTCACCATCGACGATCAGCCTGATGCCGCCGACATCGAGGCGCGGCTGTCCCGGCTCGAGCAGATCGCCCTGACCCAGGGCAGCGCACTCGGCATCGCCGGTCCGCTGCGGCCGGTCACCATCGAGCGGCTGCAGGCCTGGAGCCGGCATCTGGCCGATCGCGGCGTCACGCTGATTCCGGTGACCGCGCTGCTGGCCTGGAGGCGCGCCGACGCGTCCAGGGTGCATCCGGTCATGGCCCACCTTCCGATCCCAGCCAATCCAGAGCGACCGCTATGACCGATGACTTTACCCACCTTCCCTATCGCCCCAATGTCGGGGCGGTCCTATTCAACCGGGACGGCCTGGTGCTGGTCGCCCGCCGCGCCAACCTTCCGAACGCCGAGGGCTCGCCCGGCGTCTGGCAGCTGCCCCAGGGCGGCATCGATGCGGACGAGAACCCGGCCGTCGCGGTGATGCGCGAACTCAAGGAAGAGGTCGGCACCGACAACGCCGAGATCCTCGGCTTCCATCCGGACTGGCTCAGCTACGACCTGCCGCCCGCGCTGATGGGCAAGGCATTGCGCGGCCTGTTCCGCGGCCAGCGGCAACGCTGGTTCGCGCTCCGCTTCAAGGGCGACGACCGCGAGATCCGGCTCGACCTCGATCCGCACCCCGAGTTCGATGCCTGGAAGTGGGTGTCCCTGGACACGCTGCCGACGCTCGAGGTCGGCTTCAAGAAGGCAATCTACGGCATCCTGGCGACCTCGTTCGCGCAGTACGCTGCCCGATGAAGCTGACCAGGCGGCGGCTCGCCTGTCTCGGCGCAGGCACGGTCCTCGCTGCCGGCACCGCACGTGCTGCCGGTCATGCCGACCTCACCCTGATCCTGATGGGCGACCTGCACTCGGGCTATGCCTGGTCGTCTCGCCTGCTGGCAGCAATCCGCCAGGCCGCGCTGAGCGCCCGGGGCGAGGTGCGAATCGTCGTGAACGGCGACGTGTTCGAGCACAATAATGCGGTCAGCCGCCGCAACGACGGTCGCATCGACCTGGCTTTGATCCGCGCCTTCGCCGGGATCGCACCCACCATCGTCACCATCGGCAACCACGACAGCGACCTGTTCGACCCGCGCGAGTTCGCGGCACGGATCACCCAGGCCGGCGCCACGGTGCTGACCGACATCGTCGATCCCCGCGATGGGCGTCCGTACGGTCCCGCATCGATGACCGTCACCGTCGCGGGCCGGAAGGTCACGTTCGCCGCACTCGGGACGCCGGTGCTGGCGCTGTATCCGCCGCAGTATCGTGCGGCCTACGGGGTGCCCGACCCGGAAGCCTATGCGGCGAACCGGTTGCCCGCGTTGTTCGGCGATGCCGACCTGCCGGTGGCGCTGGTACATGCCGGATTCCTGGCGGACCGGACCGTGCTGCCGCACCTCTCCGGCGCGTTCCTGCTGCACGGGTCGCACGATCACCTGCGCTTTTCGCAGAAGCTGGGACAAGGCCTGCATCTCCACAGCGGGGCGTGGTCGAACGCGTTCCAGGTGGTCACCGTCCGCTTCCAGGCAAGCGGCCCGGTCATGTCCGTACGGGACGTCGTGCTGGACACTAAATCGCCACAGGATCCGCCCATGCAGCGTCTGGTCGCGGACCAGCGGCGGCAGAACCTGCAACCGGCGGATCGCGCCGTGCTGGGACATCTGCCGCACGCACTGGGCCTCGACGCCAGCGTGTTGCGCGCTGCCGGCTGGGTCCGTGTGGCGGCCGATGCGGAGATCGGGCTGCTGTCGCACACCACCTTCGGCGACGGTCTTCCGGCCGGCCCGGTCAGCGCCGAAAACCTCGCCTCGTTCATGCGTTTTGACGGCGGCATCTCGATCGGCGAGATCCCGCGGGCGAGGCTGGCCGGCGTGATCGCCCGGTCCAACCAGTTCGATGGCAGCACGCCGTATGCACGACGCACCGGCGACTATCTCTATGCGACCGCCATGCCTGCTGCGGCGGCGCGTGACACGGTGAAGGTCGCGATCAACAGCTACGCGGTCTCCACGCCAGCCAACCGCATCGCGATGCTGGGCTGGGACGCGCAGGGCTTCGCACCGGCCTTGTCGGCGTCCGGCTCGACGCTGACCCTCGGCCACATCATTTCAGACGGTCTCGCCGCGGCCTGACAGGTCGATCCGGTTTCGCAACCCTGGTGTCGACATCCCGTTTGCGTGGCTCAAAGCGCGGGGAACACGGCAATGCTGGCACTGGCCTGGAAGCTGCTGAAGGACACGGTGAACGGCTACATCGAGGACGACGCCCTCTCGCGAGGCGCGGCGATCGCCTACTACACCGTGTTCTCGATCGCGCCCGTGCTGGTCATCGTCATCAGCATCGCCGGCCTGGTCTACGGTGAGGAAGCCGCACGCGGCGCCATCGTCGGGCAGTTGCAGGGCATGATGGGACATGACGGGGCGGAGGCAATCCAGACCATGGTCGCCTCGGCCAGCAACAAGAAGAGTGGCACGGTCGGCACCATCCTCGGCTTCGGGGCGCTGCTGCTCACCGCTTCGGGCGTATTCGGTGAAATGCAGAGCGGGCTCAACCGGATCTGGAAAGCGGAACCGACCACCTCGACCGTCTCGCGACTTGTCCGTGCACGCGCGGTCAGCCTCGGACTGGTGGCCGCACTCGGCTTCCTGCTGATGGTGTCGCTGGCGGTCAGCGCGGCGGTCACCGCGTTCGGGCACATGCTGCAGAGCGTGCTGCCGGACATCGACCTGTTGTTCAGGGCGCTGAACTTCCTGATCTCGTTCGGGCTGATCACCGTGCTGTTCGCGGCGATCTACAAGATCCTGCCGGACAAGCCGACCACGTGGCACGATGTCGGCGTCGGCGCGGTCGCCACTGCGTTCCTGTTCACCGTCGGCAAGACGATCATCGGCCTCTATATCGGCAGCAGCCAGGTCGCCTCGTCCTACGGCGCCGCCGGGGCGCTCGTGATCGTGCTGCTGTGGGTCTACTACTCCGCGCAGATCTTCCTGCTCGGTGCGGAATTCACCCGCGCCTGGGCCGCCCATCACGGCAGCCCCGCGGCGATCGAGGCCGGGCCTACAACGAGTACTCCGGCGTCCTGAAGCGGCGATGCCGACACGCGCTATCACTGCTCTAACACTTCCGGATTTTGAAAAGCAGCCTGTTCCCTCTACGTCTGGACCTGTTTCGAATGTCGCGAACGACTGGATCCCGATGACCAGGACGCTTTTCCATGGGCTGTGCGCATTCCCGATGACCCCGGCGGATGCCGAAGGACATGTAGAGGCATCCGCGTTCGCCGGGATAATCGAACGGCTTGTCACAGCCGATGTCGACTCGATCGGACTGCTCGGCAGCACCGGGATCTATGCCTATCTGACGCGCGAAGAACGCAGGCGCGCGATAAGGACGGCATCGGACATTACCGGCGGCAGGATACCGCTCATGGTCGGCGTCGGCGCACTTCGCACCGATTCGGCGGTGTCTCTGGCTCGTGACGCCGCCGAGGAAGGCGCGGACGCGCTGTTCATGGCGCCGGTCGCCTACACGCCGCTCACCGAGGCAGAAATCTACCAGCATTACGCAACGGTCGCAGGTGCTACGTCGCTGCCGTTTTGTATCTACAACAATCCAAGTACGACCGGCTTCGTGTTTACCGGTAGCCTGCTGTCACGCCTTGCGACCGTTCCGAACATCCGCGCAGTGAAGATGCCGTTGCCGGCAAACGTCAGTGTGGAGACAGAGCTTTCCGACCTGCGCGCAAAGTCCGCCGGTGCAATCGCGATAGGCTATAGCGGCGACTGGGGCACCGCGGATGCGATGCTGGCCGGTGCCGACGCGTTCTACAGCGTCGCCGGAGGTATCCTGCCGCGGGAGATGCTGAGGATGATCCGTGCGGCGCAGAGTGGCGACGAGGTCGAAGTGCGCCGGATCGACCGCAGCTTCCAGGCTTTGTGGGCGCTGTTCAGGGAGTTCGGTAGCCTCCGGGTCGTCTATGTGATCGCCAGGCAGATGGGGCTTTGCGACGTGGCGCCTCCTCTGCCGGTGCTGCCGCTTCGGGACGATGCCCATACGCGCATCCGGGATGCCGTCGAGGAAATTACTGCCATCGCGGGGTAAGGGCCCCGGATACATTCAGGCTGGTTGGGTAAAGTCCGTCGAACGCGACGTCTGCTCCCAGAACTCCATCTCAGCTTTCATGGTGTCGATCTTGTCCCGGACGAATTGGAGTGCATCGGCGCCGAGATAGAGCCGCACAGGCGGATTCTCGGCAGCAACCAGTCGAAGCAGCGCCTGTGCCGCCTTCGCGGGATCGCCGGGCTGGTTACCGCTCTTGGCCTGCCGCGCCGCACGGAGCGGATCCATGATCGTGTCGTAGTCGGCAATGCTGCGCCCGGCACGGATCATCGATCGCCCGGCCCAGTCGGTTCGGAACTGTCCCGGCGCCAATGAAGTGACGTGAATGCCGAGCGGCTTCAGTTCCTTGCCGAGTGCCTCGGAAATCCCTTCGAGCGCGAACTTGCTGCCGCAGTAGTAGGCGATACCCGGCATGGTGATGAAGCCGCCCATGGAGGTGACGTTCACGATGCGGCCGGAGCGCCGCGCACGCATGCCCGGTAGCACCGCCTTGATCATCGCGACCGCGCCGAACACGTTGGCGTCGAACTGCCGGCGCATGTCCTCCAGCGGGGATTCCTCCAGAATGCCCTCGTGGCCATAGCCGGCATTGTTGACGAGGACATCGATCGGACCGAGCTCGCGTTCCGCCTGGGCAACGGCGTTCGGGATGGCGTCGAAATCCGTGACATCGAGGAGAACAGCGTGGGCCCGATCGGGTGCGAGGGCGGTGAACGCCGATGCGGCGTCGTGATCGCGGACGGTACCGATCAGCCGATGGCCCGCGGCCAGCACACCCGAGGCAAACGCCCTGCCCAGCCCCGAGCTGACCCCGGTTATGAAAAAGGTCTTGATGTCGCTCATGAATGTTCCTCTCGCGTTCCACCGATGGAAAAATAGTGATATCGGTATATCAGATCTATATCACGATATAGATTGGACGTCACGCGGGAGGCATGAGTGAGACAGAGCCTGGCAGAACCATCGCGGCCGACGCTGCGGGACAGGAACCGGCAGATCGCCCGCGACGTCGTCCTCGACGCGGCCGAGCGCCTGCTCCAGCAGGGCGAGCCCGCCGATTTTTCGATGCGTGCGCTGGCAGCCGAGGCTGGCGTCGGATTTGCAACGCCGTTCAATCATTTCGGCAGCAAGAACGCGATCATGCAGGCCTTGTCGTCGCGATTGATCGGGCGGATGGCGACGCGTTTCCGCGACGAGGCACCCGATGGGGATACGGTCGACCGGGTGCTGGCGATGGGGCGGATCAGTATCGCGCTGCTGCTGGAAAAAGCTGCCGTCCACAAGGCGGTGGTCGGATCGCTCGGCGTCGCCAGCCCCATGCCCGCATCGGTCCGGCAGAACTCACGGGAGCTCTGGTCGCTGGCGCTTGGAGATCTTGCAGGCGTGACGGACGACCTGAAGGAACTTGCCCAGGCCTTGCTCGCGGATCAGCTTGCCTTCAGTTTCCGGGGCTGTGTCTCGTTCTGGATTGCCGGCGAGCTGCAGGACGAGAACCTGGGTCGTGCCGTCCAAGCGGGCGCCTGCATCAGTCTGCTCGGCTTCACCGGTGCGAAGCGTCGCGCCGATCTGATCGGGCAGCTCCGGTAGCGTCTCCGCACCAGGCGCTTTCGATCCCGCGAGACGAACCTATTTCGCGGCCGGTTTCCCCCCGCTGACACCGGGCTTCAGCAGGAAGCAGAACGGCACCACCGCGAACGCGATCAGCGAGAACAGCAGGAAGCAGTCATTATAGGCGAGCACCGTCGCCTGCCGCACGAACTGCTGGTAGATTTGGTGCTGTGCGCCCGCGTGGATCGAGGCCGGCGGCCGCCCAAGCCGCTGCAGCAGCATCTCGCTTCGATGGATGTACTCGTTGTACGGCTGGTAGAACGGCGTCATCCAATGCGTCATGTGCGCCTCGCGCACCTGGGTCCGCTGGGTGATCAGCGACGTGCTCATGGCAATTCCGATCGCCCCGAACACGTTGCGGAACATGCTGAACAGTGCCGACGCGTCGCCATTCATCTCGCGCGGCAAGGTTCGGTAGGCAATCGTACTGATCGGGACGAACAGGAATCCCAACGCCGCGGTCTGGGCCAGCCGGAACATCACCAGGTGCTTGAAGTCGATCTGCAGGATGAGATGCGATGAATAGACCAGCGACGCGCCCATGATCGTGAAGCCGGTCGCGATGATGTATCGGGTCTCGACATGCTTCATCGCGATGTTGACCAGCGGGATCAGGACGATGATCCCGAGACCGCCCGGCGACAGGATCAGCCCGGCCAGCGTCGCCGTGTAGCCGACCACCTGCTGCGCGAACTGAGGCACCAGCACCGCACTCGCGTACAGCACGATCCCGACGACGCCGATCAGCATCGCACCGATCGCAAAGTTGCGGTCGCCGAGCACGCGCAGATCGACGGCTGGGCGCTTGGTCGTCAGTAGCCACCCGACCGCGCCCAGGATACCGGCCACACTGAGCACGGCCAGGACACAGATGAAGGTCGAGCCGAACCAGTCATCGTCCTCGCCGCGATCCATCATCACCTCGAGGCATCCGAGCCCGATGGTGATCAGCGACAGTCCGATCAGGTCGACCGGGGTCTTGCGCATGCGCGCCCAGGGCGGATCCTCGACCAGCGCGCTGACCGCGAGGGCGGCGAAGATCCCGACCGGGACGTTCAGGAAGAACACCCAGCGCCAGGAGAAATTATCGGTGATGTAGCCGCCGAGTGTCGGCCCGAGTACCGGGGCCACGATGGTGGCGATCGCGGTGATGGCGAACGCACCGCCACGCTTGGCCGGCGGGAACGTATCCAGGATGATCGATTGCTGGTTCGGCTGCAGCCCGCCGCCGAACAGCCCCTGGAACAGCCGGAACACGATCAGCTGCGGCAGGCTGGTCGCCACGCCGCACAGGAACGAGAACACCGTGAACATCACGATGCAGATCAGGAAGTATCGCTTGCGTCCAAGCCGGCGTCCGAGCCAACCGGAAATCGTCAGCACGATCCCGTTCGCCGCCAGGTAGGAGGTCAGCGCCCAAGCCGCATCGTTGTAGGACGTCGAGAGATCACCCGCGATATGCGGCAGCGACACGTTCACGATCGTCGTGTCGAGGATCTCCATGAAGGCGGCGAGCGTGACGACGATGGCGATCAGCCATGGATTGCCCTTCGGCTTCCAGTCCTGGTCGCCGGCGGGCGCTCCCGCCTTCGTCGCCGCGCCGCTCACTTCACGTCGACCGTGGGCTCGACCGAAATGCCCAGCGGCAACGGAGCCAGCGGATCGAGTCCGCTATCGATGATCACCTTGACCGGCACGCGCTGGACGATCTTGACGAAGTTGCCGGTGGCGTTCTCCGGCGGGAAGGCGCTGAAGGCCGCACCCGAACCGAGCTGCACGCTGTCCACATGTCCGCGCAGCTTGAGTTGCGGATAGGCGTCGACCGAGATGTTCACCGACTGGCCTGCACGGATGCGGGTGATCTGGGTTTCCTTGAAGTTGGCGGTGATCCAGACGTCGGGCTCGACGATCGAGAATAGCGACTGGCCGTTCTGCACGTAGTTGCCGCGCTCGACGTTGCGCTGGGCGATCCAGCCATCGTGCGGCGCACGGATGACCGTCCAGCCGAGGTTGAGGTCGGCCTGTACGACCTGCGCCTGCGCCTGGGCCAGGGACGCCGTCTGCTGGGCCACCCGCGTCTGGGTGGTGCCGATGTTGGGAACCACGGGGCTCGACTGCTGCAACTGGCCCTCTGCCTGCAGCACTTGCGCCTTGGCCTGGTCGAGTGCGGCGGTCGAGTAGTCGACCTGCTGCTGCGAGGTGGCGGCACGCTCGATGCTGTGCTGGCGCTTGTAGTCGGTTTCGGCGCGGAACTGCTGCGCCTGCGCCAGGAGCAGCTGGCCTTGGGCCTGCTTGAGCTGGCCCGGAAAGGTCTGCCTTGCGACTTCCACGTTGAACCGCGAACTGGCCAGCTGGCCCTTCGACTGGTCGAGGGTCGCCTGGGCCTGGTCGCGGGTCGCCTGGTAGTCGCGCGGGTCGATCCGCAGCAGCACCTGGCCTTCATGCACGAACTCGTTGTCGTTGACATCGAGTTCGACGACGTAGCCGGCCACGTGCGGCGCAACGGTGATGGTGCGGCCCGAGGTAAAGGCGTCGTCGGTGCTCTCCTCGCCGCGCGTCGTCAGCCAGAAGTAGAAACCGCCGCCGACCAGCACCAGGAGGAACAGCACGAGCCCGATCTTGACGTAGGGCTTGGACGCCTTGCGGTCGGCGTCATGCTTCTCCTCTTTTTTCTTGTCCTCGCTCCCCTGATCGGCGGGCTCGGCTTCCTTCTTGTCGGACGCCTTCGGATCATCATCGCGATGGTTGTCCTGGCCGCCATCATGCTGCTGGTCGTCTTCAGCCATCCTGCCCCCGGGCGCGTAAACCTGGCCGAGCATCCGCTGACCGATCGGTCAAATTGCCATGGCAGGCTCCGGTCGGCAATGGCGGCGGCATTTTTCGCCGTAGCAGGATCGTGATGGCGGGGCGCTCGACCCGCGGCAAGTTGTTCCCCCCGAAGCGGATTTTTCCGACATTATGAATTTTGGATGACGGACCTGACGTTGTTGTAACAGGCGACACGGTCTGTAACGCGATGGGCGGCGACATCGGCGGCGAACGACTGCGACGATCGTCATGCCGCAGGTCGCTGCAGGCTGACATCGAGACAGGTGACATGTCGATGCGCGTGCCGGGCACAGCAGATCAACGTCCTCAGGCCACCGGATTCCCGAGCGAAGCCGGTTTCTTCGCTCTGGTGACGAGCAACGCCAACATTGCCAGGTTGTTCAGCCGACAGTCCGGTATCGCACCCAAGCTGCTCGTCGCAGCCGGCTTCGGCTACCTGTTCGTGCCCATCGATCTGATCCCGGATCGTCTGGGACTGGTCGGCCATGTCGATGAGGCCGGGTTCATCCTGCTCGGTTTCGCCGCGGGATTGTTACTGTCGCTGGCGTCGGCCGGCCCGCATCGCCCGGCGTCGTCCGGCGCGATGCTGTCCGGCATGATCCGGTCCCGTATCCTGAGGGTTGCGGGCGCGATGATGCGACGTGCCAGCGCAGGCCTGCCCGGCCGGATCACGCTGCGCCTGATGATCGGGCGCTGGCCGGGTGCCGAGGAGCAGGCCGCGTTCGTGCGCGGGCTGCAGGCGACCTCCCACGCCTTGCCGCCGCTCCTGCGTGCGGCCGCCTATGTGCCGGCGGCGCGGCCGCTGCTCAGCCGGAGCATGCTGCTCGGCGCCGCCAACGCGAGCGAGCAGCCGGTGGTGCTCAGCGATGCCCAGATGATGGGAAACACGCTCGCCCTGTGGCGCGGCCCGAAGGTGCGGTTCATGCACCTGGAAAAAACCGCCGGGTCCTCGCTGGTCACCGTGCTGGCAGCCCAGTTCCATCCGCTGCAGATCCACTCCCAGACCGACCGACGGCATGCCCCGGGCCGCTCCTGCTCCGAGCAGGAGGCACTGGCGACCGCCCACCGGGAGGCCGAGATCGTCTGGGGACATTACGACCTGCCGACCATGCGGCGCCTCGATTGCAGCGAGCCGAGGTTCACGCTCTGCCTGCTCCGCGAGCCCGCCGAGCGCATCCTGTCGCTCTACTATTTCTGGCATGCGAACCAGGACGAGCAGTCGGCCGGGCTCAGTTTCGCCAGGGAGAACGGGCTGTTGGCGTTCCTCCGCGCCGAGGATGCCGGCATCCGCAACGACATCGACAACATGTACGTGAGACGCCTGACCGGGCTGTTCGCCACCCGGTCCGGCGATCCGCTGGTGGACGCGCCCGAGGCGTCCCTCACCGCCGCGATCCGGGCGCTGGACGGGCTCGACTTCGTCGGGATGTCGGGCCAGCTCGGCGACAGCCTGTCGGTGCTGGGGCGCCTGCTCGGCTTCACGCCGCCGGACCGCACCCCGGAGGTGAACGTCATGTCGAACGTCGAGCGGAACGTGCTGCTGCAGGTGCGTCCGACACCGCGCGAGACCATCACGCCGGAAATCGAGGCCGAACTGGCCAGGCTCACCCGCCTCGACGTTATTCTCTACGAGCGGGCCAGGGAGCGTTTCCAGTCGCTGCTGCCGGCGTAGGTCGCTGCGCAGACTCCAGCCGCACCGGACCGCCGATGGCTCAGGCCAGCGCCAGGCCCTGGGTCTTGACCAGCCTCGCATAGAGGCCGTCTTCGGCCATCAGCTGGGCATGCGTGCCGCATTCGATCGCACGGCCGTCCGCAAGGGCGACCACCAGGTCCGCCGAACGCACGGTCGAAAGCCGGTGTGCCACGATGATGGTGGTGCGACCCAGGCGCAGCCGGGCCAGAGCTTCCTGCACGGTGGCCTCGCTCTCGGTATCGAGCGCGCTGGTTGCCTCGTCGAGCAGCAGCAGCCTGGGATCGCGCAGCAGAGCACGCGCGAGCGCCACGCGCTGGCGCTGGCCTCCGGACAGCCGCTGCCCGCCGGGGCCGACGCGAGTCTCGAACCCGTTCGGCAGGGCGAGCACGAAATCCTCCGCGGCGGCGGCACGGGCGGCGGATCGCACCGCCTCCTCGTCCGCGCCCGGGCGACCCATGCGGATATTGTCGGCGATGCTGGTGTCGAACAGCAGCGTATCCTGGCTCACATAGGCGATCGCGTCCCGTAGCGCCGACACCCGCAGGTCGCGCAGATCGACCCCATCGAGCATGATGCGGCCACCCAGAACGTCGTGTAGGCGCGGGATCAGCGACAGGGCCGTCGATTTGCCGGCGCCCGACGGCCCGACCAGGGCCACGGTGAGGCCGGGCTCGGCGACAAAGCTCAGTCCGTTCAGGCCGGAACGCCCGTCCGGGTAGCGGAACGACACATCCTCGAACACCAGGCGCCCGCGCCCGGCCGGCAGCGCGCAGGCGGTCGGCGTCTCCCGCACGCCGGCGGGCTCGTCGATCACCCCGAAAATCCGCACCAGTCCCGCCAGGCCTTCCTGGATCGCGGCGTTCAGCGAGCCCAGCGCCCGCAACGGGCGGGATGCCAGCAGCAGGGCAGCGACAAAGCCGGAGAAGTCACCAAGAGTGCTGCCGCCCATGGCCGCGCGCCATCCGGCGAAGCCGAGCACCGCCGCCACCGCCGAGCCGCCCAGCACCTCGAGCAGCGGATCGACCCGCGCACGGCCACGGGTGATGCGGAGCAGGCTGTTATGAAGCAGGTCGAACGAGTGGTTGGCCCGTGCCGTCTCGGACTGTTCCAGGCGATACACGCGCACGCTGCGGGCCTGGGCGAAGCTCTCGTTGAGGATGGTCGCCGTCTGGCCGATCTGCTCCTGCATGCCGCCGGATGCGCGGCGGATACGCTTGCCGATGCGCTGGATCGGCACGGCGGCGATCGGGTAGAGCAGCGCCGCGATCAGGCTGAGCTCCCAGTCCATGTAGAACATCGACGCCACCAGCCCGAGCACGGTCACGGAGTCGCCAAGCGAGTTCACCGCGCGGATCATCGCCTCGCGAATGGTGACGGCATCGGTGGTGAAGCGCGCCGCGAGCTGGGCCGGGGCTTCGCGCTCGATGCGGGCGATGTCGGCCTCGATCAGGTGCGCGAACATCCGGCCCTGCAGCCGGCGGATCACGATCAGCACGAGGTTCTGGACGGCGATGGTCTGTCCATACTGCGCCGCCGCCTTGGCCGCGGTGATCACCACCACCAGGGCCGGCACCTGGTACAGGATGCGCGGATCGTGCGAGCTGAACATGTCCAGCGCGCGCTGGATCACCAGAGGATAGAGCGCGGTCAGTCCGGCCATCAGCACGGTCAGCACCAGCACCGCCAGCAGGCGGCCGTGGTTCTGCTTCACGTCCTCGCGCCATAATCGTCGCAGCAGCGCGGCACTCGAGGCCGGCTCCCGCGACGCCTCGGGTTCGGGGACAGGCTCGGGTACCGGCTCGGTCATACGGTCGGAAGCGGGCGGGTCGATCGATCCGGAAGCAGGCATCGCAATCGCGGGCAAGGCCGGCAGTGTCGGCGCAAACGTCATGCCCGGCCTTTACCAGCCGCCATCCCGAACCACAAACCGTCCGGGCTGGACGGCTATTTCGGCTGCAGCCGGTCCTGCAACAGATCGAGCACGGCATCGCGGTCGACATCGAGGCAGGCCGTCACGTTCGGCGCACCCTCCACGACGGACGTGGCGCCGGCGTTCGAGACCGCGATCCTGAGCGGGACCGGCTTGCACACCGAAGGCCGCAGCAACCGCGCCACCGGCACCACGTCGAACAGCGTCGGGGTGACGCCCCAGGCGTTATGGGCAGCCCACTGCCTGTACAGTTCGGACAGGGCCCCGTTCAGCGGCGAGCGAATTGCGAACAATCGGTTCCGCCTGGTGTCTCCGAGTGCGATCTCGGTGGCGTCGATCGGCATCATCTCGATCGGCACAGTGCTGGCGAGGAGCTTTGCGAAGCCAGTCGGGTCGGAGCGGATGTTGTATTCGATGCTCGGCTGACTGGAGGTCTCGCCGGCATGGGCGCCGTAGCCGCGCCGGATCGACCCGCCCATCATCACCACCCGGCGCAGGCGGCGGAAGGCGACCGGGTCGCGATCGATCATTGCGCCGACCGTGGTCAACGGCGCGAGCGCGATCAGGGTGATCCGGCCGGGCGGCGCCGCACGCAGCCGGCCCAGCATGAAGCCGACGGCATCCGGGAACGGCGTCGGCGGCTGTGGCTCGGAACTGGCCCATTCGGCCTGGGTGAAGGGCGTGCCCGGCGCGGTCCTCGGGCCGGCTGCGACCGGGATACCCGGCCGGCCGGCGATCCGAAGCAGGCGCTGGACCTCGCGCGCACGGAGACCGGTATCGCCGAAGCTGGTGGTAATGCCGTCGATCTGGAATTCGGGCGAGGCCAGGACCAGCGCAAGCGCGAATGCGTCGTCGATATCGTCACCGATATCGGTATCGACGATAATGTCCTGCGGCGCCCCGGCTCTGGCGGCCGTGACACGGATCGTTGCGCCGATCAGCGCAAGCGAGATCAATAAGATGCGGACGACTGGCTTCATGGGCACCACCCTAGCACCGCCGGAACAAAGCCTCTGATACCCGAGTTCGCAGCACAGGCTCGCATCAGTGGGACCGCCCGTGTGTTGACCACGATACCGGGTATCAGCCCCCTAAACGTAAGGGTGCTGGCAGCCGCTCCTGCAACGCCCGGACATTCCTGCATGATTCTGAAAACCGTGTGCCGCGGGAGGGTTTTAGGAGAACAGGACGGCCCATACGATGTTGAAGGTAAGCGGTGCGCGACAATCCGTTCTCTTCGGAATTGTTCCCGCTCCATCGGCTCAAGCTACCGCCCTGGCCGTTCCGCACGAATAACCGCAGGGGCCGTCGGCCTCCCTCTGCTTCGGGAAGTTGCGGCAAACTTCATAAGACAGATTGATCAACCGGAATGGGACGCTCGCCGGTGTTCGCCAGGCGCCACATCGTTCGTGCTTCGCTCATATCCCACGCATCCCGCGCGTGCAGTGTGAAGCGGTTGTCCCAGACCACGAGGTCGCCCGCGTTCAGGGCAATGGAACAGCCATGGTCGTTCGACATCAGGGCATCCCAAAGTGGTTCGATAAGCGTGGCACTTTCCGAAGATGTTTTTCCGACAACCAGCGCGTCCCGACGTCGCGGCATGAAGAGACAGGGCCGCCTGCTCTCGGGATGCGCGCGGAGCAACGGATGATGGGATCCCTCCTGCCGGGCTTCGACGGAAGGAGTCGGGCCGCCCCGATGGTACTTCACGTCGTTCGATCCGATCGCGGCGTGGATGGCAGAAAGGCCGGCAAGCTTATCGCGGATCGGCGCATCCAATTTCTCGTAGATTTCATACAAGCTCAGCCACGACGTCCTGGGGCGCCGCGTGCTCGGAACCTTCTGTGCCAGCAGGAACATGAAGGAGGGAGGCTCAGGCCTGTAGGTATCGTCCGCGTGCCAGATCAGCTCTGCTGCTGAATTCCCGCCACGGATATGTTTGCCGTCCAGGCTGCCGCTATTGGACAAGATCTTGATTTCAGCTGCGCCTTCGACATGGGGCACCGGCTTGAGTTCCGGAAGATCGCCGAACAGCCTGGCGAACGCGATATACTGCTCCGGTGTCACACGTTGCTGCGGAAACAGCAGGACGAGCCGCTCGTCGATGACCGAGCGTAGTCTCGCCGCCATGTCGGCGTTCTCCGGTCGGACGAGATCCGCCACTGTCACCCCTTCGACCATCGATCCAAGGATAGGCGAGAGAGGGCTGATTGCGAGGTTTGGAGGTGCGATCATGCTTGGTCTTTCAACATGCTTATGGGCTCACGATGGGAATACGAAGACCTGTCTCTCGGCGGGGGAGAGCAGCGCCTCGATTGGCGGAGATGCTGGATGGAGCCCGATCCGCCCACGCAGGCGATGACCTCGCCCGGTCGCACCGAACGGTCGATCTCTCGACGGAGCCGGCCGGCGGTCGTCGCGGCAGACCGGCCATGATGCGCAGCAGCGTGCTCATGCCATGCTCCGGGCCAGAACACGGATCGACGCACAGACCAGCGTGACGACACTTCCACAGAGCGCGAGCGAAACCAGGCCGAGGAAGGCCATCGGGCCGAAATGCAGGCCGTGCTGGAGTTGCAGGATGAGCACGCCAACCGGTTCGCCCCCTGCAGGGGCCAGCAACATCGCAAGCGGAAGGTCGAAGAAAATCCGCACGAAAGCCAGCGACCACCCCCAGGCGAGCGGCCGAAGCAGCGGTGGGAGATGGATCAACTCCAGCCGGTCGAGGAGGCCGACATTATTGACCCGCGCGGCGTCGCCGAACGCGCTGTGCCGGCTGGCCAACACGTTTCCCAGCAGGAGCAGCAGCACCGGGAGCTGACTCACCGCGCTGGCAAGCAACATCGCGAACGGTGTGCCGGTCAGCACGAGCGGCGGTGCGCCGAAGGTGATCACCCAGGCAGCTCCCAGCACCACGCCAGGCACCGCCATGTTGGCCATCGGCACGAGCATGGCAATCCTGCCGGCGCGCGATCGGCTGCCGATTGCCAGGAGGGCACAGGCGAGCAGCAGCGCAAGGAAGGCACCGGACGCGCCGTAGAGCAGTGAGGCGCAAAGCGCACGCCAGGATCCCTGCGGCAGCTGCCAGGCACTCGTTTCCTGCAGATTGGCTGTCTCCTGCACAGTCAGAACGTCGGCGGCGAAGCCGGTCAGCGGAACGATGACCCCAAGCAGCGCAACCGCGGCCATGGCAGCTGCGGCGAAGCAGCGTTCCCGCGAGGACGGGCGTGCCCTCCGCTGCGCGCTGCTCCTGATCAGGACAGGCGCACGCGTCTCCGTACCGAGCCAGACACGAAGCAGGATCGCCACAGCCGAGAGCAGGACCAGGAGATCGGCCGCCCGCGCCGCGCGGGGCCAGGACACCGGCCAGGCGGCGATGCCGCGATAGACCTCGGCCACCAGCAGCGGCATGCCGAGCTGCCCACCGAGCGTCGCAGCGAGCCCGAAATCCTGCATCGACTCCACGAAGACGATAACAAACGACACCGACGCAAAGGGCAGCATGGTCCGAGCATTCAGCAACCAGCGCGACGCGCGGCGATGGACATGCAGCCTTGCGGAATCGACCAGGATCAGTTCGAGCGAAGCCCAACCGGCGCGACAGGCAAGGATCGCGGGAGGCAGCCCTTTCAGCGCGTTGAAGGCGACGAAGCCGGGCCAGCCAAGCAGTGCATGGCGCAGGGCAACACCCACACCAGACGTGAGCTGCGCGAGCAGGACCTCCCAGCCGGAGGCGACCAGATACCCCGGCATCAGGAAGATCAGCCAGAGCAGCGCCGTGAGCATTCCGTTTCCGCGCCACTGCCGCTGCTCCAGGAGCAGGCCGAGCCAGAGTGCGAGGGGAGTTGCGAGCGCCGCGCTGCCGAAGGCGAGGAGTGCCGAGCCAACGAGCGCGGGTGCAAGCGGGTCCGGATCGCTTGGCGGCGGGGAATGGGCAGGTCCGAAGGCGGGAAAGAACGGCAGCAGAAGAAACCGCGCAAGCGGCACGGTCAGCAGCAGCACCACGAGGAGCGCTGTCGTGCTTCTCAGGGCCTTGGACATGGTCAGCGTGCGACCTCGCGCTCGAACCAGCCGATCTCCTCATCCTGTCGCGCTCCCCACAGGCCGGCCGGCAGGTGGACCAGATCGACAGGCAGGGTCGGAAGCGTGGTGTCCGGAACGGCGTTGGTGACCGGCGGCCAGCCCAAGGCTGCTGCGGTGTCGCGACCCAGAAGCGCCTGACCCGGGGCGCTCAGAACGAAGCGGATGAACTGCGCCGCAAGCTTGCGGTCGGTCGGACTGGCATGCGGACTGACGCCGATCACGTCGGGCAGGACAGTGTTCGGTACCGGCAGGGTGACGGAGAGGCGCCGGTCTCGTCTGCGGAGGTTGAAGGCAGTCTCGCTCGGCAGGATCGCGAAAGAGACGTCGCCGGAGCGAAGCGCTTCAAACAGGAGAGAGCTCGAGGGAAAGATGCGCAGACGGGACCGGGAACCCAGCAGCAGGCTCCGTCCCGAGCCGGTCGCGACGGCCAGGATCGTCGCGAGGACCGGATAGGCACCGCCTGAGCTGACCGGGCTGAGCAGGCCTGGCGCCCGCGCGTGCAAAAACGCGTCCTGCCAGGACCTGCCTGGCGCGGGCGAACCGGCGGCAGCTACGAAGGCGGCCCCGAGGCCGATCCGCGTCGGCAGCCAGGCGCGATCGGCCGGCAGGAGGCTGCGCGCGAGGTCGGTGAACGGCGCGTCCGGCCATTCCGGATCGTCCGGCGCGTGCCGCGCAAGCAGGCCGGTGGCATCAAGGGCTGCCATCGGCGCTTCGCCGGTGAACCAGGCGACCGTCCAGCGGGGATGGTCGCCCTCGGCATAGAGGCGGGCCTGCATGGGGCCGCCTTCGAGGTTGATGTAGGTGACGGGGATGCCGGTTCGCGCCGTGAACGCAGCGGTCAGGGCGCGGGCCGGCCCCATCATGGAATAGATAACCAGCTGGTCCTCGCCACGCGGCCACAACGCCGCAAGCGCCGCCGCATTCGCGACAAGTATCAATAAGACTGCTACCCGTAGCCGCCAGCGAAGCGCCCTCAGAGGGGAAGCTCAAGCGACACGAAGGCGCTCCGTCCAGCCTGGGTGTAGTAGATCGGTGTAAGCGCCTTGCCCGAGTAGAGGTCGAAACCGACGATCTTCTGGCTGTCGAGCAGGTTGTCGACCTGCAATGTCAGCTTCCATTTCTTTCCGCCACGCGAACGCAGAATGGTCGAGATGCTCAGATCGAGCTGGTTGAAGGGCTGCAGCCCCTGTTTCAGGTTGGTGTCGCCGTAGCGGGCGCCGACCCACTTGTCGATGAGCGACGCATACCAGAGCTTGCTCGAATACATGATGCCCGCTGCGGCTGTTGCCTCCGGGTTGTTGGCGATCGGCTTGTCGGTCTGCCGTGAGCGCGCCTCGTTGCCGCTTGCATTGGCGTAGAGGTTGATACCGTAGCCAATATTGAGCGTCGCTTCCGCTTCGACACCGTAATAATTGACCTGGCCTTGATTGAAATACACGGTGGTGTCGCTGAACGACCGGCTACCCACCATGTTGCCGAAATCGATGTAATAGAGGTCGGCTGAGAGCGAGAGGCGGTGGTTCTGCCAGGCGGTTCCGATCTGATAGTTGTCGGTCTTCTGCGGGCTCACCTTGGTCTGGGTGGGATCCGCAACCTGGATATAGTTCAGGTCGGGCATCTGGAAGCCCTTCGCATACTGCAGATAGGCGGACCAGTTTTTCCGGATCATATAGTGGGCGGTCACCGCCGGTAGGGCTGCCCCATAGTCACGCGCGTAGTCGAGCGAGCCACCGCCAGTGTTGACGATCGCACCCACACTGCGGTTGAAGAAATCATACTTGATGCCAGGCGTGATAATCAGGCCGGGGATCGGCTCGATGTCGAGCTCGGCATACGGCTGCACCGTAAGGAGATCTTCATGATCAAGATAGAGGAAGGCGCTCAGGTTGTTCGGCGTCAGCTTGTTGCCAAGGGTCAGGTCGGCATTCGCCTGCTTGTACGCATTGGCCTGGTGCTCGATCCAGCCGCCGAACTTCAGATCCCCCGCGATACCGGCTATCGAGAACGTCCGCTTGAGCTGCACCACGTCACCGAAGGCACGATACTGGTTGTTGCTCAGTAAACCGGGAACGTCCCTGTCTCCATAGATCGTTCCATAGGTCATGTTCGTCTGGTCGGTAGGACGCGTACCCTTGAGGCCGTAATAATATGTGTAAACGGAGTCGTCGATTGACCAATGCTCGGTAAGCCTCGACTGCACGCGCAGGTATTCGAAGTCTGAACGCGTATTGTTGACCCAGAACTTATAGTAGTCGGCTGATTTGGGATCATTGTTGAACGCAAAGTTCGATCCAGATTGTGCGATCTGAGCGCGCGATGCGCCGCGGCTGAAGAACTGCTGGGTGGTGTTGTACATCCCCTCCAGCGTCACCGTCGTGTCAGCGCCGATCGGCTGGACATATTTGCCGAAGACGTTCGTGCGCTTGGCCTGGTCGTAGGTCAGTGCGCCGTCGGTGGAGGTGCTCTCGCCGTCGAAGACCGCATGACCGCCACCCGGTAGCGCCCCGGTATCGAGCTGGCCGCCGAACAATGTTGTGCCGAAGCTGCCGCCCGACGCATAGGGAGTCAGCGTGGCGACATCCGCAGGGTCGCGTGTGACCAGGCTGATCGTGCCACCGAAGGTCGCGTTGCCGATCGTCGAGGCCGTTCCGGGCCCGCGATCGACCTCGATCTGCGCCAGATCCCGGTTCATGAAATAGGAAGAGGTGTGGTGTGTGTAATTGTTGGAGTCCCCAAATGGCACTCCGTCGAGCGTGACGTTGTATTGCCCGTCCTGGAAGCCGCGGATGCTGAGCCGCGACGCGAATGCGCCACCTGGGCCGTTCTGATTGACGGTGTAGGCGCTCGGCGAGAGCGCCACGACCTGCGAGTAGTCGGACTGAGGCGGGATGCTATTTCGGATGAACTGGCTCGACAGGATCGAGGTCGGTTGCGTCACCGAGAGCGAGGCCTGCGAGGGCGCCTGAGCAACGGCATTGTTCATCGGATCTGCGAAAACAGTGACCGATTGGATGGGGCTTTTATCCTGCGCAAATGCTCTGCCCGCGCTGGAGAGCAGCAGGAGAGCGAGCAGCGAAGCAAGTTTCCTGCGCGTATCGATCGTCGCAAGGTGGCGCAGGGCCGGGAGCCATTGCGCTGTCGATAGAACCACCAAGGTAAAGCGATCATTCTGTTTAATCCCCGACGAGGCAGAATCGAGAATAAAGCCGGCTGTCACCGGAAGAACGGCTACTTGACCGGGGGAGCGAAAAGTTTCCTGACGGTAATCTGACATGCGCGGGTCTATATCGGGGAAGCTCCAGTTCTTGGATGACGTTTCGATGAAAGAGGGGCAATCGTATTCCCAATGCGTTCCAGCGGTATACCCATTTGAACCGACGTAAGACCGCATAGGGTCATAAGGGATAACGACTTTTTAATCTGATCGTTGCCGCCGGGTGCGGTTCGGAGCGGATCTTACGACGTCGTCTGGTGCAGGCGGCCTGACAAACCACCATCCAGAGCGATCATTCGATCGATCGTCTCTCCCCCTTTCAGATCTGCGGCCAGCACATCAATTGCTCCCCCTGAACGCGGCGCGCACACGCTCGGCGACGACGGCCAGCCCCCGACATCGCGTGCGACCAGAACCAAGCTGCGTCCTTCTTCTGCGATGCACGCGCACGTCCGTTAAGACTTCAGTTTCAGGCTGCTCCATGGCGCGATACCATTGGGGCCGATCGTCGACGCGACTAACCGAGCATTCATCGATCATCGATATCAGGCCGTCGCGCAGCCACTCGAACGGTTCTGCACGGCCGGGCCGTGCAGTCTCGATCAGCGAAGCGATCGGCCGTATCGTGCGCTCAATCCGCCGCGCCTCTGCAGGCGCAACAGCTGCAGGCGCAGTCAGCCTCGCGGAGGTCGACTAAAATTCAGGGCGAGTGGGCGATGTCTGCACTGCATCAGAAGCCGTGCCGCCACCGTATCTTGGCGCCACATCAACGAGATCGTGCGGTCGGCAACCACCGGCACATGCTCTCAGCCCCGGCTCGACCGAAGGCGTCAATTCCCGGATCGTTCGGCAGCCACCCGGGCAAGTTGCGCCAGGCAGGCGGCGCGGTCGGCCAGGCAACCGCCAGCGCGCCACCAGTCGCCGACATCGCGCAGGATCGCGCCGACCATCGGCCCCGGAACCAATCCGATTTTCACGGCATCGCGTCCGGATAATGGAAACACTGGCCGCAGCATCATGCGTAGGCGATGGCGCAGGATGTCCCACTCGTTCGCAGTCACCGGACTGTCGATCTGGGTGAGCCAGCTACGCTCGACAAGCCGGTCGGCGGCCTCATCGGCCAGCAGCCGCCGCAGCGCGTCGTCGTCCAGCCCGGGTACTGGGCATCGACCGGACCGGAGTGCATCGAGCTTCTGCGCATCGGCAGTCGACAGCCGGAACCGCTCTGCTACCCGGGCCGAAGGGCCACGGGCAAGGGCCGCCAGCCGAAGCAACGGATCGGTCGGCGCCGCGAGCTTCAACAGGCCGGCCAGCCGACCGACATCGGCGCCCGGCAGCACGGCATCCAGCACGCCCAGACGCTGCATCAGCCGCACCGCATCGATCGGGTCGGGCACATCCAGCAGCCGGCGCAGTTCTGACCAGACCCGCTCGGCGGAGAGGATGGACAGGCGGGCGGTCGTGTTCGCGATCGCCTCGACCGCCTCGGGGTCCGGAACGCCGGTGCCGTAGCGCGCCTGGAACCGGAAGAACCGGAGGATGCGAAGTCCGTCCTCTTCAATGCGCTGCCGTGCGGTCCCGACGAAGCGCACCTTCCCCGCCCGGAGGTCGTTTTCGCCGCCGAAATAATCCCACAGCACGCCGTCCCGGCCGAACGACATCGCGTTGATGGTGAAGTCGCGACGGGCCGCATCCTCGCGCCAGTCGTCGGTCCAGGCCACCACCGCGTGGCGGCCATCGGTTTCCACGTCCCGACGAAGGGTGGTGATCTCGTATGGGCGGCCCTTCACGACCGCGGTGACGGTGCCATGTGCAAGACCGGTCGGCACCACCTTGATGCCCCGCTCCCGCAGCCGGTCGAGGATCGCCTGCGGCGGCACCGCGGTTGCCAGGTCGAAGTCGGCGGTGATTCGACCGGCCAGCAGGTCGCGCACCGCGCCGCCGACCAGCCGCGCATCCGGCAGTATGCTCCAGATAACGGGGAGTGCGGCAGCGCCGTCCAGGCTCGCCGCCGCCGCCACGAGATCGACGGTCAGCCCGGCTCGTCCGGATAATCCTCGACGCAGGCATCCGGCAGCGGACCGATCGGGAAGAAACGGTGCTGGCTCCACACCCCGAGGCAGGGCACGCCGCAACGCTGGCCTTCCACGGCGATCGCCGCCAGCTCGTAATAGACCGCACGGGCGATCCTCGCCTGGATCGGCAGGGTGCCGTCGCCCGGACGGACGGTGAGATACGGAATGGCCGCTCCCTCGTCGCCGCCGGGTGCGCATGACCAGTCGACGGTCAGCGGGTTGTCGGGGCCGGCGCAGACGATTTCGTCGACGTTGGTGCGGAAGGCCAGGACCTGGCTGCGGCCGCATCCACGCCATTCCAGCTCGACCGCGACGAACGGCACGTCCTCGACCTCGATTTCGCCGCGCTCGACCGGCGTTTCCAGCCGGTAGCGGCCGTGGATGTCGCGGCGCAGGACGCTGGCGAACAGGCAGACCATCGGTTTCCGGCGGATCGGCGTGCCCTGATAGAGCCAGCTCCCGTCGCGCTGGATCAGGAACGGCAACGGTCCGCAATCGCGCTGCGACGGCCGGGGATCGGACGCGGGCCGGCTGCGCGGCGCAAAGCCGCATGGACCCGGAACGAACGGAGCGGTTCGGGCCGCCGCCATCCCGGGCATCTCATCGGCGCCGAGGCTGGGGAAGCTCTGCTGCTTCACGTCAAGATCCTCGGCCGGACGGGTCGGTGGCGCCGTGCATTCGCATCTACACGATATAGGAAGCATACCCTCCTTGATGAAACCCCCGGACATGGCAGATTGCCGCGTTCGAGAGCGAGGCGCGATGACAGGTCCAGACCATGTGGCCGACGGGACACCGGATTCGACTGCAACCGGGGAGGTCTTCTCCCCGCCTTTGATGCCGGCTGCCGATCCGGTGGCGGACGCGGACCGGCTGGCGGCGCGCCTGGCGATCGTGCGCGACCGGATCGGCCGGGTGATTTTCGGCCAGGACGCGGTGATCAACGAGGTGCTGGTGGCGCTGCTGTCCGGCGGACACGCGCTGCTGGTCGGAGCACCCGGGCTGGGCAAGACACTGCTGGTCGAGACGCTGGGGATCGTGCTCGGGCTCGATGCGCGACGCGTGCAGTTCACCCCCGACCTGATGCCGGCGGATATTACCGGCAGCGAGATCCTGGAGGAGGACGGCAGCGGCCGGCGCGCATTCCGCTTCGTGAAGGGCCCGGTGTTCTGCCAGCTCCTGATGGCCGACGAGATCAATCGCGCCAGCCCGCGCACCCAGTCGGCGCTGCTGCAGGCGATGCAGGAACATCGCGTCGCGGTCGCCGGCTTCGACCAGCCGCTGCCGTCGCCGTTCCATGTGCTCGCGACCCAGAACCCGATCGAGCAGGAAGGCACCTACCCGCTGCCGGAGGCGCAGCTCGACCGGTTCCTGCTGCAGATCGATCTCACCTACCCCGAGGCCGAGGCCGAGCGCGCCATGCTGCTGGCCACCACCGGTACGCCCCGCGCACCGGCCGAGCCGGTGCTGGCGCCGGGCGAGCTGCTCGCGGCGCAGGCTCTGGTGCGCATGCTGCCGGTCGGAGAGACCGTGCTCGACGCGATCCTGGCGCTGGTGCGTGGCGCCCGGCCGGAGACCGCCACCGACGAGAAGGTGCGTCGCTCGCTGGCCTGGGGTCCGGGTCCCCGTGCGGCGCAGGCCCTGATGCTGGCGGTGCGGGCACGCGCGCTGCTGGATGGCAGGCTGGCCCCCAGCCTGGACGATGTCGCCGCCCTGGCCCATCCGGTGCTGCGCCATCGCATGGCCCTGAGCTTCGCGGCACGCGCCGAGGGCGTGGCTCTGGCCACGATCATCGACGGGCTGGTCCGGCGTCTCGCCTGAAACGGCTGCCATGAGCCTTGCGTCCTCGATCGCCCGGATCGGCCGGAGGCTGGCCAGCGGAGCCGTGGCGGGCGGCCAGGCCGGGCTTGCCGCCATCGGCCGGACCGGCGGCGTGGCGCCCGAGCATATGCGGCTGCAGGCCGAGGCGCTGGCTGCGCGGCTGCCGGCGCTGCTGGCGGAGTCGGACCGGGTCGCCAACACCGTCGCGCAGGGCGTGCATGGCCGGCGCAGGGCGGGCAGCGGCGACAGCTTCTGGCAATATCGCCAGCTGATGCCGGGCGAGTCGATCACCCGGATCGACTGGCGCCAGTCGGCCCGGAGCTCCCGCGCCTATGTTCGCGAGACCGAGTGGGAAGCGGCGCAGACCGTGTGCCTGTGGGTCGATCGTTCGGCGAGCATGGAATGGCGGTCCGGCGAGCTGCTGCCGTCGAAGCGCGCCCGGGCGGAACTGTTGCTGCTGTCGCTGGGGCTGCTGCTGCTGCGTGGCGGCGAGCATGTGCGGTTGGTCGAGGACGGAACGCCGAACACCGCGCGTTTCTCCGGACGCCAGGCAGGAGAGCGGCTGGCACGGCAGCTGCTGCAATCACGGGCTGATGCCGGATTGCCGGCCGGATCCGGGCTGCCGGTGGGCGCCGACCTGCCACGGCATGCGCGGCTGGTGCTGATCGGCGATTTCCTGGCGCCGCTGCCGGAGATCGAGGCGGCCCTGGCGCGCTTCGCGGCGATGCCGGTCACGGTGCAGCTGGTGCAGGTGCTGGATCCGGCCGAGTTCGACCTGCCCTATTCCGGCCGTGTCCGGTTCGAGGGCACCGAAGGGGAGCCCTCGAACCTGGTGCCCCGCACCCAGGATATACGGGACGCCTATATCGAGGTGCTGGCGGCGCACCAGGCCGGGCTGGCTGCCCTGTGTGCCGGAACCGGTTCGGGTCTGCTGCGTGCCCGCACCGACCAGCCGCCGGAGACGACGCTGCTGGCACTGCACCAGGCGATCGGCCACCAGCGCCAGGCCAGCCTGCATAACGGGATCGTCGGCGCATGATCCTCACGACCCCGCTCCTGCTGCTCGGGCTGGCGGTGCTGCCGGTGCTCTGGTGGCTGCTTCGGGCGCTGCCGCCGGCGCCGCGCGTGCAGTCGTTCCCGGCGATCCGGCTGCTGGACGGGCTGCGGGCAGCCGTTCGCGAGAGCCGCCGCGCACCGCCCTGGCTGCTGCTGCTGCGAATCGCCGCCGCCGTGCTGCTGGTGGTCGGCCTTGCCCAGCCGGTGCTGGTGCAGGACCCGCATCCGACAGCCGGAACCGGCACCTTGCTGCTGGCGATCGACGATGGCTGGGCCGCCGCGCCGGACTGGACCGGACGGCTGCAGGCCGCCCGCGAAACCCTGGATCGCGCCGCCCGCAACGGCCGCAAGGTCAGGCTGCTGATGACGGCGGCGGACATCAACGGAGTCCCGCCCCGGCTCACGAGCGAGATGCCGGCAGGCCTGCTGCGCGACCGCCTGGATCAGGCCCGGCCGATGCCCTGGCCGGTCGATCGCGCCGCGTCGGCCAAGGCGCTGCGACAGGCGGGGGCTCGCATCGGCGATGTCGTCTATCTGTCCGATGGGCTGGCGGACCGGCCGGGTACGCCGGCGGATGGTGATTTCGCGACCGCTCTCCGCCAGGCCGGCCCGGTGATCGAGCTTCGGTCCGGCCCCGACGCGATAGCCCTTCTCGATGCGCCGATCTCGGCACCGGGCCGACTGGTGGCGCGGATCAGGACGCTCGGACAACCGGGCCCGCGTCATCTGGTGCTGCGCGGCGAGACCGAGCAGGGCGGGACCCTGGGCCGGACCGATGTCACGATCCCGACGGGCGCTACCAGGATGGAGGTGCCGATCACCCTTCCCGCGGAGTTGCGAAACCAGCTCTCGCGCTTGTTGCTCGACGGGGTCCCCGGGCCGGCCGGTGTCAGGCTGCTCGACGAAGGCGACCGCCGCCGGCCGGTCGGACTGCTCTCGTCCGGCGGTGGCGATACCCCGCTGCTCGGCACGCTGTTCTATCTGCGCCGTGCGCTGGCTCCGACCGCCGACCTGCGCGAGGGCGACCTGGCGCACCTGCTGTCGAACCAACTCTCGGTGCTGATCGCGCCGGACGGCGCGCTGGAAGACCAGGCCGACCGTAACGGCGTGTCGGCATGGGTTAAGCAGGGCGGGACCCTGATCCGCTTCGCCGGGCCAAGGCTGGCGGCACGCCAGGATGCCCAACTGCAGGATAGTCCGGCCGCGGGACGCACCGACACCACCGACGGGGACCTGGAGGCGACCGGCGCCACCGTCCCCGCAACGCCGGCCGATTCGCTGCTGCCGGTGGCATTGCTGGGCGGTGCGCGGCAACTCGGCGGCACCATGTCCTGGGGCAAGCCGGAACACCCGGCCGCGTTCGCCGCCGACAGCCCGTTCGCCGGGCTGACGGTCCCGTCCGAGGTCACCGTGTCGCGCCAGGTGCTAGCCCAGCCGACCGCGGATATCGATGCGAGAAGCTGGGCGCGCCTGACCGACGGGACCCCGCTGGTGACGCATGCCACGCTAGGCGACGGCCAACTCGTGCTGTTCCACGTCACCAGCACCGCCGACTGGTCGAACCTGGCCTTGTCCGGGCTGTTCCCGCAGATGCTGCAACGGCTGGTGCAGCGCGCGGCCGGGCTCTCGACCCCCGGCGACCGGACCGTGCTGGCGCCGGTCTCCACCCTCGGCGGCGACGGCGTACTCGGCCCGCCGCCGCCGTCGGCGCAGGGGCTCGCGGCCGATGCGTTCGGCCATACCATGGTCTCGCCACGGCATCCCGCCGGCCTGTATGGCCCGGCGGCCACGCGGCGATCGCTCAATCTCGCCGATGCGCTGCCGTCGCTTGGCGTCGAGCCGGTCGTCGGCACGCTGCGGAACCTGGCGGATCGCGTCCCCGACCGTCCGCTTGGGCCGACATTGCTGGTGATGGCGCTGGCCCTGCTTGCCATCGACCTCCTGGCGACGATGTGGCTACGCGGACTGCTCCGGCCGGCTACCGTCCACCGTCTCGGCCGCGGTTCGGGCGGCGCGGCGCTCCTGCTGGTCGGGGGGTTCTGTGCAGCGATGGGATATGCATGCCCTGCCCTCGCGATCGAGCCGTCAGCCTCATCCAAGTCGGCGCTGGAGACCCATCTCGCCTATGTCGTGACCGGCGATCCGGCGGTGGACGAGATTTCGCGCCAGGGTCTCGAAGGCCTGTCCGCCTACACCAATGCCCGTACCTCGGCGCAACTCGGGCATCCGGACGGGGTGGTCCCGGGACGCGACGACCTCGCCTTCTATCCGCTGATCTACTGGCCGGTGACGCCGGCGACCGTGGCGTCCGCACACCCCGGCCAGGAATGGACGGCGGCGCTCAATTTCTACATGAGCCATGGCGGGATCCTGCTGATCGATACCCAGGGCAGCGACAGCCAGGGCGATGCCACCGGCGGCTCAACCTTCTTCGTGCCGGGCACCGGCCAGGCGTTGAAGCAGGCAACCGCGGGGCTCGACATCCCGGCGCTGCGCCCGGTCGATGGACAGCATGTGCTGTCGCACAGCTTCTACCTGCTGCACGGTTTCCCCGGGCGTACCACCGGGCCGCCGGTCTGGGTGGCGCGCGACGACGATCTCGGCAATGACGGCGTCAGCCCGGTGATCATCGGCGCCAACGACTGGGCAGCGGCCTGGGCCGTCGATGCCGATGGGCAGACCCCCTATGCGGCAATCCCGGGCGGCGAGAGCCAGCGGGTCACCGCCTACCGGTTCGGGGTGAACGCGGTGATGTATGCGCTGACCGGGAACTACAAGACCGACCAGGTGCATGTGCCGGCGCTGCTGGAGCGGCTGGGCCAATGAGCAACCCGTCTTGAACGCACACCTGTCCCAGCTCACCTCGCTCCGGTTCCAGCCGCTGCTGCCGGGCTGGCTGCTGTGGCTGTTGGCCGGGCTCTGCCTGGCCGTCACCCTGGCTGCGCTGCTGCGGCGGTCGGGGGGTGCCTGGTGGCGCGGGCTGAGTTTCGCGCTGGTGCTGCTGTGGCTGGCCGGACCGCTGCTGGCCCACCAGACCTGGCGCGACCTGCCGCAGACCCTGCTGCTGGTGCTCGACCAGAGCGCCTCGATGCAGGTGGGCGAACGCGCCGCCATTGCCCGCAATGCCGCTGCCGAGCTGCAGGCGGAGGCGAGCCGGCTGCCCGGCCTCGATGTGCGTGTGGTGCCGGTGCAGTCCGCACGGGAGAATGCCTCCGGGCAGGAGAGCGGCCAGGGCGGTACTCTCCTGGTCGGTGCGATCGAACGGGCGGCGGCGCAGATCCCGGCCGGCGACGGCGGCGGGCGGATCGCCGGCATCGTCGCCATCACCGATGGGCAGGCACACGACGTGCCACCTGCCCAACCCGCCGATCCCGGCCGCCACGCCAACACACCGGCCGCGCCCGCCTTCCCGGCCGGCAATACGAACGTGCCGCTGCACGTGCTGATCACCGCCTCAGCCGAACAGACCGATCGCCGGCTGCGCATCCTGCAGGCGCCGCCGTTCGGCATCGTCGGCCAGAATGCGGTCCTGCGTGTCGAGGTCGAGGATCTCGGACCGCACGCAGACGGTGGAGACGCAACCGCGACGCTCAGCCTGAAGCGCGACGGCGACGACCCGATCCGGCGGCAGGTGCCGGTGAACCAGCCGCAGGACATCACCGTGCCGATCACCCGGCCGGGCCAGATGCTGCTGTCGCTGGAGGCCTCGCCGCTGCCTGGCGAGGTGTCGACGCTGAACAACCAGGCGATCGTGCAGATCAACGGAGTGCGCGACCGGCTCAAGGTGCTGCTGGTGTCCGGCGCGCCGAACCAGGGCGAGCGGGTGTGGCGTCGGTTGCTGAAGGCCGATCCGTCGGTCGACCTGGTGCATTTCACCATCCTGCGCCCACCGGACAAGGACGATACCACGCCGCTGAACGAGCTGGCGCTGATCGCCTTCCCGGTGCGCGAGCTGTTCCAGGACAAGATCGGCCAGTTCGACCTGATCATCCTGGACGGGTTCGAGAATCGCGGCATCCTGCCGACCAGCTACCTGCGCAACATCGCCGACTTCGTGCGCGGCGGCGGCGGCCTGCTGCTGACCGCGGGACCGGAATTCATCGGGCCGGGCACGTTGCAGGATACCCCGCTCGGCGACGTGCTGCCGGTGCGTGTTCCCGAGGAGGGCGGCCTGATCGAGCAGCGGTTCCAGCCGATGCCGACGGCGCTCGGACGACGCCATCCGGTCACCGAGGGCCTACCCCAGACACCGGACGTCACACCGGATCCGCCTGCGTCCGCCAACGCGCAGGCATCCGGCTGGGGACCCTGGTATCGGGCGTTGAAGGCCGATCCGGACCAGGTCCAGCCCGGTGCGCAGGTGTTGATGACCGGTCCGGGCCAGGCGCCGCTGCTGGTGCTGAACCGGGTCGACCAGGGGCGCGTCGCACTCCTGCTGTCCGACCAGATCTGGCTGTGGTCGCGCGGCGAAGGCGGCGGCGGGCCGCAGCCGGAGCTGCTGCGCCGGCTGGCCCACTGGCTGATGAAGGAGCCGGAACTCGAGGAGGAGCAGCTCTCCGCCACCATCTCGGACGGGCATCTCATCGCGACCCGCCGCTCGGTCGTGGCGGCGGCAGCCATGCAGGTGACCGTCATCGCGCCGGATGGCAGCCGGCATCCGCTCGAACTGGCGTCGCGCAGCGATGGCACCGCGTCGGCCAGCCTGGACGCTGCCAGCCCGGGGATCTGGGAGGTGACCGACGGCCATAATCGAGCGTTCGCCGCCGCCAGGCCGGCCGATCCGCTGGAGATTTCGGACCTCCGGGCCACGGCGACGGTCCTGGCGCCGCTGGCCGCGTCGACCGGCGGCAGCATCCATTGGCTCGGCGACGAGCCGGCCCGGCCGCACGTGCCGCAACTGCGGCTGATCGGCCCGCACGACCGAGCAGAGGGGGGAAGCGCGGGATCGGCATGGATCGGCCTGAGGCGGCAAGGCGCCCATGTGGTGACGGGCGAGCAGGCCGAGCAGCTGCTGCCCGGCTGGGCCGTGCTGCCGCTGGTATTGATGCTGTTGTTGCTGGCCTGGAGACGCGAAGGCCGAAGCTGATCGTGACCCGCTCGCGACTGCGTCCCGCACAAGGCCCTTGCGGAAGCCATGGCCGGATGATGCAGTTCATTCTAACACCCGTTCAATATCAGGAGACGGTGTCTTCCAGCAGCCTGCCCACATTCCCCGACGCATCGACCCGCGGCCGCTGATGGCGCTGCTCGGCTTTGTCGGGCTGTGCCTGTTCGTCGCGGGCGCCGATGCCGCGGTGACCGAACCGGGCATGCGCATCTGGTATCCGGCACTCCGGCACCCGATCGGGACGCCGCCCGGCTGGGTGTTCCCGTGCGTCTGGGTGCCGCTGTACGTCGCCATGGGCGTTGCGGCATGGCGGGTCTGGAAGCGCCCGGTGGGACGGCTGCATCTGGTCGGTGCCGCCCGGACCGAGGCAATCCGGCGAAAACCGCGTCCGCCGACATTGCGTCAGCGCGGGCTTCAGCTCTGGGGATGGCAGCTCGCGGTGAACGCCTTATGGACCCCGGTCTTCTTCGGACTGCACAAGCCGCTCGTCGCCTTGGGGCTGATCGTGTCGCTCGCGGTGCTGGTTGGGCTCACATTGCGCGATTTCCGTCGCGTCGATCGTCTCGCGGGGTTATTGATGGCGCCCTATCTGGCATGGCTATGCTACGCGACCTGGCTGAATGCCGGGATCGCCTGGCTGAACCACGCTTAACAAACACGCACCGAACCGACGAAGGCTCCGGAAACGGAACCCGGGCCGGGCTTGCAGCAGAGACGAGACATGGATTTCCGACGCGCCTTGCGCCTGACCACGACCGCCCTCCTGCTCGGTGCCGGGCCCGCCCTCATGCCGTTGCACAGCGCCCTGGCGCAGTTCAGCGCCGGCGGGACCGGCGGCGGCGGTGGTAGTGGCGCGGACTCCGATCGCGAAGCCGCCGACCAGCAGGCTCGGGCAGCCGCCAAGGAGGCCGCTCGTCTCGCAGCGCCGCCGCCGGCGATTCCCGGTGCCGTGACCGACGAGGCGACCGCGACCTCCGGCCATGCCAGCGTGGACATGGAGCCGACCGCCGCCCTGTTCGATGCCATCAACCGCGGCGACATGACCGCAGCCAAGGAGGCGCTTGGCCGAGGTGCCGACATGAACGGCAAGAACGTGCTGGGCCAGAGCCCGCTCGAGATGGCGATCGACCTCAACCGCAACGACATCACCTTCGTTCTGCTGTCGATGCGCAACACCGAGAACGGTGCCCCGGTCGCGTCGATCCAGACCGCCAGCGTTTCCGCGGCCGGCAGCGACGATGCCGCAGGGCCGCCCATCAAGACCAAGGGTAAGCACGGCCGCCCGGTCGCCGGCCTGGCACCGAAGCCGCAGCGCTACGCGGCGGACGGCGGCGCGCCGAAGCCCGAGATCGGTTTCCTCGGGTTCGGCGGCAGCTAGCAGGCTGTTCTAGATCGTCCCTGGTTCCGTGTCGGTAACCGCGGTCTCGACCGCCGCAGCTGCGTCCCATCTCCGAGCCCGCCGCCTGCTCGCCCTTCCAGCCCTGCTGGGCGGCATGGGCTCGGTGCAGATCGGTGCGTCGATCGCCAAGCTGCTGTTCCCGGTCCTGGGGCCGATCGGCACCGCGTGCATGCGGGTCCTGCTGGCGGCGATCGTCCTGTTGCTGATCGCCAGGCCGTGGAACCGTCAGGCGATGGCCCGGCCGACCCGGAGCGGGATGATCGCGATCCTTGCCTACGGCCTGTCGCTCGCGGTGATGAACATGGTGTTCTATGCAGCCCTCGCCCGGTTGCCGCTCGGCGTCACCGTGGCCATCGAGTTCATCGGGCCGCTGACCCTGGCTGTAGCCGGGTCCCGTCGCGCCCTGGATCTTCTCTGGGCGGCCATGGCGATCGGCGGCCTGCTGCTGCTGCTGGAGCCCTGGCAGATGGCGGCCTCGCAGCACCGGCTCGATCCGATCGGGGTGCTGCTGGCGCTCGGTGCCGGCGTGACCTGGGCGCTCTACATCCTGACAGGCCGCCACCTGGGCTCGCATGTCGAAGGCATCTCGGCGACGGCGCTGGGCATGAGCGTCGCGGCGGTGTTCGTGCTGCCGTTCGGTTTCGAGGCCTTGCCGGCGCTGGCGACGCATCCAGCCCTGATCGCGAGCGCGTTCGGCATGGCCATGCTGTCGAGTGCGGTGCCCTACTCGATCGAGATGATGGCGATGCGCCGGATGAGCATGCGCAGCTTCAGCATCCTGATGAGCCTGGAGCCGGCCATCGCGACGCTGGCCGGACTGTTCCTGCTGGGCGAGCATCTAACATTCATGCACTGGCTGGCGATCGGCGGCATCGTCGCGGCGTCCCTCGGCAGCGCCGCCGTTGGCGACGCGCCCCAGCCGGCGCTTCCCCCGCCGGATTAAGGCATCGACCAGCGGGCACCGCGGGCACTACACGCGGGCGCCGTGCAGGATTGCCAGGACGTCGACATTCGCGTCGGAGACCCGACCGGGCCGGACATAGCTGCACGCCATCAATGACCTCGTGCAGCGTGACCGCAACAGGGGGCCGCTGGGCGGGTTCAGCGAGCGGTCATACCCAGCGAGCATAACCGGCATCGACCTCTTCGGGAGACGGAAAGTCACCCGCTTCGGCCTGATGCAGGCCGTCGGCGATACGTGCGATCGGCCACCGGTGCGCTGCGAGATAGATCGCGATCGCGTCGTCGATCAGGAACGACGGATCCCGCGATGTCAGTTGCGCCAGGGCATCGAGTTCGGCACGATTCTTGTGATCGAGCTTTACCGTCACCGCGTCCTCGACTGCCCCATCAGTCACGGTGCCGTCTCCGTTTGCTAAACTGGTCGCTGGATTTGCACCGCCCGACCAAGGCCGCGCTCAGCCGGCTTCCTCCCGGACGACCTGCGTGGACTCCGTGCGCACGACGTCGAGCGTGATCAGGATGCCGTCCCGTTCGAAGTGCCAGAACGTCCAGCCGTTACAGGAGGGCGCATTGGTCAGGGTGGCGCCGAGCTGGTGGATCGAGCCCCGGATCGTGCCGCTCAGGATGGTGCCGTCCGGCGAGACGGTTGCGGTGATCCGCCGCTGCTTGTCCATCAGACGCGTGCCCGCCGGCACCAGACCGCGCTCGACCAGGCTGCCGAACGGCACACGTGGCAGGTCGCGCTTGGCCGGGGTCGCCATCACGCTGTCTATCGGCAACGGGCGTTCGCGACGGTAGCGGCCGATCGCGGCCTCGGCATAGTCCGGATGGCGCTCGATGCCGATGAAGCGGCGGCGCAGGCGCTTCGCCAGAGCGGCGGTGGTGCCGGTGCCGGTGAACGGGTCCAGCACGATGTCGTCGACGCCGGTGCTCGCCAACAGGACCCGGTGCAGCAGGCTTTCCGGCTTCTGGGTCGGATGCAGCTTGAGCCCGTGCTGGTTACGCAGACGCTCCGAGCCGGTGCAGAGCGGCAGCAGCCAGTCCGACCGCATCTGAACGTCGTCGTTCAGCGCCTTCATCGCGGCGTAGTTGAACCGGTAGCGGCTCTCCTTGCCGCGCGCCGCCCAGATCATCGTCTCGTGCGCGTTGGTGAAGCGGCGGCCGCGGAAGTTCGGCATCGGGTTCGACTTGCGCCAGATCACGTCGTTCAGGATCCAGAAGCCGAGATCCTGCAGGATGCTGCCGATGCGGAAGATGTTGTGATACGAGCCGATCACCCAGATCGTGGCGTCCTTGCGCATCAGCCGCCGGACCTCGACCAGCCAGTTGCGAGTGAAGGTGTCGTAGGCCGCGAAATCCCCGAACTTGTCCCAGTCGTCGTCGACGCCGTCGACCAGGCTGTCGTCGGGGCGTCGCAGTTCGCCGCGCAACTGCAGGTTATAGGGCGGGTCGGCGAACACGCAGTCGACCGAGCCGGACGGCAACAGCCGCATCAGCTCTATGCAGTCGCCGAGCAGGATCTGGTCGAGCGGTAGCTCCATCCCCACTGCGTACGTCATGAACGATCTTTTGTCAGCGACATCATGCCAGCTCGAGCAGCAGGCTGAGCTGGCGTACGGCGCCGAACTCCTCCCGGTGGTGCCGGGTCAGCCCGAGCGAGTTGAGGGCCGCCCGATGAAAGGCGGTGCCGTAGCCCGCATTGCGCTCCCAGCCGTAACCGGGCCATCGCAGACCGAGGCGGGTCATCAGCCGGTCGCGGGTGACCTTGGCAATGATCGACGCGGCCGCGATCGACAGGCACACGCCATCGCCGCCGATCACCGCCTGGGACGCGCAGGTCAGCTTCGGACAGCGATTCCCATCGACCAGGACCAGGTCCGGGAGGTCTGGCAGCCGTGCGACCGCACGCGACATTGCGAGCATGCTGGCGTGCAGGATGTTGAGCCGCTTGATGTCCCGAACCGACGCGGCGCCGAGGGCGATCGAGATACCGGGACAGGCAAGCAGGGCGTCGTGCGCAACCTGGCGCGCCTCGGGGCTCAGCTTCTTGGAGTCGTCGAGCAGGACGGCAAGGCGTCTCGGCGGTCGTGTCGCGAACATGACCGCAGCCGCAACCACCGGCCCGGCCAGCGGGCCACGACCAACTTCGTCGACTCCCGCAACCCGGCCGCCATGACCCGATTCGCGCCTGTAATGTGGCAACACCCACCCCTCGGCCTGTAGCTCGGGAGGCTCGTGGCAGACTCGCTGGGCGCGAGTCGCCGTCAGATGCCGCCGCTGCCACAGGCAAACCATCTTTGGTCTGCCCGTGGCAAGCGGATCGGCGCCGATACGACTAGGCGAATGACGTCAGTCGCGGGAGGGGATCAGCAGGAAGCCCAGCAGGAACCCGACGCCGGCCGCAATCCCGAGTGCGGCGAACGGCTGGTCGCGCACCAGGGTGGTCACCTCGTCGAGCTGCTCCTGAGCCTGGTCGATCAGGTCGCCGTATTCCTGCTGCACCTTGCCCTGGAGCTGGTCGATCTTCCCCTCGGCCTGCATGTCGGTCTGGCCGGTCAGCCCGCCAACGCCATCCTTCAGTTTGCCGACGCCTTCGGTGACCGCGCCTTTGATTTCGTTCTCGTCGACCATTGCCCTCGATCCTCCACTGAAGTTGTTGCTTTGCGGCGAACGAGGTCACGCCGGTCGCAGTTCCTTGGACAGCGCGCTAGCGCAGTCGAAACCGTTGGCAGAACCATATCATCGAGAAGGAAAGGCGCTCAAGGCGCGAGCGCTGGCGGGAGAGCCTGCCGCGCGTGTGGGGCTCTAACCGGGAGTCGCCTCCCGGCGGTCGAGGCTAAATAGTTCGGGTCTTAGGCAGTGGCGCGGGACGCCCACATGCCGTGGCGGGAGGAGCTTCCAGCGAGATACGAGATGTCGCGGACCGTATCCCGGTTTGCGTAATCAGACTGGTCCTGTCGGATGACCAAGTCATCAGTGCGTGCCTGAAGAGCCTGGGTCTCGAGTGCGAAGAGCCTGCGAAACATTGCCTGTCTCCTGTGCTCCGTCGTCGGACGGAAAGAGCAGCGGACTTTTCTAATCCGCCACGCGGCGAACCGGGTGATGATCTAAACCAGGGGCACCAATGAAGTCTTCATAGCATACTCATAGTTGTGCCACAATCTCGCCTTGATTGTCTCACGAACCCGTGTTTGCTCAGAGAATACCGGCCTGATGGAAGATGCTGTGACGTTTCGAGCGGGATTTGCGCGAAACCTGCCATCTTTGGCGGGCCTATAATCTGCTACGACACAGCAGACGCGTGCCAAGCGCGCGCCTTCACTGCATGCGCCCTGATACGGGGTAGGGAGCAGCATGGACGAGCCGACCAGAATCCCTGATCGCGACACTCGCGTAGCGGATGCCCACACTGCTGCTTCGCCGGCTCCATTACCGCCATCCGGCCCGGCCGCAACGTCCCGGCGCAGGCGCCGGTGGCTCCCTTGGCTGATCGTCCTGCTGGTGGTGGGCGTCATTGCATATGCGCTGCTGCGGCCACAAACGAAGCCGGCGGCGACCGGCGGACGCCACCACCGAGGTGCCGCGGGACAGAATGCGGACGGCACCGCGCAGGCGCAGCCGGTGAGCGAAGCGGTCGCGCGGACCGGCGACATGCCGGTGGTGCTGACCCAGCTCGGTACCGTGACCTCGCTCGCCACGATCACCGTGCAGTCGCAGATCAGCGGCTACCTGCTCGAGGTGAACTTCACCGAGGGCCAGGAGGTTCACAAGGGTGACCAGCTCGCCCTGGTGGATCCCAGGCTCTACATCGCCACGCTGACCCAGTACGAAGGCAACCTGATCCGCGACACGGCGCTTCTGAAGCAGGCACAGGCCGACTACGCGCGCTACCAGCTACTGCTGCGCCAGAAGAGCATCGCCTCCCAGCTCGCCGAGAACCAGATCTTCGTGGTCGGCCAATACCAGGGCGCGATACGCACCGACGAAGGCCAGATTGCCAGCGCCAAGCAGAACATCGCCTATTGCCACATCCTGTCGCCGATCGACGGTCGTGTCGGACTGCGCCAGGTCGATGCCGGCAACTACATCACATCCTCGGCCACCAACGGGCTCGTGGTGGTCACGCAGGTTCATCCGATCTCGGTGATCTTCACCATTCCCGAGGACAACATCCCCTCGCTCCAGGCGCAGATGAAGGCGGGCACGAAGCTCGAGGTCGATGCATACGACCGAACCAACACGCTAAAGCTGGCGTCCGGCTTCGTTCAGACCATAGACAATACGATCGACACCAGCACCGGGACCGTGCGCATCCGCTCGATCTTCACCAACACCGACGACGCGCTGTTCCCCAACCAGTTCGTCAACGCCCGCCTGCTGCTGCAGACGCTGCATAACGCGGTCCTGATCCCCAACGGGGCCATCCAGACCGGGCCACAGGGCAACTTCGTCTATCTGGTGCAGGCCGACAACACCGTCGCCGTCAGGCCGATCAAGACCGGCACAGCCAGTATGACCGACACCGTCATCACGTCGGGACTGGCAGTCGGCGACAAGGTCGTCACCGACGGCACCGACAAGCTCAAGACCGGCTCTAAGGTGATGGTCCCACCGCCGGCGCCCGCCAAGGCGCCGGCTGCCGCAGGCACGCCGGCCCACCACAGACACGGCGGGGATCAGTGAGCCTGGCCGGCGGCCGCGAGGCTGATCCGCGCCTGAACACCGACCGGACCAGCCGCCCGTGAACCTCTCCCGCCTCTTCATCGTCAGGCCGGTCGCGACCACCCTGCTGATGCTCGCGATCCTGATGGTCGGGCTGCTCGGGTACAAGTTCCTTCCGATCGCCGCCCTGCCCCAGGTCGAATATCCGACTATCCAGGTGCAGACCTTCTATCCGGGCGCCGGGCCGCAGGTGATGACCACCTACGTGACGGCGCCGCTCGAATACCAGCTCGGCCAGATGCCCGGCCTCGACCAGATGCAGAGCAAGAGCTCGGCCGGCGCATCGGTGATCACGCTGCGCTTCGGGCTGTCCATCAACATCGACGTCGCCGAGCAGGAAGTGCAGGCGGCGATCAATGCCGCGAACTCGCTGCTGCCGACCGACCTGCCCGCGCCGCCGATCTACGCCAAGGTCAATCCGGCCGACACCCCGATCCTGACGCTCGGCATCACCTCGAAGACGATGACGCTGGTCGATGTCGAGGATTATGTCGACACGCGGCTGGCGCAGAAGATCAGCCAGATCAGCGGCGTCGGGCTGGTGACGCTGACCGGCGGCAATCGCAAGGCGATCCGGGTCAAGGTGAACAGCCGCGCGCTGAGCTCCTACGGCCTGAGCCTCGACGACCTGCGCACCATCATCACCACGGTCAACGTCAACTCGCCGACCGGCACCTTCGACGGCCCGCTGCACTCCTCCACCCTGCAGGTGAACGGACAGATCAGTGCGCCCGACATTCTCGCCGATCAGGTGATCGCCTACAGCAACGGCGCGCCGATCCGGGTGCGCGACGTCGCCACCGTGGTCAGCGGCCCGGAAAACACCCAGCTCGCGGCATGGGCGAACACCACGCCGGCGATCATCCTGAACGTGCAGCGCCAGCCCGGCGCCAACGTCATCGCGGTGGTGAACGCCATCGACCGGATCCTGCCGCAGCTGCGCAGCTCGATCCCGGCCGGCATCACCATCACGCCGCTGACCGACCGGACCACGACCATCCGCGCCTCGGTCAGCGACGTCGAGTTCGAGCTGCTGCTGTCGGTCGGCCTGGTCGTGCTGGTGATCTTCCTGTTCCTGCGCAACATCCCGGCGACCATCATCCCGAGCCTGTCGGTGCCGCTGTCGCTGATCGGCACCATGGCGATCATGTACCTGCTGGGTTTCTCGCTCGACAATTTGTCGCTGATGTCGCTGACCATCGCGACCGGCTTCGTGGTCGACGACGCCATCGTCATGATCGAGAACATCGCCCGCTATATCGAGATGGGCGAGACCCGGATGCAGGCGGCGCTCAAGGGCGCCGGGCAGATCGGTTTCACCATCGTCTCGCTGACGGTCTCGCTGATCGCCGTGCTGATCCCGCTGCTGTTCATGGGCGATGTGGTCGGCCGGCTGTTCCACGAGTTCGCCATCACGCTTGCCGTCACCATCGTGCTGTCGGCACTCGTGTCGCTCACCCTGGTGCCGATGCTGTGCGCGCGGATGCTGCGCGAGCAGCCGCATCATCCGGACGGCGCGAAGATCCAGTCCGGCACCCGATTCTCGCGATGGACCGAAAGCCTGATCGACCGGACCATTGCCGGCTACGGCCGCATGCTCGACGTGGTGCTGCGCCACCAGCCGCTGACCCTGTTCGTGGCGGTGCTGACCATCGCGGCCACGGTCGTGCTCGCGGTCATCATCCCCAAGGGGTTCTTCCCGATCCAGGATACCGGCGTCATCCAGGGCGTTTCGGTGGCGTCCCAGGATACGTCGCTGGCCGCGATGTCGACGCACCAGCAGGCGCTGGCCCGGGTGATCCTGGCCGACGAGGACGTGATCAGCCTGTCCTCGTTCATCGGCGTCGACGGGACCAACATGACCCTCAACCAGGGCCGGTTCCTGATCAACCTGAGGCCGCACGACGACCGCAACCTGACCGCATCGGGCGTCATACGGCGCCTGCAGACCGAGGTGGCGAACGTGGCCGGGGTGCGGCTGTACATGCAGCCGGTGCAGGATCTCTCGCTCGATACCGCGGTGTCGGCGACGCAGTACCAGTTCGTGCTGGAAACCCCGAACTACGACGATTTCAACGTCTGGGTGCCCAAGGTGGTGGCCGCCCTGCAGGCGCTGCCGCAGCTCGAGGATGTCACGTCCGACCTGCAGGCGAGCGGCTTGGTCGCCAACGTGACGCTCGACCGCGCCACCGCGGCGCGCTTCAGCATCACGCCGCAGACCGTCGACAACGCGCTCTACGACAGCTTCGGCCAGCGCCAGATCAGCACGATCTACACCCAGTCGAACCAGTACCGGGTGATCCTGGAAGTTGACAAGGCGCTCCAGCGCGACCTGTCCAGCCTGAACCAGATCTACCTGCCGGGCAGTGCCTCGAGCACCAGCACCACGACCACCGGCGCGGCGCGGCAGCCGACCGGCGGGCTGGTGCCGCTGAGCGCGGTGGCATCGGTTCATATCGGCACCGCGCCATTGCTGATCTCGCATCTGGGCCAGTTTCCGGCCACGACGATCTCGTTCAACCTGAGGGACGGCGCCTCGCTCGGACCTGCGGTGAACGCGATCGACACCGCCGAAAAATCGATCGGGCTGCCGTCGAGCTTCCAGACCTCGTTCCAGGGCACCGCGGCCGCGTTCCAGAGCAGCCTCGGCAACGAATTCTTCCTGGTGCTGGCCGCACTGGCCGCGGTCTATATCGTGCTGGGCGTGCTCTACGAGAGCTTCATCCACCCGGTCACCATCCTGTCGACGCTGCCGTCCGCCGGCATCGGCGCGCTGGCCGCCCTGATGATCGCCGGCGCCGACCTGGACGTGATGGGCATCATCGGCATCGTACTGCTGATCGGCATCGTGAAGAAGAACGCGATCATGATGATCGACTTCGCGCTCGAGGCTGAACGCGAGGACGGCATGACCCCGTTCGACGCGATCAGGCGTGCCGCCCTGCTCCGCTTCCGGCCGATCCTGATGACCACGCTGGCAGCCGCGTTCGCCGCCCTGCCGCTGATGATGGGCACCGGTACCGGCTCGGAGCTCAGGCGTCCGCTCGGCATCGCCATCGTCGGCGGGCTGATGGTCAGCCAGTTGCTGACCCTGTTCACCACCCCGGTGATCTACCTGTTCATGGACGGGCTGAGCCGGCGGACCCGGGCCTGGATGAGACGGCGCAACGCCGGTCGGGCCGAGCCGACGCCCGGTCCGTCCACCACGCGATGAACATCTCCCGGCCCTTCATCCTGCGACCGGTGGCGACCACGCTGCTGACCGTCGCCCTGACTCTGAGCGGGGCGTTCGCCTACACCAAGCTGCCGGTCGCACCACTGCCCAACGTCGCCTTCCCGGTGATCCAGGTGCAGGCGACCCAGCCCGGCGGCTCGCCGGAAGAAGTCGCCGAGACGGTGGCGACGCCGCTCGAACGGCATCTCGGCACCATCGCCGGCGTCACCGAGATGACCTCGGAAAGCGTTCAGAACTCGACCCGCATCGTGATCCAGTTCGACCTCTCGACCGACGTCAACACGGCAGCCCATGCCGTCGAGGCGGCGATCCAGTCGGCCCGCGCCGACCTGCCCACCAGCCTGCGCAGCAATCCGGTCTATCACAAGTTCAACCCGGCCGGGCAGCCGATCATGATCCTGGCGCTCACGTCCAAGACGAAGACGATGCCGGAACTCTTCGACCTCGCCACCAACGTCCTGCAGCAGCAGCTCTCGAAGGTACAGGGCGTCGGTAATTTCCAACCCGGCGGCAGTTCGCTGCCGGCGGTCCGGGTCGAGATGAACCCGCTGCCGATGTTCCAGCAGGGGATCGGCTTCGAGGACGTACGCGCCGCCCTCTCGTCGGCCAACGCCAACACGCCGAAGGGCTTCATCGATGTCGGCCCCCGCCGCTACCAGCTCGACACCAACGACCAGGCCCGCAAGGCGGCGGATTATCGCGACCTGGTGGTCGGTTATCGCAACGGCGCGCCGATCCGGCTCACCGATATCGCCGAGATCAACGACAGCGTCGAGGATCTTCGCAACGCCGGCTACTACAACGGCGAGCCCTCGGTCATCTGCATCGTCTATCCGCAGGCCAACGCCAACATCATCAAGACCATCGACGGCATCAAGGCGCTGCTGCCGACACTACAGACCGCGCTGCCCGCCGACGTGTCGCTGCATATCGGCATGGACCGCTCCACCACCATCCGCGCCTCGGTCAGCGATACCCAGACCACGCTGCTGATCGCCATCGTGCTGGTCGTGCTGGTCGTGCTGGTGTTCCTGCGCACCTTCCGCTCGACGCTGATCCCGGCGGTCGCCGTGCCGGTCTCGATCATCTCGACGTTCAGCGCGATGTACATGCTCGGCTTCGCGCTCGACAACCTGTCGCTGATGGCCCTGACCATCGCGACCGGCTTCGTAGTGGACGACGCGATCGTGGTGCTGGAGAACATCGCCCGCCACATGGAAGACGGCATGCCGCGGCTGCAGGCGGCGCTGCAGGGCACCGCCGAGGTCAGCTTCACGGTGATTTCGATCACGGTGTCGCTGATCGCGGTCTTCATGCCGATCCTGCTGCTGCCCGGGATCGCGGGCAAGTTCTTCTACGAGTTCGCGATGACGCTGATCGTGACGATCAGCGTCTCGCTGGTGCTGGCGCTCACCATCACCCCGATGATGTGCTCGCTGCTGCTCGTGGTGCAGCCGCGCGTGAGCCCGGAGCAGGCCGCCGAGGATACACGGCGGGCACGATCGCAGGCGGGGCCGGTGCGCCGTGCCATTGCCCGCTTCTCGGCACTGATCGAGCGCGGGCTCGACGGCATGCTGCATGGCTACGAGAAGAGCCTGAACTGGGCCTTGCGGCATCGCCGGCTGGTGGTGCTGACCCTGCCGCTGACCATCGTGCTGACGATCCTGCTGGTGCAGCGCATGCCGAAGAGCTTCTTCCCGACCGAGGATAACGGCCTGCTGATCGGACGCGTCGAGGGCGAGCAGAGCATCTCGTTCCAGAACATGCAGCAGAAGCTGATCGAGGTGCAGAACGCCGTACTGGCCGACCCGGACGTGCTGACCGTGGCCGGCTTTACCGGCGGCCGCGGCACCAACCAGGCGCAGGTGTACATCCAGCTCAAGGACATCTCGCAGCGCAGCGACAGCGTCGAGCAGACCATCGGGCGGCTGAGTGCCAGCCTCAAGAACATGGTTGGCGCCCGCTTCTTCGCCTTCTCGGCCGGCGACGTGCGCGCCGGTGCCAGGTCCAGCAGCTCGAACTACCAGTACACGCTCACATCAGACGATTCCGAGCTGCTCTACTCGTGGGCCCAGAAGATCGAGGCTGCCCTCAAGAAGCGGACCGAGCTTGCCGACGTCGATTCCGACGTCTCCCAGGGTGGCCAGGCAATCCAGGTGGCGATCGATCGCGACAGTGCCGCCCGCCTCAAGCTCACACCGCAGCTGATCAGCAACACGCTGAACGACGCGTTCGGCCAGCGCTCGGCCTCGGTCATCTACAATACGCTCAACCAGTACCATGTCGTGATGGAGGTGGCGCCGCGCTTCTGGCAGGACCCCTCGATCCTGAAGCAGATCTGGGTGAGTGCCGCCAGCGGAACCGCGACCGGCAGTGCCAGCAGCAACCTGATCCGTGTGAGCAACGCCAGCAGCAACGCGTCCGGCGGCACCACCAACGGCGGCGGCAGCGGTGGCCAGTCGATCTCCAACACCAGCGCCACCGTGCAGACCGGCACCGGCATCGCGTCCGCCACCAGCGGCACCACGAGCGGCACCAGCAGCACCACGACGCTCTCGACAGCGCAGCAGTCGCAGCAGAACGCCAACAGCAACAGCCTCGCCGGCGGCAAGGGCGCCTCCAACGGATCGGCGGTGTCGTCCGCGAGGGAGACGATGGTGCCGCTATCGGCAGTCACCACGATCGGTCCGACCGTCACCCCGCTCGAAGTCTCGCACGATGGCGGCTTCGTCGCGGCCACCATCTCGTTCAACACCCCGGTCGGCGGCTCGCTCAGCGCGGCCGAGACCGCCATCGGCGAGACCATGCTGCAGCTGCACGTGCCGGCCGAAATCCACGGCGCTTTTGCCGGCAACGCCCAGCAACTGCAGCAGACCACGAGCTCCTATCCGCTGGTGGTGCTGGCAGCCCTGCTCGCGGTGTATGCGACGCTGGGCATCCTCTACGAGAGCTACATCCATCCGTTGACCATCCTGTCGACGCTGCCGTCGGCGGGCGTCGGCGCGATCCTGGCGCTGCAGCTGTTCGGCGAGGAGTTCTCGCTGATCGCGATGATCGGGGTGATCCTGCTGATCGGCATCGTGAAGAAGAACGCCATCCTGCTGATCGATTTCGCGCTGAGCCAGGAGCGCGAGCACGGCGCCACGCCCTACGACGCGATCTACCAGGCCTGCCTGCTTCGGTTCCGGCCGATCATGATGACCAGCTTTGCCGCCGCCCTGGGCGCGCTGCCGCTGGTGCTGGGACATGGTTACGGCAACGAGCTGCGCCGGCCGCTCGGACTGTCGGTGGTGGGCGGGCTGATCGTCAGCCAGGCGCTCACCCTCTACACCACGCCGGTGGTCTATCTGTATCTCGACCGCATGCGGCACTGGTCGGCCAGGCGCTGGTCCAACCGAAGCTGGCTGGGGGGCGGGCGTCACCCGCCCCGCCCCGGCCCCACCACACAACAGGACGCCACCGCCGGATGAAGCCCGTCTCGACGACCCGCCGCGCGGCGATGCTGATCGCCTCCAGCCTGTTCGCCACCACGGCCCTCGGCGGCTGCATGGTCGGTCCGGACTACCATCGGCCCAACGCGGTCATGGCTGCCCGTTTCAAGGAAATGACGCCACCGCCACCCGGCTGGGCGTTCGCCGATCCGCACTACGCCGAACTACCGAAGGGCGCCTGGTGGACGCTCTACAACGATCCCGTCCTGAACGGGCTCGAGAGCCAGATCGACATCTCGAACCAGACGCTCAAGGCCAGCGAGGCCTCCTACCGGAATGCCCGCGCCCTGGTCGACGAGGCGCGCGCAGGCCTGTTCCCGACCATCGGCGTAACGCCGACCGCCACGCGTACGGGCACCGCCAACATCACCAACTCGACCGTCGGCGTGCAGGGCACGGTGGATTGGCAGCTCGACGTTTGGGGGCAGATCCGCCGCCAGGTCCAGGCTCAGGCGTCCGCGGCGCAGGTGAGTGCCGCGACGCTGGCGGCAGCGCGCCTGTCGATCCAGACGACGCTGGCGATCGACTACTTCAACCTGCGCTACCAGGATAGCCTGCAGGCACTGCTCGACCGGTTTGTCGCCTATTACCAGCAGGCAGCGCAGATCACCCGCAACAGCACCAATGCCGGCGTCTCCGCGCCGTCCGACCTGCTGCAGGCAGAGACCCAGCTCGCGACGACACAAGCGCAATCCGTTTCCGTCGGGATCCAGCGCGCCCAGTACGAGCATGCGATCGCGGTGCTGACCGGCCATCCGCCCGCCGACCTGTCCCTCGCGCCGGGCGCCCTCACCGACCGCATTCCCGCGATCCCGGTCACGATCCCCTCGGTGGTGCTGCAGCGCCGCCCGGACATCGCCGAGGGCGAGCGCACCATGGAACAACAGAATGCGCTGATCGGCGTCGCGGTGGCGGCCTATTATCCGGTGATCAGCCTGTCCGCCGCCGGGCAGTATGTCGGTGATCCGGTCGGAGGATTGTTCAGGGCGGCAAACCAGGCCTGGTCGCTTGGCGCGACCGTGGCGCAGTCGCTGTTCCAGGGCGGCGAGCGGACCGCTGCCGTGCGTGCGGCCCGAGCCAACTTCGATGTCAGCGTCGCCAACTACCGGCAGACCGTGCTGAACGCGTTCCAGAATCTCGAGGACGACCTCTCCAGCCTGCGCATCCTGGCCATACAGGCGGACGCCCAGGCGAATGCTGTCAATCTCGCCAACCAGGCGGTGGAGGTTGCATTCAACGAATACACTGCCGGCACGGCGATCTACACCACCGTCATCACCAGCCAGACGACCGCGCTGACCAATGCGCAGACGGCTCTCGGCATCCAGCAGAACCGCATGGTGGCGAGCGTGGACCTGATCAACGATCTCGGCGGCGGCTGGGACGCTTCGGAATTGCCCAGCAAGGCCAGCCTGCAGACGGACAACCCGTTCCTGCCGTCCTTCATCCAGAAGGACCGGAACTGAGGCGTTGAGGACCCTGGCTCGATCGTTGAAGATTCGTGAAGGCTGGAAACTCATCGGCGGCGAACGGTTTCTGACCTCGGTGTCGCGATCCCGCTGCGCCAGCCTTGACGAGGTTTCGAAATGCCGCAGTTCGATGCAACCATCAAGCATATCAAGGACGGGGTGAAGAGCTTCACCGTCGCCGCCGCAACCAAGAATATCGAGGGTTGGGAAGCCACGCTCGAGAAGCTCGATACCCCCGGCACCAAGGGGATTATCCGTGATCTCGAGAGTCTCAAGAAGCATCTGCATGCCGAGCCACTGGACGGCGCGGCGATCCAGAAATTGATCGCCAAGCTCGGCAAGGAGACGGTTGCCATTGCCGGCAAGGCGGATGGCAAGAACGCCGACAAGATCAAGGCGCTCGGTGAGGCGCTCAGTTCTGCTGCCGAAGACACCAAGGCCGCATGACAGCGACGTGCCTGGCTGCATCATGCAGCCAGGCACGTTTCACCTTCATTCCATGACGGGTGCCAGCAAATTGACGGCGTCTACATCGTCACCGAGCCACTCAGCATTTTTTGCAGTTCCGTCGAACGTCGCGCTGGTCTTGAAGAGTTCGTACTTGCCCTCCAGGGCATAGGGGCGACTGCGGGCCAGCAACTCGGAAACACGGACTTTGTCCATCGGCTGGAAGGTCCGGACGGCCTTGAAGGCCTGGTCGAGATCGCGACGGTTCTCGATCCCCGTGATGACCACCGAGGTCGGCAGGTTGAGCGAGTAGTGCAGGTATTCGAGAGGGTCGATCGGCGCGTTGCTTTTCAGCAGGACGCCGTCGCCGAAACTCTTCATCCCGAGCACCGCGATGCCGTGCTCGACCAGATACGGCAGCACCAGATGTGCGAAGCTGCGGAAATGTGCATCCATGATGTTCAGCGGCATCTGCACGGCATCGAAATGGAACCCGCGCTCGGCAGCCACCGCCAGCATCTGCAGGTGGATGCGCGGGTCCTTGTGACCGGTGAAGCCGATATAGCGTAGCTTCCCGGCCTGCTTCGCCTCGACGAATGCTTCCATGGCACCTTCCTCGGCGAAGATCCGATCCGGATCGTCGTAGCGGAGGATCTCGTGATGCTGGATCAGGTCGATGCAATCGGTGCGCATGCGCTGCAGCGAGGCGTCGATCTGGTTGGCCGCCTCTTTCTTGGTGCGGCCGTCCATCTTGGACATCAGGAAAACCTTGTCCCGGTAGCCGCCCTGGTCGAGCGCCACGCCAACGCGCAGCTCCGATCGCCCCTTGTTGTAGTCCCAGCAATTGTCGACGAAGTTGATTCCGCGATCGATGCTCTCATGGATCAGGTGCACCGCCTCATCGTCGGTCAGCGCGCTCTTGCCGACATGGAACCCGCCCAGCCCGATCGCCGAGATCATCTCGTCGGTGCGCCCGAACCGGCGATACAGCATGTCGCCGCGGCGCTCGCCCGGATCGGTCACGAACGGCAGGTCGGCCGGGTCGGCAACGCGGGTGACGGGCAGCATCGCACTGCTGAGGTCGTGTGTATCCGGCATCGATGGTCTCCTGGGATCTTCGGCTTGGGTTTGGTGGTTAGCCGCCGTTCTTGGGTGCGAGCGCGAGAATCGGGTCACGATCCCGGCCGAACCAGTCGGGATTGCATGCGATTCCCTCGAATTGGACCAATCGGATCGTCTCGGTGGCGCCGCGTGCAGTGCCCACAACGAGGCAAGGCAGGCCGGTGGCAGCGACGGTTCGAAACAGGCTGCGTCGATCCATGGATTTCATCCGATCACGGGCAGGCCGACGGGCGCGGTCAGCGCAGGGTGAGCTTCCGGCGTTGTCTCGCCAGGAGCGAGGCGAGCATCGAACCAATCCAGAGCAGCGCGAAGCTGCTGACCAGCCCGTAGCCGATCAGTTCCCCGTGTGTATCCGGGAGGCTCACCCAGGCCGGGATCGAGACGCCGGGAATACTGAGCAGGTCGATCGCTTCCGCCAGCCCGATCAGCAACGCCACCACGACCGAGACCGAAGTGATGGCCATGTTGTAGCCGAGTTTGCGGGTCGGCTCTGCCAGTGCCCATCCATATGCACCCAGCATCATCACGCCGTTGGCGGTATCGACCAATGTCATGCCGGCAGTGAACAAGGCCGGGAACGCCATCACCGCCCAGCCGGCCTGGCCATGCGTCGCACCGGCCGCGGCCAGCGCCAGCACGCCGATCTCGGTCGCGGTGTCGAAGCCGAGCCCGAACAGCAGGCCGAGCCAGAACATGCCACGGCTGGTGCCAACCCGCCGGAACAGCGGCGCGAACAGGCGGGACAACCCGCCCTGTGCGGTCGGCAGGGCCATCGACAGGTCGGGGTCGCCGCGACGCCGGCGACGGCGCATCCGCAACAGCGACAGCAGCACGCCCAGGTTGGAGCCGCCGATCAGCAGCAGGAAAGCCGCGGACACTGCGGCGCCGGCCGGGGCGCCCCATCCGGCGAGGACTCCGAACCGGTTGCGGAACCAGCCCTGCGCCAGCACCACCGCCAGTCCCGCCACCACCACGACGGTGGAATGTCCGAGCGAAAAAAACAGGCCGACGGTGATCGGGCGCTGCCCGTCCTGCATCAGCCGCCGCGTGACATTGTCGATGGCAGCAATGTGATCGGCGTCGACGGCATGACGCAGCCCGAATCCCCAGGCGATCAGGGCGGAGCCGAGCAGGGCCGGCGACGCGTGGAATGCCAGCACCGCCCAGCACCAGGCCAGCAGGTTGACCCCGAGCAACCCGAGGAACAGCACGGAAATTCGACGCTTCTGGGGGCCTGCGCGAACCGCCTGCCCAGGTGCCGTCGGCGACGGCGGCAGTCCGGAACGAGCGGGCAAGTCATGGAATTCCGGCATGGAGACAGCCTGTCCGAGCAGGCGCTCGCGGGCAAGTTCGGAACGTGGACAAGACACGGTTACCTACCCATCATCGGGCGATGATCCACCTGCATCTCGACCCGCTCGGCGGCATGGCCGGCGACATGTTCGCGGCTGCATTGCTGTCGGCGTTCCCCGAATACGAAGGCGCTGTCACGATCGCCGTGGCGAAGGCGGTCGATGTGACGTGCCGGGTCCTGCCGCATAATGACGGCGTCCTCGCGGGGCTGCGCTTTCGCGTCGAGGGCGCCGACGGACGGCCCGCCGACGCGCCCGCCACGGCCGAGCGGCATCATACGCACGACCATGGCCACACGCATGGGCACGACCACGAGCATGTCCACGAGCACGAGCATGGGCACGAACATGCACATGATCATCGCGCATGGCGGCAGATCCGGACGGGACTGCTGGCCAGCGGGCTCGATGCGGCGATCCTCGATGTCGCAGTCGGGATCTTTACGGTCCTGGCCGAAGCCGAGGGCCGGGTCCACGGTGTCGCCGCCGATGCGGTCTCGTTCCACGAAGTCGGTGCCTCGGACTCCATTGCCGACATCGTCGCCGCCGCCGTGCTGATCGAGGCGATCGGAGCGGCAAGCTGGAGCATTTCGGCACTGCCGCTCGGCGCCGGCCGCATCCGGACCGCGCACGGCATCATGCCGGTACCGGCGCCGGCGACCGCGCTGCTGCTTGAGGGGTTCGACATGCTGGATGACGGCATCCCCGGCGAGCGCGTCACGCCCACCGGAGCGGCGATCCTGCGCTACCTGAAGGATAGCGGCGTGCTCGGCCACCGGCCGGCCGGACGCCTGGCCGGCAGCGGCATCGGCTTCGGCACCAGAACCCTGCCGGGCACCAGCAACTGCGTGCGCGTGCTGGTGACGGAGACCGGTGCGCAGCAGGGCATTGCCAGCGGACATCGCACGCTCGGCGTGATCGCATTCGAAATCGACGACCAGTCGGGCGAGGATCTTGCCGCCGGCCTGGACCGCATCAGGAGCGTTCCCGGCGTGCACGACATCATGCAGATGGCGGCGATCGGCAAGAAGGGCCGCATGGCCGTGCATGTGCAGGTTCTCGCGGCACCGGACGCGCTTCCCGAGATAACTGCAGCCTGCTTCCGCGAAACCACGACGATCGGGCTGCGGACGCATCTGGTGGAGGGCCAGGCGCTGCAGCGCCGTACTGCCCGCATGACCATCGATGGCGCATCGGTGGACGTGAAGCTGGTGGATCGTCCGGACGGCAGGACCGGCAAGGCGGAGGCCGACCACCTGCTCGGCCTGCCCGGTCATGCCACCCGGACCCGCGTGCGCCGGCAGGCCGAGGCGATGGCAATGGCGAACGACCAGGACGCGAAGCCATGAGCTCGCTGATCGACACACAGGAGCCCGTTGCGGCACTCGGACGGCTGCAGGCACTGCTGGCCGGGCTGGACGCGCCACGGGTCGCCATCGCGGTCAGTGGCGGGATCGACAGCCTGACGCTCTCGGCCGTCGCCGCGCCGGTGCTGGGCGGTCGCCTGACGCTGCACCACGCCACGTCGCCGGCGGTGCCGCACGAAGCCACCGAGCGGACCCGCGCGCTGGCGGCGGGGCTCGACGCGCGGCTGGTGATCTTCGACGCCGGCGAGTTCGACGATCCGAGCTACCGCGCCAACCCGGCGAACCGCTGTTTCTTCTGCAAGACCAACCTGTATGGGGCGATCGCCACGCGCCTGCGCGGGACGGACACGCTGGTCCTGTCAGGCACCAATACCGACGACCTGAGCGACTACCGGCCGGGCCTGCAGGCGGCGGACGCGCACAGCGTGCGGCACCCGTTCGTCGAGGCAGCGATCTCCAAGGCGACGCTGCGCCGAATCGCGCCGCTCGTGGGCCTCGGTCACCTGGCCGACCTGCCATCGGCGCCCTGCCTGTCCAGCCGGATCGAGACCGGGCTGTTCATCGAGCCGGCGACGCTGGCACTGGTGCATGCGGTGGAGCGGTCGGTGGCCGCACGTCTCGGCAGCGACGGCCGCATAGTGCGCTGCCGGGTCCGTCGCGACGGGCTGGTCATCGAACTCGATGCGATCTCGCTGCAGGACGTGCAGGACGGACTGGAGGCGACATTGCGCCATACGATCTCGGACTTGGTCGCGGAGGCGGGCGAACCACCCCGCGCGCTGAGGTTCGCTGCCTACCGGACCGGCAGTGCGTTCCTTCGGCCCGTCTCCGACGCAGCACAACCGGTACAGCCATGAGCGAGTTCCAGCTCGACGGCGAGCGGTCCGCCCGCATTGGTTTCGGCGAGGCCGTTTACTGCTCGGGCAAATCGCCAGCCCAGATCGCCGCCATTCTGCGCTCGGTGCCGGAGACGCCCCTGCTCCTCACCCGGCTCGACGCGACACGGTTCGCAGGCCTGCCCGAGGACCTCGCAGGCAGGCTCGACTACGACCCGGTGTCGCGCACGGCCTGGCAGGGGCAGCCGGCGCCCTTGCGGCCCGGCCGGCACATCGCCGTGGTCACCGCCGGCACCTCCGACGTGCCGGTAGCCCGCGAGGTGGTGCGCACGCTGCGCTTCTCCGGCCATGCTGCTGCCGAGATCACCGATGTCGGCGTGGCCGGACTGTGGCGCCTGCTGCGACGGGTCGATGAACTTCGCGCCTATGCCGTGGTCATCGTAGTGGCCGGCATGGATGCCGCCCTGCCCTCGGTGGTGGCCGGGTTGCTGCCGGGCGTGATGATCGGCGTGCCGACATCGGTCGGCTACGGGGTCGCGGTCGGCGGGCGTGCCGGGCTGGACGCGATGCTCGCCTCCTGCGCGCCGGGTCTCACGGTGATGAACATCGACAATGGATATGGGGCGGCCTGCGCCGCGTTGCGGGTGCTCGGCGTAATGGGCAGGACGCCTGCCTGATCTGAAGAAGGGATAACGACCATGGATCGTCGTGATTTCATCAAGACCGTCGCGGCCGGCGTCGGCACTGTCGCGGCACTGGGAACGGCGACCGCCGATGCAGCGTCGATGGCGGCACCACCCAGCGTCACGCCGCGGCCCGGGACGGTCACCGCGACGATCCCGCAGCATCCGGACATGAAATATCGCGCCCTCGGCCGCACCGGCGAGGCGGTGTCGCTGGTCGGTGTCGGCGGATACCATCTCGCCAAGCCCGGCGGCATGAACAACGACGAGGCGATCCGGGTGGTGCATGCCAGCATCGATGCCGGCATCAACTTCTGCGACAATTGCTGGGACTACAATAACGGCGAGAGCGAGGTCCGGCTCGGACGTGCCCTGTCGCAGCAGGGTTACCGCAAGCGCGTGTTCCTGATGACCAAGATCGACGGCCGCACCGCCAAGGCGGCGATGGGCCAGATCGAGACCTCGCTGTCCCGGCTGCAGACCGACCATCTCGACCTGCTGCAGTTCCACGAGATCATCCGGGCCGACGATCCGGCGCGGGTGTTCGCGCAGGGTGGCGCGCTCGAGGCGGTGCTGAAGGCGCGCGAGCAGGGCAAGCTTCGCTATATCGGGTTCACCGGCCACAAGAGTCCGGCGATCCATGCGAGCATGTTCGAAATAGCCGACAGCCACGGATTCCATTTCGACAGCGTGCAGATGCCGCTCAACGTCATGGACGCGCATTACGACAGCTTCGAGAAAACCGTCGTGCCGATGGCGGTGGCCCGCGGCACCGGCATCATCGGCATGAAGGCGTTCGGCGACCCGTTCATCCTGCAGTCGCGGGTGATGCCGCCGATGCAGATGCTGCAATATCCGATGAGCCTGCCGATCAGCAGCCAGATGACCGGCATCGACAGCATGGATATCCTGCACCAGGCGCTCGAGGCGGTGCGCACCTACTCGCCGCCGACACCGGAGTTCCGTGCGGCGCTGCTGGCCCGCAGCGCGCAGATCGCGATGACCGGAAAGACCGAGCTCTACAAGACCACCGAGCATTTCGACGGCACCAACCAGAATCCGCAATGGCTGACCGAAGCCTGAAACCGGGCTGCGCCGGTGAGCGGCCCATGCGGCGGATGATCGGTGCGGTCGCCACGGGCCTGCTGCTCGTGGCAACGACCCGCATTGCACCTGCAGCGACGCCTGAGATCCCCTACTGGGACAACTGGACCGACAGCGCCGGCATCAGCCACCTGACGCGCTGCAAGCTGCATCGTTTCGCGCTCGAAAGTGTCTCGAAACCGGCGACGCCCGAGTGGCGGGATCGGCAGCAGGCCGGCGCCAAAACCATCCTGAACCATGTCGAGCCGCCGGGCTGGGTGAGTGGCTGGCACGAGAACCCGGCGATACAGTGGATCATGCCGGTCAGCGGCACCTGGTTCGTGCAGGCGATGGACGGCAGCCAGGCGACCGTCGGTCCCGGCGAAATCGTCGTGGGCGAAGACCAGCACGCCAGGGCGGACGCGGCCGGGCACAAGGGTCACCTGGCCCGCAATCCGGGCTCCGTCCCGGTATCGTTGATGATCGTCCAGATGATGGACCTCCCACAGACCGGGAAACCCTGCCGTTTCGAGTAGCGCCTGAAGCGTGCGTCCGTGTGCAGGCCCGGCACTCTGCATCCGGCAGACCTAGTACGCGACCACGGGGACCATGAGCGTCGCCGAGCCCAGGCTGCTGATTACATAGGTGTTCGAGACATCCGTCGCCGCTCCGGACCCGGCGCGGATCGTTCCGGCCTGGCTGCCCGATCCGCCGCGCGGTCGCACCATCGTCATCGGCGCCGGCGAGGGAGCGGCCGCCATGGCGCAGGCGTTCGACGATGCATGGCCGCATCCGCCGGAAGGCCTCGTGGTCACCCGCTACGGCGTGCCGTACCGCCGCATCCGGGTGCTGGAGGCCGCCCACCCGGTGCCGGACGAGGCTGGCCTGGCCGCGTCGCGACAGCTGCTCGGCTTCGTGTCCGGCCTGACCGCCGACGAATTGATAGTCGCGCTGATTTCCGGCGGCAGCTCGGCGCTGCTGCCGGCACCGGCCGGGGACCTGACGCTGGACGACGAGCAGGCGTTCAACCGTAGCTTGCTGGCAGCGGACTGCCGATCTCGGACATGAACCTGTTTCGCAAGCATGTTTCGGGCATCAAGGGCCTGCGCCTCGCGCGGCCGGTGGCAGCTGCCCGGCTGATCACCCTGCTGCTGTCCGGTGGCGAAACGACCGTTACCGTGACCGGGCCATGCGGCCGGTTGGCCGCAACACCGACTTCGCTCTGGTGAGCGCCGATGCCGACGGGATCGACGGGGCCAACGACGGGGCCGGCGCCTTCATCGATAGTGGAACCGTGACCCGGTCGCGGCAGGCGGGCATCGACCCCGGGCAGGATCTGGCCGGACACTCATCCGGCAATGCATTCGAGCAGATCGGGGCGCTGTTCGTGACCGGTCCGACCCGCACCAACGTCAATGATTTCCGGGCCATCCTGATCGACCGGTAAGGCGGTGGTGCGGACATAAAAAAGGCCCGGTATCCTGCGATACCGGGCCGAGCGCAGCGAATGCGCCGATCTAGAATATCGCCTTGCCGGCCATCAGGCCGATGATGAGCAGGACGACGAAAATCACGATGGCAATAAAGAACAGGGTCTTGGCAATCGCGGCGGTCCCGGCGGAAATACCGGTGAAGCCGAAGATGCCGGCGATGATCGAGATCACCAGGAAAAGCAATGCAAGCTTAAGCATGGGGCACCCTAGCTACGGTTGTTGAGCGGTTCGGTCGTTCTGAAACGTCATTGCAGTTCGACGGTTGCGTCGATTGCTTCGCTACCCGAACGACCGGCGCCACATGTTGGATGGGTCGGGTGCGATCAGCGACGGGCGATCAGCGCGCCGAGAACGAAGCCGATCGCCGTCGCGACCGCGATCGCGATCAGCGGCTGGTCCGAGGTGGCGTCACGCACGCTGTCGAGCGTGTCGCCGTAATAACCCTGCGCCTGGCCGGTGACCTGCTTGACCTTGCCTTTGGCCTGCGTCGCGGAATCGCCCAGAAGACCGCCCATGCCGTCCTGCAGCTTGCCGACCGTGTCCTTGGCTGCGCCTTCGATACGATTTGTGTCGACCATGTACTGATACTCTCACTTCGTGCCGACCATGATTGATCGACCTCTTGGGCGCGCCAACGCGCCAGCCGCCGGTTGGATGCGCGTGGTTGCGGATTGGCGCCCGGTTCTGCAACCGGCGCAATACGGGACCCGGCGTCCTGCCGGTGCGTTATTCAGCATGACGCGGCATCCGCAGCCCGCCAGGATGACCCGATGAAGCTGTTCAACTGCCAGAACTGCGGCAACCTGCTGTTCTTCGAAAACCGCTTCTGCGATCAGTGTGGCATGGCGCTCGGCTACCTGCCGCATCAGGCAACGATCTCGGCACTGATCATTACCGGAGACGGCAGCACCGACGTATACGAGGCGATGGGGGCGGCCAACGCGCGGGTGCGGCTTTGCGAGAATGCCGGACGGGACGCCTGCAACTGGCTGGTCGATGCGGAAGCGGCCGAGACCTATTGCGCTGCCTGCCGCCATAACCGGATCATCCCCGGCCTCGGCAACGACCATACCGTGCTGCTCTGGCAGCGCCTCGAGATTGCCAAGCACCGGCTGTTCTATTCGCTGATCCGGCTCGGCATCCCGCTGCCGAACCGGATCGACGACCCTGCCGAGGGTCTGGTGTTCGACTTCCTCGACCCGCTGCCGGGAGGGCCGAAGATCCTGACCGGGCACGAGGACGGCGTCATCACCATCAATGTGCAGGAAGCCGACGACGCACACCGCGAGGAGATGCGTCACCGGATGCACGAGACCTACCGCACCCTGCTCGGACATTTCCGCCATGAGGTCGGGCACTGGATCTGGGACCGGCTGGTGCGCGATCAGAACCGGGTTGGAGCCTTCCGGAGCCTGTTCGGCGACGAGCGCGCCGACTATGCGCAGGCGCTGAAACGGCACTACGCCAACGGCCCGGCGCCGGACTGGCAGGAGCGCACCATCAGCGCGTATGCGACCAGCCATCCGTGGGAGGATTTCGCCGAGACCTGGGCGCACTACCTGCACATCATGGACACGCTGGAGACCGCCAGCGCCTTCGGGCTGGACGTGAAACCGACGGTGCCGCACGCCGAGGGGCTGGAGGTCGAAATCGCCATCGATCCGTATGCCGCCATCAGCATGGACCGGATCATCGACCAGTGGGTGCCGCTGGTGTTCGCGATGAACAGCCTGAACCGCAGCATGGGGCTGTCCGACCTGTATCCGTTCGTGATCTCCCGCCTGGTGCGGGAGAAGCTCGGCTTCATCCACACGATGCTGCACGACCAGCCCGGCGCGGCCTGATCTGGCCGGGGACGATCAGATCAGCAGGTCGTTCCTCGTATCCGGCGACGAAGCGGGCGGCACGTCGGCGCATCGTAGCGCGAGATGGTGGCGTGCGGAGAACGCGATTTCGGCGTCCACGCGCTCGCCCGCCAGCAGGCTCTCCAGATCCTCGCTTGACATGTCTGCAAGGCGACGGCCACGCAACCGGCCGTAGGGCACCTTGACCAGCAGCGCGGGCTCGGCCGACCAGAGCAGCAACTGCTCCAGCGACGCCACCGCCAGCATGTCGCGCAGATGGAACGCCGTGACGTAGGCATCCGGCCCGGCCCGATGCGCCGGCAGCCCCGTTGCCCGGTCCATGCCCGCCGGACGCCGCCAGTAGCGCAGGCCCTGGTTGGAATGGCCGGGAGCATCGGGCCAGATCCGCAGCGCGCACTTGTAGGTGCAGATCCACGGCAGCCCGCCGGTCATTGCCGGCACGCACCAGCGCTGCTCGAAACTCGAGCGGTGCGCCGCCAGCGCCCGCGGCGCCGGTCCCGGGGCTGCCCGAAGCACATCCGGTGCGGCGTGCTGCCAGCGCGGCGCACCTGCCACGTCCTCGTCGATGATGTGGTGGATCGCAGCGGTCGCCGGGCTGATCGGGTTACCCGGATCGATCAGGATCGCTCCGGGCGATCCCGTCAGCGTCCAGCCGCCCTGCCCGTCCGAGCCCACATCCTGCCAACCGATCTCGACCACGCCGCCATCGGTGAAACTGTTCCCGGTCGTCTCCAGATCGATGACACGTAGGAACGGCAAAGCATCCAGTCTATCCATAGGGTTTATATGGGTGCGCCCGGCCCCGGATCAGGCTGGGGCGGCGCGATATCGCGCGTGAACAGCTGGCCCAGCGCCGAGGCGAGGTCGCTCGGGATGATGATCGTGGTGCCACGCTCCTTGTTCATCTCGTACACCAGGTTCATCTGCCGCAGCTTCAGGGCGATCGGATCGGACGCGTAGATCAGCGCCGCCTCCCTGACCTGCCGCGCCACGCCCACTTCCGCCGAGGCCAGCGTCTCGCGCGCCTGCTTCTCCCGCTCGGCCTGCGCCTGCCGGCTCATCGCGTCCTGCAACGAAGCCGGGATGCCGATATCCTTGATCTCGACCGAGGTGATGGTCACGCCCCAGCTGACCGTCTTCGCACCGATGGCGCGCTGCAGTTCCTGGTCCGCCACCTGGCGATCCGACAGCAGCCGCGACAGGTCGTGCGTGCCGATCATCTCACGCAGGGACGTCTGCGCGACGCGCTCCACCGCCAGCCGGAAATCGTCGATCTCCAGGGCGGCCTTGGCTGCATCGATCACCCGCCAGAACACGATCGCATCCATGGCGATCGAGACCGTGTCGCGCGTCAACGCCTCCTCGGCCCGGATCTCGGTGGTGCGGATGCGCATGTCGACCAGCGTCTGGATGGTCTCGATGAACGGGATCAGGAAGAACAATCCCGGGCCGCGCACGCCGCGAAACCGACCCAGCCGCAGCACCACCGCCCGCTGCCACTGGCCGACCATCTTGAGCCAGGCCGGCAAAAGCAGCGCCATGATCACCAGCAGGCCCGCCAGCACGTTTGTGGCGTCGTGGCGGAGGGAGATCAGCCCGGCCGCACCGGCAGCCAGAAGGAACGAGAACAGGTAGACGACGGGCGGGGCGTTCACGGCGCGATCTCCACGGGCTTCGTGTCACAACGTGCCCGGGAGACTATCGTCCCCCGGGACATCCGACCGTCAAGCGCCGAACGCCACCCGGCGCAGGTCGAGCGTGCGGGGAAGCTCCTTCGACGTCGCGATCAGCGGCTCCTGCATCGGGCCAGGCGTGTGTCCGAACGGCTGGAACCGGGCCCGACGCCGCGCCTCCGCCTCGGACGCGTTCACCGGCCTGGTGTCGTAGTTGCGGCCGCCCGGATGCGCCACGTGATGGGTCAGCCCGCCGATCGACCGGCCGCTCCACCGGTCATACACGTCGAAGACCAGCGGGGTCTGCGCCGGCAGCACCGGGTGCATCCCGAAGGCCGGCTCCCACGCCTTGAACCGGACCCCGGCCACCGCCTCGCCCACCCGTGCGGTCGGTGTCAGCGGTACCGCCACGCCGTTGCAGGCGAGCACGTAGCGCTCGTCCACCCAGCCATCGACACGGACCTCGATCCGCTCGACCGAGTTGTCGACGTGACGCACCGTGCCGCCGATCCCCGGCGTCTCGCCCAGCACCGGCCAGGGCTCCAGCGCCTGGCGCAGCGCGATGGTGATGCCATCGACCGTGACGCTGCCCGCGAGCGGGAACCGGAAAGCATGGTGCGGCGCGAACCATTCCGGCTCGAGCCGGAAGCCGAAGCCGGCCAGCTCCTCGAGGGCATCCTTCAGATCCTGCGCCACAAAATGCGGCAGCATGAACTCGTCATGCAGGCGCGTGCCCCAGCGGATCAGGGTCCGTTCGTACGGCGTATGCCAGAACGCGGCCACGGCAGCCCGCAACAGCAGTGCCTGGGCCACCGCCATCTGCGGATGCGGCGGCATTTCCATCGCCCGCAATTCGACTAGGCCGAGACGGCCCGAGCTGCTTTCCGGTGCATACAGCTTGTCGATGCAGAACTCGGTCCGGTGCGTGTTGCCGGTCATGTCGACCAGCAGGTTGCGCAACAGCCGGTCGACCAGCCAATGCGGCACCGGCTTGCCCGGCACGATCTGCGCGAACGCGATTTCCAGCTCGGCAAGGCTGTCCTGGCGCGCCTCGTCCACCCGCGGATGCTGGCTGGTCGGGCCGATGAACAGGCCGGAAAACAGGTACGACAGGCTGGGATGGTTGTGCCAGAAGCCGATCAGCGACTTCAGCAGGTCGGGACGGCGGAGGAACGGGCTGTCTTCCGGCTTGGCACCACCCATCACCACGTGGTTGCCGCCGCCGGTGCCGACATGGCGACCGTCCAGCAGGAACTTCTCGGTCCCGAGCCCGATACCCCGCGCCATCCGGTACAGCAGCTCGGTGCGCTCGACCTGCTCGGCCCAGTTTACCGCCGGATGCACGTTGACCTCGATCACCCCGGGGTCGGGGGTGACCGAGAAGGTCTGCAGCCGGACATCGTGCGGCGGCGCATACCCTTCGAGCACGATCTTGCGGCCGTCGTGCTGAGCCACGCTCTCGATCGCCGCGACCAGGTCCAGCCAGTCCTCGGCCAGATACAGCGGCGGCAGGAACACATGGATCAGTCCCCGCCTCGCCTCGACGGTGAGCGCGGTCCGGACCGGCTGCGCGGCCTCGTTCGGGCCCTTGGCGCCCGCTCCTCCGGACTGCCTGTCCTCGGCCTGCTGCTGCGGTCGCATGACATCCAGCGTCGGTCCGGGCGGGGTCGTCGTGTGAAGCTGGCTCGGAGGGCGGGGTGGCATGGCCTGCCCGCTCAGCTCTTCCATACTGGTGGCGGCATCGGCACTGTCGGTCAGCACGAGCGGGGGTCCGGGCGATGCCATCCTGCTTGGCGCGGCATAGCTGGCACGAGACCCTCGTCTCTGCGCCACGGGATCGGCTGCCGCCTGCAGCGGCTCGACCGGTGCGAAGGGGTCGCGCTCGAACCTGGTCTCGAGCGCTCCCGGCTCCATCCATTCCAGGCTTTGCAACGGCAGGCGTACGCCGATCGCACTGTCGCCGGGCACCAGGAACAGCAGGTCCGAGCGCACCAGCCACGGACCGGTCTGCCAGGTCCGGAAGCTGCCCTCGGCGATCCGGTGCAACGGCAGCACGCTGCCGACCTCGGACGTCAGTCCTTGGCCATAGACCCTTGCCAGTCGTGCCCGCTCCAGCGGATCGGCAAGCCTGGCATCCTCGACGAGGACGTTGGCGGGCAGCCGGTGCTCTCGCCAGAGGTGATAGTGGATGTCCTCGTACGCCGGCAGCACCCGGTCCGGGTTCAGCCCGAGTTCGACCGCCAGCGCGCGGGCGAAGCGCGCGGCATCGGGCGTGGTCGCCGTGCCGGTATCGTCGTCCGAGGCGAGCAGCGAGACATCGCGCCAGACCGGCTCGCCGTCGCGACGCCAGATCGCATGGATCGCCCAGCGCGGGAGTTGCTCGCCGGGATAGTGCTTGCCGGTGGCATACTGCAGCACGGCACCCGGCGACCATTCCGGGAGCAGCTTGCGGATCAGCCGGCCGGCAAGCGGACGCTTGGTCGGGCCGAGCGCATCGGAGTTCCACTCGTCCGCATCCATGTCGGTGGCGGAGATGAAAGTCGGTTCGCCGCCCATGGTCAGCCGGACGTCGCCATCCGACAGGGCCCGGTCGACCGAGGCACCCATGGCAAGGATCGCCTGCCAGGTGGGCTCCGGATAGGGCGCAGTGGTGCGCGGGCTCTCGGCGATCCGGGCGACCGACATCTCGAACTCGAATGTGCCCTCGTTTCGTTCGACCAGCCCGCTGATCGGCGCGGCCGAACCGGGTTCCGGACTTGCCGCGAGCGGGATATGACCCTCGCCGGTCAGAAGGCCGGAGGTGACGTCGAAGCCGATCCAGCCGGCACCGGGAAGATAGACCTCGGCCCAGGCATGCAGGTCGGTGAAATCCGCCGACGCGCCCTGCGGGCCTTCGCCCTGGGTGTCGGGATCGGGCCTGAGCTGGATCAGGTACCCGGACACGAAACGTGCCGCCAGTCCGAGGTTGCGGGCCACATGCACGAACAGCCATGCCGAGTCCCGGCAGGAGCCCCTGCCCTCGGCCAGCGTCTGCTCCGGCGTCCAGACGCCCGGCTCCATGCGGACGATGTAATCCACTCGATCCCGAAGCATCGCGTTCAATGCCACCAGCATCGGCACGGTTCGCTGCGTGTCGCGCGAGATCCCCGCGAGCAACGTGTTCAGCACGGGGCCGGGCGCCTCGACATCACGGAACGGCGCCAGTTCGGTGTGAAGCACCGGATCGTAGGCGAATGGCCATTCCTCGGCTTCCGGCTCGAGAAAGAAGTCGAACGGGTTGATCGTCGCCATGTCCGCGACGAGATCGACCGTGACCGAGAACTGGGTGACCCGCTCGGGGAACACCACGCGGGCAAGGAAATTGCCCTGCGGGTCCTGCTGCCAGTTGATGAAATGGTCGGGCGGCTCGACGGTCAGCGCGTACGACAGCACCGGGGTGCGGGAGTGCGGCGCCGGGCGCAGCCGGATCGTCTGCGGCCCGAGCGTGATCGGACGGTCATAGCGATAGGCGGTCCGATGCGTCAGAGCGACGTGGAGCGTCATGAGCGGCGCGTCTCCGGCAAGATGTTGCCAAAGCTGTCATGCAGCCCGCGTACCGCCAATGGTCATTCGATGCGGTTCGGCACCGATGATGCATGTTTTCGAGATTTCGACATGAAAAAGGCGGCCGGGCTTTCACCTGGCCGCCCCGATATCGTTCCAGCCTCGAGGGACTGGATCAGGCGAAGTCGTTCTCGCTCTCGACCAGCTCCGGCTTCGGGCCACTATCGAGGCCCTTGGCCGCAACGTCGCGCTCGACCAGCTCGATCACCGCCATATCGGCAGCATCGCCGTGACGCATGCCAGCCTTCAGGACGCGGGTGTATCCGCCCTGGCGGCCCTTGTAGCGCTCGGCGATCACGCCAAACAGCTTGGTGACGATGACGTCGTCACGAAGCTGCGCATAGGCCTGACGACGCGCATGCAGATTGCCGCGCTTGCCGAGCGTGATGAGCTTCTCGGCAACCGGACGAAGTTCCTTCGCCTTGGGCAGGGTGGTGGTGATCTGCTCGTGCTTGATCAGCGCGACCGCCATGTTGCGAAACATGGCGAGGCGATGGGAAGAGGTAACGCCGAGCTTACGGCCGGCTACACCGTGACGCATGGTGATTGTATCCTGGTTATCCGGCCAAACAGCCCGGTAAGTGGGTTAGAACGGCTCGTCGAGCCGCTTGGCCAGATCTTCGATGTTCTCGGGCGGCCAGGACGGGACATTCATCCCCAGTGCCAGACCCATGGAGGTGAGGACCTCCTTGATCTCGTTGAGCGACTTGCGACCGAAGTTCGGAGTGCGCAGCATTTCCTGCTCGGTCTTCTGAACGAGGTCGCCGATATAGACGATGTTGTCGTTCTTCAGGCAGTTCGCCGAACGCACCGACAGCTCGAGCTCGTCGACCTTGCGCAGCAGGTTGCGGTTGAACGGCAGGTCGTCCTGCGGCTCTTCCGTCCGGACCGGGCGCGGCTCATCGAAGTTGATGAACAGCTGGAGCTGGTCCTGCAGGATGCGGGCGGCGAGAGCCACCGCGTCCTCGGGGGTGACGGCACCGTTGGTCTCGACCGTCAGCAGCAGCTTGTCGTAGTCGGTGACCTGACCCACGCGGGTCGGCTCGACCTTGTACGAGCAGCGACGGACCGGCGAGTAGATCGCATCGATCGGTATCAGGCCGATCGGGGCATCTTCCGGGCGGTTCGCCACGGCGGGGACGTAGCCCTTGCCGAGATTGACGGTGAACTCCATGCCGAGCTTCACGCCGTCATCGAGCGTGCAGATCACCAGGTCGGGGTTCATCACCTCGATGTCGTGGCCGGTTTGGATCTGGCCGGCACGAACTTCACCCGGGCCCGTGGCGGTCAGCACCATGCGCTTCGGGCCTTCGCCATGCATGCGAAGCGCGAGCTGCTTGATGTTGAGCACGATGTCCGTGACGTCTTCGCGAACGCCCGCGATCGACGAGAACTCGTGCAGCACGCCATCGATCTGCAAGGCAGTGACGGCAGCGCCCTGAAGCGAGGACAGCAGGATGCGACGGATCGCATTGCCGAGCGTCATGCCGAAGCCACGCTCCAACGGCTCTGCAACGATCGTTGCAGTGCGCAAGGGCTCGGCGCCGGGCTCGACTTCCAGCTTTTCCGGCTTGATCAGGGACTGCCAGTTCTTCTGGAGGACCAAGAGAGTGGCCTTTCAAAACGAGGAACCGCCGCCCAAACACTCGGGAGAGCGGTTCGGACGGCAGCCGGAGCCGCCGGGGTGGCCCAGCGGCGATAAGTCAGGACGATCCTTTTGAGATCAGACCCGGCGACGCTTCCGCGGACGGCAACCGTTATGCGGGATCGGCGTCATGTCGCGGATGGCAGTGATCGAGAAGCCGACCGCCTGCAGCGCCCGAAGCGCGCTCTCGCGGCCCGAGCCCGGACCCGAAACCTCGATCTCCAGCGTCTCCATGCCGTGCTCGCGGGCCTTCTTGCCGGCGTCCTCGGCGGCGACCTGGGCCGCGTACGGGGTCGACTTGCGCGAACCCTTGAAGCCCTGGCTGCCGGCGGACGACCAGGCAATCGCGTTACCCTGCGCGTCGGCGATGGTGATCATCGTATTGTTGAACGTGGACAGCACATGCGCCACGCCGGAGATGATGTTCTTGCGCTCTTTCTTACGGACGCGCGGTGTGGCGGCTTTCGCCATGGTTCTGTTCGTCCTGACTGTTCATTGGCGCGCCCCGGAAAGGACGCGCGGGATGCGACTAAGGCGAAACGCCGAAGATCACTTCGTGGCTTTCTTCTTGCCGGCGATCGCCACGGCCTTGCCCTTGCGGGTGCGGGCGTTGGTGTGGGTGCGCTGACCGCGAACCGGCAAGCCACGACGATGGCGCAGGCCGCGGTAGCAACCCAGATCCATCAGCCGCTTGATGTTCATCGACAGTTCACGACGAAGGTCACCCTCGACGCGGTAGTCACGATCGATCAGTTCGCGAATGTGGAGGATCTCGTCATCGGACAGCTCGTTGACCCGGCGCTCGGCAGGAATCGCCAGCTGGGTGCAGATCTGCTTCGCCTTGGTCGGACCAATCCCGAAGATATAGGTCAGGCCGATAACCACACGCTTTGTGGTCGGGATATTCACGCCGGCAATACGCGCCACGCCAGTCACTCCTCGTCCGCCCGGCAACCTGCCCGGCCTGATACCCCGGCTGCCGCCAGGCATGAAATTCATCCCGCACCCGGGAGAAGTCTTCGTCTCACGAGCGAAACCGCGAACGGTCTGCTCCCGGATGATCGGATTTTGCCAAGCTCCAGGGCATCCGAAATGGACGTCCGCGGAACGCTTGGCTGAGGGCGCGCACTATAGCGTCGGCACACCCTGAGTCAACGAAACTGGATCAACTTTGCGTGATGATCACCTTTTATGCGTCTTTGCAAGAGCTGCATCGATTGCGGCACTGACGGTGTCGATGTTGGCCATGCCATCGATCGTGTGTACCAGGCCCTGAGCCGCGTAATGCGGCAGGATCGGCGCCGTCTGGTCCCGGTAGGCATCCAGCCTGGCCGCCACCGTCTCGCGCTTGTCGTCGTCACGTCGTGTGAACTCGTGGCTGCCACAGACATCACAGGTGTTCTCGACGCGAGGACGCTTGAAGCTGTCGTGATAGCCGGCGCCGCATTTTGCGCAGGTGTACCGGCCGGCGATTCGCTCGGTCAGTTCCGCCTCGTCCACCTGCAGTGACAGTACGGCATCGAGCTTCAGCCCGAGTCGCGCCAGCAACAGGTCCAGCGCTTCCGCCTGCACCGTCGTACGGGGGAACCCATCCAGGATGAACCCCCTGGCACAATCCGGTCGAACGATCCTGGCGCCGAGCATGGCAATCAGGATCTCGTCGGACACAAGGTTGCCTGAATCCATGACAGCCTTGGCTTGGCGCCCGATCTCGGTACCGCCCTGGACTTCGGCCCGGAGCATGTCGCCGGTCGATATCTGGATGATACCGTGCAGGGTCTCCAGGCGCTTTGCCTGGGTCCCCTTGCCCGCACCTGGCGGGCCGAGAAAGATCAGGTTCACCGAATTCTCGTCCGTCCGCGAGACTTGCGGATCAGGCCTTCATACTGGTGCGCCAGCAGGTGGGACTGGATCTGCGTCACGGTATCCATGGTGACCGAGACGATGATGATCAGGCTGGTGCCGCCGAAGTAGAACGGCACGTTGTAGCGGCTGATCAGGATTTGCGGCAGCAGGCACACCACCACCAGGTAGAGCGCGCCGATCGTGGTCAGCCTGACCAGGATGCGGTCGAGATAGTCGGACGTGTTCGCGCCGGGCCGGATCCCCGGAATGAAGCCACCCTGCTTGCGCAGATTGTCGGCGGTCTCGACCGGATTGAACGCCACGGCCGCATAGAAGAATGAGAAGAACAGGATCATCGCCGCATAGAACAGCATGTAGAGCGGCTGTCCCTGCCCGAGTTCCTGGGCCAGGAAGCTGAGCCAGTGCGGCATGTTGGCGTTGCCGGACGCGAAGCCGGAGATCGTGACCGGGATCAGGAGCACCGAACTCGCGAAGATCGGCGGGATGACGCCGGCGGTGTTCACCTTGAGCGGCATGTGGCTCGATTCGCCACCCGACATCCGGTTTCCGACCTGGCGCTTGGGATACTGGATCACCACCCGTCGCTGGGCGCTCTCCATGAACACGATGAACGCGATCACCGCCGCGGCCAGCACCAGGAACAACACGACGAACACCGGCGACAATCCACCGGTGTAGCCAAGCTGGAACAGGGTCGCGAGCGCATGCGGCAGGTTGGCGACGATACCGGCGAAGATGATCAGCGAGATTCCGTTGCCGACGCCGCGCGACGTGATCTGCTCGCCGAGCCACATCAGGAACATCGTGCCCCCGACCAGCGTCACCACGCAGGAAAAACGGAAGAACATCCCCGGATCGATGACCGCCGACGTGCCGCCGACGCCGTGCATGTTCTCCAGCCCGACCGATATGCCGTAGGCCTGGAACAGTGCGATCAGCACGGTCAGGTAGCGGGTATACTGGTTGAGCTTCTTGCGCCCGGACTCACCCTCCTTCTTGATCGCCTCGAGGGTGGGGATCGCGGACGACATCAGCTGCACGATGATGGACGCGCTGATGTACGGCATGATGTTCAGCGCAAACACGGTCATTCGACCGAGTGCGCCACCCGAGAACATGTCGAACATGCCCAGGATGCCGCCCTGGTTCTGCGACAGCAGCTGACCCATGACCCGTGCATCCACACCCGGAACGGGAATGTAGGTGCCGAGGCGATAGACGATCAGCGCGCCAAGGGTAAACCAGATGCGTTTCTTGAGCTCAGTCGCCTTCGAGAAGGTGCTGAGGTTCATATTGGCTGCAAGCTGCTCGGCCGCGGAGGCCATGCGCGCGTCCCTTTCACAAGAACAGCGCCGCTGCGGGGATTCCGCGGGGGCGCTGTCTGTTTAGCTCGGATGTCGGTTGAAGCAACCTGAAACAGAGAGATCCGGAAGGCCGGGAGGAGACATGCCCCGACCCGGCCCTAAGGCCTTCATGCTTCCGGCTTGACCTTCTTGACGACGGTGGTCTTGACCGACCCGCCGGCTTTCTCGACCGCCGCGATGGCAGACACCGAGGCGCCGGACAGCTCGAACGTCACCGCACGCGTCAGCTCGCCGCTGGCCAGCAACCGGATACCGGCATACTTGCCGCTTCCGATCAGGCCGGCCTTGTGCAGGCTCTCCTCGGTGACGGTCTCGCCGGCGGCAAGCTTGCCGTCCACGAAAGCCTGCTCGATCGTGTCGAGGTTGATCGGCGCATACACCTTGCGGAAGATGTTCTTGAAGCCGCGCTTCGGCAGACGCCGATAGATCGGGAGCTGACCGCCCTCGAATCCATTTAGCGAGACGCCTTCACGTGCCTTCTGACCTTTGACACCTCGGCCGGAGGTCTTGCCCTTGCCGGAGCCGATGCCGCGTCCAAGCCGCTTCTTGCGGTAGTGCGCGCCGTCGTTGTCGCGGAGTTGGTTCAGTTCCATGTCAATCCCCCACCTTAACCAGGTGGTGCACCTTGCGGAGCATGCCGCGAACGGAGGGGGTATCCTCCAGCTCACGAACCTTGCCCACCTTGTTCAGGCCGAGCCCGATCAGCGTTGCCTGCTGACCCGGCTTGCGACCATTGCCGGACGCGATCTGCTTGACGCGGACCCGGCCGGCGACGGCGGCGGTATTCTCGGTCTCAGACATCTGCGCCCTCCGCGGCAACGCCATCGCGCTTGCCCAGGATGTCGGAGACCTTCTTGCCGCGACGGTTCGCGACCGAACGCGGGCTGGCGCAACGCTCGAGTGCGTTGAAGGTCGCCTTGACCATGTTGTGCGAGTTGCGGCTGCCGAGCGACTTCGCAACGACGTCGCCGATGCCCAGGCTCTCGAACACTGCGCGCATCGGGCCGCCGGCGATGATGCCGGTTCCGGCCTCTGCCGATCGCAGCACGACCTTGCCTGCGCCGTAATGACCGGTGACGTCATGATGGAGGGTACGGCCCTCCTTCATCGGCACGCGGATCATCGCGCGCTTCGCACGGTCGGTCGCCTTGCGGATCGCCTCGGGAACTTCGCGAGCCTTGCCGGCGCCGTAGCCGACCCGACCCTTCTGGTCACCCACAACGACCAGGGCGGCGAAGGCGAAACGACGTCCACCCTTCACCACCTTGGCGACGCGGTTGATGGTGACCAACTTGTCGATCAGTTCGTCGCCATCGCGATCCCGCTCGCGCTCACGGCCTCCACGGCCGCCTTCTCTCGGTTCACGTGCCATGTCGTGACCTTTCCTTAGAAGGCGAGGCCGCCCTCGCGAGCAGCCTCCGCCAGCGCCTTGACGCGCCCATGATAAAGATAGGAGCCGCGATCAAACACGACCTGGCTCACGCCGGCAGCAAGGGCGCGTTCGGCGACCAGCTTGCCGACAGCCGCTGCAGCATCCTTGTCGGCGCCGGACTTCGACTGCTCGCGCAGGCTCTTGTCCAGCGACGAGGCGGCAGCGAGCGTACGGCCGGCGACGTCGTCGATCACCTGGGCGTAGATGTTCTTGCCCGAGCGGAACACCGACAGGCGCGGACGGCCACCGGCCTTGCGGCGGAGCTGGAAACGGAGGCGTACGCGCCGCCGCTCCCGCAATTCCTGTTGCGTGCTCATTACTTCTTCTTGCCTTCCTTGCGCCGGATGACTTCGTCGTTGTAGCGCACGCCCTTGCCCTTGTAGGGCTCGGGTGCGCGGAAGTTCCGGATATCGAGGGCCACCTGGCCGACCTGCTGCTTGCTCACGCCTTCGACCGTCACCGATGTCGGCTTCGGGGTCGTGATCTTGATGCCGGCCGGGATCGGATAGACGATATCGTGCGAATAACCGAGGTTCATGACCAGGTTGGTGCCCTGGACCGAGGCGCGATAACCGGTACCGGTGATCTCGAGGGTCTTGGCGTATCCGGTGGACACGCCCTTCACCATCGCAGCGACCAGCGACCGTGTGGTTCCCCACATCATCCGTGCCTGCGACGCCGTACCGATCGGCACCACGGTGACGCGGTTGTCGGCGATCGTCGTCTCGACATGATGGGACAACGGCAGCGTGAGCTGACCGAGCTTGCCTTTTGCCGTCAGAATTCCGCCGGCGATCGCAACATCGACGCCCTGAGGAATTTCAACGGGATATTTGCCTACGCGTGACATGCATCCCTCCTCAGAAGACCCGGCACAGAACCTCGCCGCCAACATTGGCAGCGCGGGCTTCCGCATCGGACAGGACGCCGCGAGGCGTCGACAGGATCGAGACGCCGAGACCGGCATAGACCCGGGGCAGCTCCTTGATCTTCGAATAGACACGACGGCCCGGCTTGGAGACGCGATGGATCTCCTTGATGACCGGCTCGCCGTCCGTGTATTTCAGCTCGATGCGCAGCTGGGCGATGCCCGTGCGGATCTCTTCGAGCTTGAAGCCACGGATGTAGCCCTCGCGACGCAGCGCCTCGAGGACGTTCGCACGGAGCTTGGATGCGGGAGCAACGCACGCGACGTGACGGGCACGCTGTGCATTGCGGATCCGGGTGAGCATGTCACCCAGTGGATCGGACATGGACATGGGTCGTGCTCCTTACCAGCTCGACTTGACCATGCCGGGGATCTGCCCCGAGCTAGCCAAATCGCGCAGGGCAATTCGGCTGAGGCCGAACTTCCGATAATTGGCGCGCGAACGCCCGGTCAGCTTGCAGAGCAGCTTCACGCGGACACGCGATCCGTTGCGCGGCAGCTCGGCGAGCTTCAACGAAGCCTCGAACCGGTCCTCCACGGGGAGCGTACGATCCATAACGATGTTCTTGAGTGCCGACCGCTTGCCCTTGTCGCGCGCTGCCATTGCAGTGCGCTTGAGGTTGCGATTGACGCTGGAAGTCTTAGCCATGCCTTGTTCTACCCTCCGGAACCTGCCGGGCTCGCCCAGCGGTTTTCCAAAAAAAGCTTCTAGTCGGTAAAGACGGATATACCGCCGACCGCCACCTTATCCGGCGACGAACGGCAGATCGAACGCCTTCAAGAGAGCCTTCGCCTCGGCATCGGTCTTCGCAGTGGTCACGAAGATGATGTCCATGCCGCGGACCTGATCCACCTTATCGTAGTTGATCTCAGGAAACACGATCTGTTCCTTGACACCCATCGCGAAATTGCCGCGACCGTCGAAGCCCTTGTTCGGGGCCAGACCGCGGAAGTCGCGCACGCGCGGCATCGCGATCGTCACCAGACGATCAAGGAACTCATACATGCGGACCTTGCGAAGCGTCACCTTGGTGCCGATCGGCAGGCCTTCACGGATCTTGAAGCCGGCGATCGCCTTCTTCGCGACCGTCTTCACCGGCTTCTGGCCGGCGATGAGGGTCAATTCGGCAACGGCCGCATCGAGCTTCTTCTGGTCGCCGGCGGCTTCGCCGACACCCATGTTGATGACGATCTTCTCGAGACGCGGAACCTGCATCACGTTCTTGTAGCCAAACTGCTCGCGCAGTGCAGCACGCATCTCGTCGTTGTAGCGCTGCTGCATGCGAGGCAGGGCACGGACTTCCGTTGTGTCTGACATCGTCGCCTCCTCAGCTCTCGATGATTTCGCCGGTCGCCTTGGCGACACGGACCTTGGCGCCGCCCTCGATCACCCGGAAACCGACCTTGGTCGGCTTGCCGCTCTTGGGATCGATCAGCTTCAGGTTCGACAGGTGCACCGAGGCTTCACGCTCGATGATGCCACCCGGCTGACCCTGGCTCGGCTTGGTATGACGCTTGGCCAAGGCCACGCCGCGAACGATCGCCTTGGAGGCGGTCGGCGATACCGACAGGACTTCGCCACGGGTGCCCTTGGAGGAACCGGTGATGACGAGAACCTGGTCGCCCTTCTTGATACGAGCAGCCATCACAGCACCTCCGGTGCCAGCGAGATGATCTTCATGAACTTGCGCGCACGCAGTTCACGGACGACCGGGCCGAAGATGCGGGTGCCGATCGGCTCCTGCTGCTTGTTGATCAGCACCGCGGCGTTGCGATCGAAACGGATCGCGCTGCCGTCCGCACGGCGGACCGGGAAAGACGTTCGCACGATCACCGCCTGGTGAACGTCGCCCTTCTTTACCTTGCCGCGTGGGATCGCTTCCTTGATGGAAACGACGATCACGTCGCCGACCGAGGCGGTCTTCCGCTTGGAGCCGCCCAGCACCTTGATGCACTGCACCCGACGTGCGCCCGAATTATCGGCCACGTCCAGGTTGGTCTCGGGATGGATCATTGGTCTCTAGCCCCTTCAGGCCGACACGGATTCGAGCGAAGTCGGCGCGGTCGCAACCGTGCTGGCGTCACCCATGGCCGTCCCGTTGCGTGTCACCACGGTCCAGGTCTTGCGCTTGCTGATCGGCGGGCACTCGAGAATACGAACGGTGTCGCCGATCTTGCACTCGTTGGCTTCGTCGTGCGCCGCATACTTCTTGGAGCGACGGATGAACTTCTTGTAGAGCGGATGAATGACTCGACGATCGACCAGAACCGTAATGGTCTTGTCCATCTTGTCGCTCGTTACCCGCCCCGTGAGGACGCGCCTAGGCATCGCCCGTCTCCTCTCAGGACTTCGCCGCGGCGACTGCCACGGACTTTTTGTTGGAATGCTGCACGGTCTTGAGCCGCGCAATTTCGCGCCGCACTTCACGCACACGGCTCGCACCCTCGGTCTGACCGACGGCACGCTGGAAGCGCAGGTTGAACTGCTCCTTCTTAAGGTCGAGCAGCAAAGTGTTCAGCTCGTCCTCCGTCTTCGCCCGCAGCTCAGACGGCTTGGTTGCTTTCGCCATCTCAGGCCTCCCCGATGCGGGTCACGAACTTGGTCTTGATCGGCAGCTTCGCAGCGCCGAGTGCCAGAGCCTGCTTCGCGATCTCGACCGGCACGCCGTCGATCTCGAACACGATGCGACCCGGCTTCACCCGGGCCACCCAGAACTCGGGCGATCCCTTGCCGGAGCCCATGCGGACTTCGGCAGGCTTTGTCGAGACCGGAACGTCCGGGAAGATCCGGATCCAGACGCGGCCCGCGCGCTTCATCGCACGTGTGATCGCACGGCGCGAGGCTTCGATCTGCCGGGCGGTCACCCGCTCCGGCTCCAGGGCCTTCAGGCCGAACGCACCGAAGTTCAGCGTCGTGCCGGCCTTGGCCAGTCCATGAATGCGGCCCTTGTGGGCCTTGCGGTATTTCGTCCGCTTCGGGGAAAGCATGTTCGTCTATCCTAAGGCGCCAGGCATGGCCCGGGGTCTGATCAGCGCTGCGGCGCCTGCTCGGCGGCACGACGGTCCTGCGACAGCGGGTCGTGGGTCAGGATCTCGCCCTTGAAGATCCAGACCTTCACGCCGCACGTGCCATAGGTCGTCTTTGCGGTTGCGACGCCGTAGTCGATGTCGGCGCGAAGCGTGTGCAGCGGCACCCGGCCTTCGCGATACCACTCGACGCGGGCGATCTCTGCGCCACCGAGACGTCCGCCGCAGTTGATGCGGATGCCCTGTGCGCCGAGACGCATCGCGGACTGAACGGCACGCTTCATGGCGCGACGGAACGCCACCCGACGCTCGAGCTGCTGCGCGATGTTCTCGGCAACCAGCTGCGCATCGATTTCCGGCTTGCGGATCTCGACGATGTTCAGCGCGACGTCGGTCTTCGCCATGCGGGCGAGATCACGACGCAACACGTCGATGTCCTGGCCCTTCTTGCCGATGACGACGCCAGGCCGTGCGGCATAGATCGTCACGCGCGGCTTCTTCGCCGGACGCTCGATCACGACGCGCGACACGCCGGCACCGGACAGCTTCTTGCGCAGGTAGCTGCGCAGCTTCAGGTCGTCATGCAGCAGCTTCGCGTAGTCAGCGCCGGCGTACCAGCGGCTGTCCCAGGTGCGATTGATGCCGAGCCGGAGCCCGATCGGATTGACCTTGTGACCCATGGATCAGGCCGCCTTCTGCTCGGTGTTCTCGGGAGCCGGGCTCTTGGGAGCCGGAACCGCGACCGCTTGCTCGGCCACCACGATCTTGAGGTGGCTGAAGAACTTCTCGATCTGCGCCGACCGGCCACGACCGCGGGCATGGAAGCGGCGCATCACGATCGCCTTGCCGACTTCGGCGTGCTTCACGACCAGCTGGTCGACGTCGAGCTGATGGTTGTTCTCGGCGTTGGCGATGGCGCTCTCGAGCGTCTTCTTCACGGCGAGCGCGATCCGTCGCTTGCTGAAGGTCAGCGTCGCGACGGCCTGCGCCACCGGCTTGTTGCGGATCAGGCCGGCAACCAGGTTCAGCTTGCGTGGGCTGACGCGGATGTTCCGGGTGATCGCCTGCGCCTCGGTCTCGCCGAGGGCGCGTGTGTGCTTCGGCTTGCTCATGTTAGCCGCGCCTCGCCTTCTTGTCGGACGAATGCCCTGTGAAGGTGCGCGTCGGCGAGAACTCGCCAAACTTGTGTCCGACCATGTTCTCGTTGACCTGCACGGGCAGGAACTTGTGACCGTTATAGACACCGAACACGAGGCCGACGAACTGCGGCAGGATCGTGGAGCGACGCGACCAGATCTTGATCACTTCGTTACGACCCGATGCGCGCGACGCCTCGGCCTTGTTCAGCAGATACCCGTCAACGAACGGGCCTTTCCAGACGGAACGTGCCATCTCTGTTTGCCCCCCTTACTTGCCGGTCTTGCGGCGACGGATGATCAGGCTGTCGGTGCGCTTGTTACCACGCGTCTTGTAGCCCTTGGTCGGCTTGCCCCACGGGGTAACCGGATGACGACCGCCCGACGTACGACCCTCACCACCACCGTGCGGATGGTCGACCGGGTTCATGACGACGCCGCGGTTATGCGGACGACGGCCCATCCAGCGTGCGCGACCGGCCTTGCCGATGCTCTGGTTCATGTTGTCCGGGTTCGACACCGCACCGACAGTCGCCATGCATTCGCCGCGAACGACGCGCAATTCGCCGGACTGCAGCTTGATCTGCGCGTAGCCGCTATCCTTGCCGACCAGCTGGGCATAGGTGCCCGCGGAGCGCGACATCTTGCCGCCGGCGCCCTGCTTCAGCTCGATGTTGTGCACGATCGTGCCGACCGGAATGGCCGACAGCGGCATCGCGTTACCCGGCTTGATGTCGACGCGTGCGCCGGCAATCACCTGGTCGCCAGCCTTGATACGCTGGGGAGCCAGGATATAGGCCAGCTCGCCATCGGCGTACTTCACCAGCGCGATGAACGCCGTGCGGTTCGGGTCATACTCGATCCGCTCGATCGTGCCGACAACGTCGAACTTGCGACGCTTGAAGTCCACGAAACGATAGGTCCGCTTGTGACCACCACCCCGGAAGAACGATGTCGTCCGACCGTGATTGTTACGTCCACCGGTATTGTGCTTGCCCTCGGTGAGGGTCTTGACCGGCTTGCCCTTCCACAGTTCGCTGCGGTCGATCAGGACCGTTCCGCGCAGCGACGGTGTGACAGGCTTAAAGTGCTTTAATGCCATCGAAATCTACCCCGCGTCAGGCGAGCCGGGCGGAGAGATCGATCGACTGACCCTCCGCAAGCTGCACAAACGCCTTCTTGACGTCGGAACGAACACCAGGACGACCACGGAAGCGCTTCGTCTTGCCCTTCTGGATCAGCGTGTTCACCCCGAGAACCTTCACACCGAACAGACCCTCGACCGCAGCCTTGATCTGCGGCTTGGTCGCATCGATCGATACCCGGAACACGACCTGGTTCTTCTCGGAAAGCGCGGTGGCCTTCTCGGTGATCAGCGGCGCGCGGACGATGTCATACATCGCCTCGCGCGACATGCGCTCGGCCGACCGGCGGATCGCCAGGATATTGGTCATGCCAGGCGCTCCTTCAGGCCTTCGAGCCCGGCGCGGGTGATCGCCAGAACTTCATGGTTCAGGATGTCGTAGACGTTGGCGCCGACGGACGGCAGCACGTCGATCTTGGGCAGGTTGCGGGCGGAGCGCAGGAACGCCTCGTCCACGATGCCATCCACGATCAGTGCCGATGTCCAGCCGAGAACCTTCAGCTTCGCCGCGAGCTCGGCGGTCTTGGCCGTGCCGTTCGCCACGTCGAGGACGATCAGCTTGCCATCCGCATGCTTCTGCGACAGCGCCGAGATCAGGCCGAGCCGGCGAACCTTCTTGGGAAGGCTGAAGGCGTGGCTGCGCACGACGGGTCCATGCACGGCGCCACCGGTCCGGAACTGCGGAGCGCGCAGCGAACCCTGGCGGGCGTTACCGGTGCCCTTCTGCTTGTAGGGCTTGCGGGTGGTGCCCGAAACCTCGCCCATGCCCTTCACCTTGTGGGTGCCGGCACGGCGCTTGGCGAGCTGCCACTGAACCACGCGCGCCATGATGTCGCTGCGCGGGGTTGCCCCGAAAATCTCGTCAGGCAGGCTGGTCGAACCAGCGCTACCGTTGTCGAGGGTCTTGATATCGACGTCCATTGCCCTCTTCCTCAGCCTGCAGCCGGTGTGGTGGCTGCCGCTTCGACGAGTGCGGCCGGATACGGCGCATCGACGTGGCGAGCCTTCTTGATCGCATCGCGGATCCGCACGTAGCCATTCTTGCCACCGGGAATGGAACCGCGAACCATGACGAGGCTCCGCTCTGCATCCACGAGAGCGATCTCGAGGTTCAGAGTGGTCACCCGCTCCATGCCGAGATGGCCAGGCATCTTCTTGTTCTTGAAGGTCCTGCCCGGATCCTGGCGGTTACCGGTCGATCCGAGGGACCGATGGCTGACCGACACGCCGTGCGAGGCTTCGAGACCTGCGAAGTTCCAGCGCTTCATACCGCCGGCGAAGCCCTTGCCCTTGCTGGTCCCGGTCACGTCAACCTTCTGGCCGACCACGAAATGGGCGGCAGACAGGGTGACGCCGGACTCGAGCAGGGCGTCTTCGGCTACGCGGAACTCCGCGAGCTTCTTCTTCGGCTCGACCTTCAGGCCGGCGAAGTGGCCACGGTTCGGCTTGGAAACATGCTTCACCTTGGCGTTGCCGTAACCGAGCTGGACGGCGTTGTAGCCGTCGCGAGCCTGGGTACGAACATCGACCACCTGCACATTGTCGAGGTGCAGGACGGTGACCGGCACATGTGTGCCGTCGTCCTTGAAAAGCCGGGTCATACCCAGCTTTTTTGCAATCAATCCGGTGCGCATCGTCTGGACCTTACAGCTTGATCTCGACATCCACGCCGGCGGCGAGGTCGAGCTTCATGAGTGCGTCCACGGTTTGCGGTGTCGGCTCGACGATGTCGAGCAGCCGGCGATGAGTCCGAATCTCGAACTGCTCGCGGCTTTTCTTGTCCACATGAGGGGAGCGGTTAACGGTGAATTTCTCGATATGCGTCGGCAGCGGGATAGGACCCCGAACCCGCGCACCCGTACGCTTCGCCGTGTTAACGATTTCCTTTGTGCTGTTATCCAGCACGCGGTGATCGTACGCCTTCAGGCGAATGCGGATGTTCTGGTTGTCCATATTAACTCAAGTCCAACTTCAGTTCGGGGCCTCTGTCTCGGCTGGGTTTCAGGCCTGGATCGATGCAACCACGCCGGCGCCGACTGTGCGGCCACCTTCGCGAATTGCGAAACGAAGACCCTCGTCCATCGCGATCGGGGCAATCAGCTCGACATCCATCGAAATGTTGTCGCCCGGCATCACCATCTCGGTGCCCTCGGGAAGCTGAACCACACCGGTCACGTCGGTCGTGCGGAAGTAGAACTGCGGACGATAGTTGGTGAAGAACGGCGTGTGACGGCCACCCTCTTCCTTCGTCAGGATGTAGGCCTCGGCCTTGAACTTGGTGTGCGGGGTGATCGAACCCGGCTTTGCAAGCACCTGGCCGCGCTCGACGTCTTCACGCTTCGTGCCGCGCAGCAGCGCGCCGATGTTGTCGCCGGCCTGCCCGCGATCGAGCAGCTTGCGGAACATCTCGACGCCGGTAACGACGGTCTTGACGGTGTTCTTGATGCCGACGATCTCGACTTCCTCGCCGACATTGACGACGCCGCGCTCGACGCGGCCGGTGACGACGGTGCCACGGCCGGAGATCGAGAACACGTCCTCGATCGGCATCAGGAACGGACGGTCGATCATGCGCTCGGGCTGCGGGATGTAGGCATCGACTGCCGCCATCAGCTCGATCACCGAATTCTCGCCGAGGGTCTTGTCGCCGTCATTCAGGGTGACGAGCGCGGAGCCCTTCACGATCGGAATGTCGTCGCCCGGGAACTGGTAGGACGAAAGCAGCTCGCGCACTTCCATCTCGACGAGCTCGAGCAGCTCGGGATCATCGACCTGATCAACCTTGTTCAGGAACACGACCAGTGCCGGAACGCCGACCTGACGGGCAAGCAGGATGTGCTCGCGGGTCTGCGGCATCGGGCCATCGGCTGCGGACACGACCAGGATCGCACCGTCCATCTGGGCGGCACCGGTGATCATGTTCTTCACGTAGTCGGCGTGGCCCGGGCAATCGACGTGGGCGTAATGGCGGTTCTTGGTCTCGTACTCGACATGGGCAGTCGAGATCGTGATGCCGCGAGCGCGCTCCTCAGGAGCCTTGTCAATCTGGTCGTAGGCCGTGTAGACGGCGCCGCCGGACTTCGCCAGCGTCTTGGTAATTGCAGCAGTCAGCGACGTCTTGCCGTGGTCAACATGGCCGATCGTGCCGATGTTGCAGTGCGGCTTGTTCCGCTCAAATTTAGCCTTTGCCATTGTCTCTCTCCGTTGACCCGCCGAATGGCGCCGGTCGGTCGGGTTGGAAGGGTTCTAACTAGACGGCTGCGCTTGCTACCAGCGGTAGTGGCTGAAGGCCTTATTGGCTTCGGCCATCCGATGCGTATCTTCGCGCTTCTTCACGGCGGAACCGCGATTGTTCACTGCATCCAGCAACTCGTTCGACAGCCGGTCCTGCATCGTGTGCTCGCCGCGCTTGCGTGAGCTATCGATGAGCCAGCGGATCGCCAGAGCCTGGCGGCGCTCGGTGCGGACTTCGACGGGCACCTGGTAGGTGGCACCACCGACGCGACGCGAACGGACCTCGACGGCCGGCTTCACGTTGTCCAGCGCTTCGTGGAACATGCGGACCGGGTCGGCGGCAGAGCCACCACGACGGCGCATGGACTCGAGCGCACCATAGACGATGCTCTCGGCGGTGGATTTCTTGCCGTCGTACATCAGCGCATTCATGAAACGCGTGATGACGACGTCACCGAACTTGGGGTCCGGAAGGATGTCGCGCTTTACTGCGCGGCGGCGGCGGCTCATGCCTCGATATCCTCTTACTTCGGCCGCTTGGCGCCGTAGAGCGACCGGCGCTTACGACGTTTTGCGATTCCCTGGGTGTCGAGCACGCCACGCAGGATGTGATAGCGCACGCCTGGTAGATCCTTCACGCGCCCGCCGCGGATCAGCACGACGCTGTGCTCCTGCAGGTTGTGACCCTCACCAGGGATATAACTCACGACTTCGAAGCCGTTGGTCAGGCGCACCTTGGCGACCTTACGAAGAGCCGAGTTCGGCTTCTTCGGGGTGGTCGTGTAGACGCGAGTGCAGACGCCGCGCTTCTGCGGGCAACCCTGCAGAGCGGGAACCTTATTGCGCTTGGGAGCGGGTTCGCGTCCCTTTGCGATCAGCTGGTTGATGGTCGGCATACGCCCTTCCCAATCCTCGAAAGTCGGCGACCAGCCTAATATCGAGAACCAAACACCGCCATCAACAACGATACACCGCCAAGATGGGACGATCCCATCGACGGTGGTCTGAACACATGCGGCCTTGGCCCCCTGTAGTAACGGGAGCGGCGCCGCACACGAAGTGCTGCATCTGACGGCGTCCGACGTCTTGAGACGGGGCTAGCCGAGGGCCGGATACCTACGGGGGGCCGGACCATGAGTCAAGCAAATGCGGCCGGATATCGCCCGATTCGGATGGAACCGATTGCACGATCGGTATTCGCTTCCTGCACGGCGGACGCGCCCGCCGAGAAATGCCCAAGAAAAAGGCCGGCCGGGTTTCCCCGGCCGGCCTGAAGTCGCCTCGAATGCCGCCCAGGAGCTGCCTGGACGGCCTTCGGTGGACCTACTCCGCCGCCTTGATGTTCGTCGGCATGTCGCGACCCAGCACACGCTGCTTGTCGCGGCCAGCGGCCACGGCACGCAGCTTGTTCATCACGCTGCCCGTTCCCGCGGGGATCAGGCGGCCGACGATGACGTTTTCCTTGAGGCCGTTGAGCGTATCCACTTTGCCGGCCGTGGCCGCCTCGGTGAGCACGCGCGTGGTCTCCTGGAAGGACGCCGCGGAGATGAACGAGTGGGTCTGCAGCGAGGCCTTGGTGATGCCCTGGAGCACCGGCATCGCCTGTGCCGGACGCTCGTTCGCCTGCAGGCGCTTGTTGTTCTCCGCCTCGAACTCGAAGCGATCGACCGTTTCACCGACCAGGTAGGTCGTGTCACCCGGCTCGAGCACTTCCACCTTCTGCAGCATCTGCCGGACGATGACCTCGATGTGCTTGTCGTTGATCTTCACGCCCTGGAGCCGGTAGACGTCCTGGATTTCGTTGACCAGGTAGTCCGACAGCGCCTCGACGCCGAGCACCTTGAGGATGTCGTGCGGCACCCGCGGACCATCGACCAGCGGGTCGCCCTTGCGCACGAAGTCGCCTTCCTGCACCGAGACGTGCTTGCCCTTCGGGACCAGGTAGTCGGTCTCTTCCTGGGTCTCGTCGTTCTTCACGATCACCCGGCGCTTGGCCTTGTAGTCCTTGCCGAACTCGATGCGGCCGTCGGTCTCCGCGATGATCGCATGGTCCTTCGGACGCCGCGCCTCGAACAGCTCGGCCACGCGCGGCAGACCGCCGGTGATGTCGCGGGTCTTGCTGCCCTCGCGCGGGATACGCGCCAGCACGTCGCCGGCATGCACCGTGGCGCCGTTCTCGACCGAGAGGATCGAGTCCGGCGACAGGAAGTAGCGCGCCTCGCCGCCGTTGCCGAGCTTGAGCACCTCGCCTTTGTCGTCCTTGAGCTGCAGCCGCGGGCGAAGATCGATGCCCTTGGAGGCCTGCTTGTAGTCGACGACGATCTTCGAGGTCAGGCCGGTGACTTCGTCCATCCGCTCGACCAGCGTGATGCTGTCGATCAGGTCGAGGTATTCGACCTTGCCGGCGCGCTCGGTGATGATCGGAAGGGTGTACGGGTCCCACTCGGCCAGCTTCTGCTGCCGCACGACCGTCGCACCCTCGTCCACCAGCAACCTGGCGCCGTAGGGGACGCGGAAGCGCGCGCGCTCGCTGCCCTTGTCGTCGGTCAGCACGATCTCGCAGTTACGAGACATCACCACCGGCACGTTCATGCTGTTCTGCACGACGTTGCGGTTCTTCACGTTGACCACGCCGTCATGCGACGCCTCGACCATCGACTGCTCGGCACCGCGCTGGGCCGCACCACCGATATGGAAGGTGCGCATGGTCAGCTGGGTTCCAGGCTCGCCGATCGACTGGGCGGCGATCACGCCGACCGCCTCGCCGATGTTGACCGGCGTGCCGCGGGCGAGATCGCGCCCGTAGCACAGGCCGCAGACGCCGACGCGGCTGTCGCAGGTGAGAACCGAGCGGATGAGCATGCTCTCCACGCCGGAGTTCTCGACCAGCTCGGCTTCCGCCTCGCCGATCAGCGTGCTGCGCGGCAGCACGACACTGCCGTTCAGCGGTGACAACACGTCGGTCGCGGTGGTCCGCCCGAGGATCCGTTCGGACAGCGAGGACACGACCTCGCCGCCATCCATCACCGCGCGCACCGTCAGGCCGCGCTCGGCGCCGCAATCCTCTTCGACGATGATGCAATCCTGCGCCACGTCGACGAGACGGCGGGTCAGGTAGCCCGAGTTCGCGGTCTTCAACGCGGTGTCCGCGAGACCCTTGCGGGCGCCGTGGGTCGAGGTGAAGTAGTCGAGGACCGACAGGCCTTCCTTGAAGTTGGCGATGATCGGCTGCTCGATGATCTCGCCCGACGGCTTGGCCATCAGGCCCCGCATGCCGGCCAGCTGCTTCATCTGCGCCGGCGATCCACGGGCACCGGAATGGCTCATCATCCAGACCGAGTTGGTCTGCTTGCCGATCTCCTGCCTGGAGATCTCCTTCATCATCGCGGCCTGCACTTCGTCGGTGCAGCGCGACCAGGCATCCACCACCTTGTTGTAGCGCTCGCCGGCAGTGATCAGGCCGTCCTGATACTGCTGCTCGAACTCCTTCACTTCGGCCGTGGTGCGCTCGACCAGCGGCTTCTTCGCGTCCGGGATGATCATGTCATCCTTGCCGAACGAGATGCCGGCCTTGGCAGCCTGCGTGAAGCCGAGACCCATCAGGCGATCGGCGAAGATCACGCACTCCTTCTGACCGCAATGGCGGTATACGGCGTCGATGACGTCCGAGACGTTCTTCTTGGTCAGCTGCTTGTTGAGCAGGGTGAACGGCACCGCGGGATGCTTCGGCAGGATCTGCGCGATCAGCATGCGGCCCGGCGTGGTGACGACTGTGCTGCGGACCTTCTTGCCTTCGGCATCGACGGTCTCGTAGCGGGCACGGATCTTGTCGTGCAGCTTGATCGCCTTCTCGGCGAGCGCGAACTCGATCTCGCCGATCGAGCCGAACGCGCTGGCGCCGACCTTGGTGACCTTACCCTGGTCGTCGTACTCGTTCTGGTCGGGCGTCTCGCGGAACTCGGCCGTCTCGAGCGACAGGTAGTAGAGACCGAGCACGATGTCCTGGCTCGGCACGATGATCGGCTTGCCGTTCGCCGGGCTCAGGATGTTGTTGGTCGACATCATAAGCACGCGGGCTTCGAGCTGGGCTTCGAGGCTCAACGGAACGTGCACGGCCATCTGGTCGCCGTCGAAGTCGGCGTTGAAGGCGGTGCAGACCAGCGGATGCAGCTGGATCGCCTTGCCTTCGATCAGCACCGGCTCGAAGGCCTGGATGCCGAGGCGATGCAAGGTCGGCGCGCGATTCAGCATCACCGGATGCTCGCGGATGACTTCCTCGAGGATGTCCCAGACCTCGGGACGCTCCTTTTCCACCATGCGCTTCGCAGCCTTGATGGTGGTGGCGTGACCGTACTTCTCGAGCTTGGAGTAGATGAACGGCTTGAACAGCTCGAGCGCCATCTTCTTGGGCAGGCCGCACTGGTGCAGCTTCAGCTCGGGACCGACGACGATTACCGAACGACCCGAGTAGTCGACGCGCTTGCCGAGCAGGTTCTGGCGGAACCGCCCCTGCTTGCCCTTCAGCATGTCGGACAGCGACTTCAGCGGGCGCTTGTTCGCACCGGTGATGGCGCGGCCACGGCGGCCGTTATCGAACAGGGCGTCGACGCTCTCCTGCAGCATGCGCTTCTCGTTGCGCACGATGATGTCGGGCGCGCGCAGCTCGATCAGGCGCTTCAACCTGTTGTTGCGGTTGATGACGCGGCGATACAGGTCGTTCAGGTCGGACGTGGCGAAGCGGCCGCCATCGAGCGGCACCAGCGGACGCAGTTCCGGCGGAATGACCGGAACGACGTCCAGGATCATCCAGTCCGGACGCGAGCCGCTCTCGGCGAACGCCTCGACCAGCTTCAGGCGCTTGACCAGCTTCTTGCGCTTCGCCTCGGACGTGGTGTCCTTGAGGTCGGCGCGCAGCTTCACCTTCTCGGCGTCGCAATCGACGCTGATCAGCACGGTCTTGATCGCTTCGGCGCCGATACCGGCCCGGAAACCGTCCTCGCCGAACTCGTCCTGCTTGGCGAGAAGCTGGTCCTCGTTCAGCAGCTGGTGCAGCTTGAGGTCGGTCAGGCCCGGCTCGAGAACCACGTAGCTCTCGAAATACAGGATCTTCTCGAGCTCCTTGAGCGTCAGATCGACCATCAGGCCGATGCGGCTCGGGAGCGACTTCAGGAACCAGATATGGGCGACCGGCGAGGCCAGCTCGATATGGCCCATGCGCTCGCGGCGCACCTTCGCCAGCGTCACTTCGACGCCGCACTTCTCGCAGATGATGCCGCGGAACTTCATCCGCTTGTACTTGCCGCACAGGCACTCGTAGTCCTTGATCGGACCAAAGATGCGGGCACAGAACAGGCCGTCCCGTTCCGGCTTGAAGGTGCGGTAGTTGATGGTCTCCGGCTTCTTGATCTCGCCGTAGGACCAGGAGCGGATCTGCTCCGACGATGCCAGCTGGATCTTGATCTGGTCGAAGGTCTGCGCCTGGCCGGTCTGGCCAAGGATCTTCATCAGTTCGTTCATGCGCCGAATACCCCTGAGAAAGGGACGCCGGCGACCTTGGTCGCCGGCAAACCGTTAGGATAGAAAAGGAGGATGGGAGAAACCGGTATCAATTGCCGCTCTGCTCCAGATCCACGTTCAGGCCGAGGGACTTCAGCTCCTTGACGAGCACGTTGAAGCTCTCGGGGATGCCGGCCTCGAAGTCGTCCTGCTCGCGCACGATCGCCTCGTAGACCTTGGTGCGTCCGGACACGTCGTCCGACTTCACCGTCAGCATCTCCTGCAGCGTGTACGCGGCACCGTATGCCTCGAGCGCCCAGACCTCCATCTCGCCGAAGCGCTGGCCACCGAACTGCGCCTTTCCGCCCAGCGGCTGCTGGGTGACGAGCGAGTACGGTCCGATCGACCGCGCATGGATCTTGTCGTCCACGAGATGGTGCAGCTTGAGCATGTAGACGTAGCCCACGGTCACCTTGCGCTCGAACGGCTCGCCGGTGCGCCCGTCGGTCAGCTGCGACTGGCCGGACGTGTCCAGGCCTGCCCGGGTCAGCATCTCCTCGATATCGGAGATGCGTGCGCCGTCGAACACCGGGGTGGCGATCGGCACGCCCTTGCGCAGGTTGTTGGCGAGCTCGATTAGCTGCTCGTTCGGCAACGTTGCGATGTCGTCGCGGTAGACCTCGTCGCCATACACGCTCTTGAGCTCGTCGAGCAGGGCCTGCTTGGCGTTGCCGGTGCGCATGTACTCGTCGACCAGCTCGCCGATGCCCTTGCCGATATTGGCGCACGCCCAGCCGAGATGGGTCTCGAGGATCTGCCCGACATTCATCCGCGACGGCACGCCGAGCGGGTTGAGCACCAGGTCGACCGGGGTGCCGTCCTCGAGGAACGGCATGTCCTCGACGGGGGTGACGCGAGACACGACGCCCTTGTTGCCGTGACGTCCGGCCATCTTGTCGCCCGGCTGCAGCTTGCGCTTCACCGCCACGAACACCTTGACCATCTTCATCACGCCGGGCGGCAGCTCGTCGCCGCGCTGCAGCTTCTCGACCTTGCTGTCGAAGCGCGCCTGGATGCGCCCGACGGCTCCGTCGAACTCGCGCTTCAGCGTCTCGATCTCGGCAACTGCCTGGTCGGACGACAGCACCATGTTGCGCCAGGTTCCACGCGGATGCTCGCCGAGGACTTCCTCGGTGATCTCCGTGCCGGACTTGACGCCCTTGAAGCCGGCGCCGGCCTTCTGCCCGAGCAGACGCTCGCGCAGACGGTTGTAGAACGACCGCTCCTGGATCGCGCGCTCGTCGTCGCGGTCCTTGGCCAGACGCTCGATCTCGGCGCGCTCGATCGCCATCGCGCGCTCGTCCTTGTCCACGCCGCGACGGGAGAACACCCGCACGTCGACGATCGTCCCGGTGGTGCCGGGCGGCAGCTTGAGCGAGGTGTCGCGGACGTCGGAGGCCTTCTCGCCGAAGATGGCGCGGAGCAGCTTCTCCTCCGGCGTCATCGGGCTCTCGCCCTTTGGGGTGACCTTGCCGACCAGGATGTCGCCCGGGTTCACTTCCGCACCGACATACACGATGCCGGCCTCGTCGAGGTTGCGGAGCGCTTCCTCTCCGACGTTGGGAATGTCGCGGGTGATCTCTTCCTGGCCGAGCTTGGTGTCGCGCGCCATGACCTCGAATTCCTCGATGTGGATCGAGGTGAAGACGTCGTCGCGGGCGATCCGCTCGGAGATGAGGATGGAGTCCTCGAAGTTGTAGCCATTCCACGGCATGAACGCGACCAGCACGTTCCGGCCGAGGGCCAGCTCGCCAAGGTCGGTCGACGGGCCGTCGGCGATGATGTCGCCGAGGACCACCCGGTCGCCCACGCGGACCAGCGGACGCTGGTTGATGCAGGTCGACTGGTTGGAACGCATGTACTTGCGCAGCCGGTAGATATCGACGCCCTGGGTGGCGCCGCTCTCGTCGGTGGCACGCACCACGATGCGGGCACCGTCGATCTGGTCGACCACGCCGGGACGGCGGGCGATGATGGTGGCGCCGGAGTCACGGGCGACCGCGGCCTCCATGCCGGTGCCGACCAGCGGCGCATCGGACTGGATCAGCGGCACCGCCTGGCGCTGCATGTTCGAACCCATCAGCGCGCGGTTGGCGTCGTCGTTCTCGAGGAACGGGATGAGCGCCGCGGCGACCGACACGAGCTGCCTCGGCGACACGTCGCAGGCGGTCACGTCCTCCGGTTTCACCAGCCGGAAGTCGCTGCCACGGCGGACCGAGACCAGCTCGTCGGTGAGGTTGCCGTCAGCGTCCTGGGCCGCGTCGGCCTGGGCGACGACGAGCTTTTCCTCCTCCATGGCGGAGAGGTACTTCCAGCCGGTCTGCAGCGCGCCGTCCTTGACCAGGCGGTACGGCGTCTCGATGAAGCCGTACTTGTTCACCTTGGCGTATGTGGCAAGCGAGTTGATCAGTCCGATATTCGGGCCTTCCGGCGTTTCGATCGGGCAGATGCGGCCGTAATGGGTCGGATGCACGTCGCGCACTTCGAATCCGGCGCGTTCCCGTGTGAGACCGCCAGGGCCCAAGGCCGACAAGCGACGCTTATGCGTCACTTCCGACAGCGGGTTGGTCTGGTCCATGAACTGGCTCAGCTGCGACGACCCGAAGAACTCGCGCACGGCCGCAGCGGCCGGCTTCGCGTTGATCAGGTCGTGCGGCATGACGGTGTCGATATCGACCGATCCCATGCGCTCGCGGATGGCGCGCTCCATGCGGAGCAGGCCGACGCGATACTGGTTCTCCATCAGCTCGCCGACCGAACGTACGCGGCGATTGCCGAGATTGTCGATGTCGTCGATCGTGCCGCGGCCGTCCTTCAGCTCGCACAGGATCTTCACCGTGCGGATGATGTCTTCCTTGCGCAGCACACGCACGGAATCCTCGGCATCGACGCTGAGGCGCATGTTCATCTTCACGCGGCCGACGGCGGACAGGTCGTAGCGGTCGCCGTCGAAGAACAGGCCACGGAACAGGGCTTCCGCGGTGTCCGGGGTCGGCGGCTCGCCCGGGCGCATCACGCGGTAGATGTCGACCAGCGCATCGTCACGCGAGCTGTTCTTGTCGACCGCGAGGGTGTTGCGGATCCACGGGCCGTTGCTGTTGTCGACGGCGAGCGTCGGCAGGCTGTCGATGCCCATTTCCTCGAGCGCCAGCAGGCGTGGCTCGGTGAGCTCCTCGCCCGCCTCGCCGTAGATCTCGCCGGTGTCCTCGTTGATCAGGTCGTAGGCCACGAACCGGCCAAGGAGATCGGCGCGGCCGACCAGCACTTCCTTGGTGTTCTCGGCGATCTTGCGGGTCGCACGCGCTGTCAGCTTGTCGTCGGCCTTGGCCACGATCTCGCCGGTGTCGGCATCGACCAACGGCTCCAGCAGCTTCATGCCGCGGAACGCATCGGGATCGAACGGACGCGCCCAGCCCTTGGCGGACTTCACGAACACCACTTGGCCGTAGAAGTTGGACAGGATCTCGTCCGCATCCATGCCGCGCACGTCCATCGCATCGACGTCGCCGCCATCTGCGATCTTCTTGGCACGGGCGGCCTCGGAGGCCTTGCTCTCGAGCGCGTACAGCAGCGTCGTCACCGGCAGCTTCCGCTTCCGGTCGATGCGGACATAGACCATGTCCTTGCTGTCGAACTCGAAGTCGAGCCACGAGCCGCGATAGGGGATGACGCGGGCGGCAAACAGGAACTTGCCCGACGAGTGGGTCTTGCCCTTGTCGTGATCGAAGAACACGCCCGGGCTGCGGTGCATCTGGCTGACGATGACGCGCTCGGTGCCGTTGATGATGAAGGTGCCGTTATCCGTCATCAGGGGCATGTCGCCCATGTAGACGGGCTGCTCCTTGATATCGCGGATCGAGCGGCTGCCGGTGTCCTCGTCCACGTCCCAGACGATCAGGCGCAGGATCACCTTCAACGGCGCGGCATAGGTCATGCCCCGCTGAATGCATTCCTCGACGTCGTATTTCGGCTCCTCGAGCTCATAATGCACGAACTCCAGCCGGCCACGGCCGGCGAAGTCGTTGATCGGGAACACCGAGCGGAACACTTCCTGCAGACCCGATGGCGTCCGGCTATCCGGCGCCACGTTCATCTGCAGGAACGTCTCGTAGCTCGAGCGCTGCACATCGATCAGATTGGGCATCGGAGCCACTTCGGGGATGCGCCCGAAGCTCTTGCGGATGCGCTTGCGTCCCGTGAACGATTTGGTCATCGCGTTCATCGTATGTCCTGCCCCGTCACCTGACAGCCGGCCGATCCGTCTGGACGATCCAAATGGGTTGCAAGACCACTTAGAGCGCCCCGACCAAACGGCGAGGCCGAAAATTCCGTTCGCGGTCCGGCCTGCGCCGTACCACTTCCCGCTCCGAGAGCGGGCCTTCTACTGCCGCAAGCGCCCGACCCGCCGGAACAAATCCGGAGGATCAAGGCGCTGCACGGCAGAGAGGGCGGGAACCATTGCTGATTCCCACCCTGACTTTCTCGTCGTCAACCGGTCGTCGAACGAGCCCGATCCGCAGATCCAGCCTGATCGAACGCCCTCAGTGTCGCGTTCTTATTTGACTTCGACAGAGGCGCCCTGCTCTTCCAGCATCTTCTTGTACTTGGCCGCTTCGTCCTTCGTGACGGCTTCCTTGACCGTCTTCGGGGCGCCCTCGACCAGATCCTTGGCTTCCTTGAGGCCTAGGCCGGTGATGGTGCGGATTTCCTTAATAACGTTGATCTTCTTCTCGCCAGCCTTGGTCAGAATGACGGTGAACTCAACCTGCTCTTCGACGGGAGCAGCCGGGCCGCCGCCGCCGGCGGGTGCCGCTGCGGCGACCGGTGCCGCGGCGGAAACGCCCCACTTCTCTTCGAGGAGCTTGGAAAGCTCGGCTGCCTCGAGAACCGTCAGTGTGGACAGCTCGTCGACTAGCTTTGACAGATCGGCCATGATTTGATCTTCCTGATATAAACGCTGTGTGGTTCCATGCAAGCCCGGTTCCCGGGCCTGCGATCACTTTTGCTGATCGGTCGAGACTGCTTACGCGGCCTCGACGGTCTCGGCGACCTCTTCGTCCTTGTTGGCATAGGCCCCGAAGACCCGCGCAAGCTGTGCTGCCGGTGCCTGGAGAATGCCTGCGATGCGGGTGGCCGGCGTGGAGATGAGCCCCACCAGCTGTGCACGCAGAACGTCCAGGGACGGCAGCTCGGCCAGTGCCTTGATGCCATCCGCATTGAGCGTCTGAGCACCGAGGGCACCGCCGAGAATGACGAGCTTGTCGTTGGTCTTGGCGAACTCGACAGCCACCTTGGCCACCGCTACCGGGTCGTGCGCCCACGCAAGCGCGGTCGGACCCTTCAGCAGGGGTGCAATGCTGTCGAATCGGGTCCCATCCAGGGCGAGTATGGCCAGCCGGTTCTTCGCGACCTTGAAGGTCGCACCCGCCGCGCGCATCCGGCTTCGCAGCACCGTCACCTGAGCGACCGTCAGCCCGTCATTACGGGTGACGACGACCATTGAGGTCTCTGCGAAAACGGTGGCGAGCGAGGATACGAACTCCCGCTTCTCCGTACGGTCCAAATCCCGTCTCCGTCGTGGCTCGACAGACAGCACGTGCCTGCAGAGCCGGGTTGCCCTGAGACCGGTCCATGTCCCGGCACGAGGCCTGGACGCGAACCGATCCGGTTCGCCTGTCCTGAAGAAGTCGGAACCACCAGGGTGAGCTGGCGTCTCCCGTCTCCCGCGCGCGAACCCGAAGGTCCATTGAGGCATGAAGCCACGTGCGGTCTTGGACAGGTTCGGAAGAGCGGGCCCGACCGGACCCCTCCCCTGTTCGAGAACGTCGCCTCCCGAGGGAGCCGGCGCTCAACGCATTCTTGTTGAGCCGGCGTCAGACCGCGGCGAGGGTGGACACGTCCACCGTCACGCCCGGACCCATCGTCGAGGACAATGCCGCCTTCTGCAGGTAGACGCCCTTGGCTCCGGTCGGCTTGGCCTTCTGGATGGCATCGACCAGCGCCCGGATGTTCTGCGCGAGCTTGTCCTCGTCGAACGACGCCTTGCCGATGCCGGCATGGATGATGCCCGCCTTCTCGGCACGGAACTCGACCTGGCCGGACTTGGCGGCAAGGACGGCGCCCTTGACGTCCATGGTCACGGTGCCGAGCTTCGGGTTCGGCATCAAGCCGCGCGGCCCGAGGATCTTACCAAGGCGACCGACCAGGGCCATCATGTCCGGCGTCGCGATGCAACGGTCGAACCCGATCTCGCCAGCCTGGATCTTTTCTGCAAGCTCTTCGGCGCCGACCACATCGGCTCCGGCAGCGGTTGCTTCCTCGGCCTTCGCACCGCGGGCGAATACGCCGACGCGGAGGGTCTTGCCGGTGCCGTTGGGCAGGCTCAGCAGGCCACGGACCATCTGGTCGGCGTGACGCGGATCGATGCCGAGGCCGAGCGACAACTCGACGGTCTCGTCGAACTTGGCGGTGGCATTGCCCTTCACCAGTGCGATGGCGTCGGCAAGGCTATAGGCCTTGTTGTGCTCGACCTTGGCCGAGGCAGCTTCGAGACGCTTGTTCTTGGCCATCGTATCAGCCCTCCACCACGGTCAGACCCATCGACTTGGCGGAACCCGCAAGCATGCGGATGGCGCCGTCGATGTCGCTGGCATTCATGTCCTTCATCTTCTCGAGCGCGATCTCGCGAAGCTGCGAGGTCGTCACGCGGCCGACGGCTGCACCTTTGCCGACGGTCGGGCTGCCCTTGGACACCTTGGCTGCCTTGAGCAGGAAGTAGGTGTTCGGCGGCGTCTTGGTGATGAACGTGAAGGTCCGGTCACCGAATGCGGTGATCACCACCGGGATCGGCATGCCGGGCTCGAGGCCCTGGGTGGCGGCATTGAACTCCTTGCAGAACTGCATGATGTTCAGGCCGCGCTGACCGAGTGCCGGACCGACCGGCGGGGACGGATTCGCCTTGCCGGCAGGGATTTGCAACTTGATGTAGCCAACGATCTTTTTGGCCATATCCTGGGCTCCTTATAGATGCCAGGACCGCGGTTCATGCGACGTCCGCCGGTCAAGCCGACAAATGTCTCCCGCGCTCCGTAAGAGGGAGGCGGGCCTTTAGCGCGCCCGGTTCTTCTTTGCAACCCAAATCACCCAACCAGGTCAGGACAAGCCCAAGTGGCGACGACGACGCAGATTATCTACCAGCCCTATGTGAAGGGCCCACGCGGCAGCCTGAAAGCCGGACAGGCCATTCCTTGCGCTTCCGCGGATGCCGGGCTGGTACGAGCCGAACGCGCACTGGCGAACGGCTCGATCCTCGGTGCCCGCATCGTCCGCATGTCGCATGACGACGACGCGGAGATGTTCGCAGACCCGGAATATCTGGGCCAGGTCGGCCAGGTACCGGACGTCGACTGAAGGCCGCCCCGCCTACTGGATCGTGAAGCCGCCATCGACGACGAGGTTCTCGCCGTTGACCATGCCGGCGGCGCCACTGGCGAGGTAGAGCGCCGCCATCGCGATCTCTTCGGGCTGGGCGAAGCGGCGGGTCGGTATCTGGCGCTTCAGCGCCTCGCCGACCTCGCCGGCCCAGGCCTTCTTGCCGAGCTCGGTTTCCACCACGGTCGGGCTGATCGCATTGACGGTTATCCCGCGCGGGCCCCACTCGAGCGCCAGCACCTTGGTCATGCTGACGATCGCAGCCTTGGAGGCGCAATAGGCAACGTGGCCGTCGATGGCGACGATTGCGGCCTGGCTGGCCAGGTTGACGATCCGGCCGCTGCCGGCCTTCAGCATTTCCCGGCCGACCATCTGCGACACCAGGAACGGCGCGCGGAGATTGATCGCCATGGTCAGGTCCCAGTCATCGACGGTCAGGCTGTCCGCCGGTGCCAGCCGGGCGACGCCGGCATTGTTCACCAGCACGTCGATCCGCCCGTAGCGCTCGATGATCGAGGCAACAGCCTGTTCCAGCGCCGACTTGCTGGTGACGTCCGCTACCAGCCCGAGATGGCCGCTACCGGCCAGGGTCGAGGCAACCGCGCCGACACCGGGATCGCGGTCCAGCAGGACCAGTTGCGCGCCCCGTTCAGCGAACAGCGTCGCCACGGCACGCCCAATTCCGGCAGCACCGCCGGTGACCAGGACGGTCTTGCCGGTGAAGTCGAAGGCGGCATCGAAGGCAGACATACTCACGATGGATATCCTTGAGAGACCGTTCAGAAAGCCGTTGTGCCGGGAACGAGCCCCGGGACCACGATGATTGCGTCGGATCGCAGGCACCCTAGCATCGTCAGGCCGCCCCCTGCGCCATGTCGGAGGCCGGCTCGCCGGCGATGTGCAGAGTGACGCCGGCGTTCAGCAACTCTGCACGCATCCGGGGATCGAGGCCGTCGTCGGTCAGCACGACGTCGAATTCGGACAGGGCCGCCAGCCGGTTCAGGGCGGTCGCGCCGAACTTGGCACTGCCGACCATCAGGATGCGACGATCGACGATCGCCATCAGCGCGCGCTTGGTTTTCACCACATCCTGGTCCTGGTGATAGGCGGCGAGACCGAACACCGTCGAGCTCGACATGAACAGCGTGTTGGCGCGCAGCGAGGCGATCGCCTGTTCGCAGACCAGGCCGAAGAACGCATCGAAGGTCGGGAAATAGTCGCCGCCGAGGCAAATCACCTTCACGCCATGCAGGCGGCACAGCGCCTGCACCACGCCCAGACTGTTGGTGAGCACGGTCAGCGGCACCAGGGCCGGCAGCAGCGGCAGCAAGGCCGCCGCGGTCGTGGAATCGTCGATGATGATGGCCTGGCCCGGCTCGATGAACTGGACGGCAGCCCGGGCAAGGGCCTGCTTTTCATGCCCCGCCACATGCTCGCGCACCCGGATGTCGGTCTCGACCAGCGAGGACGGGCGCATGGTGACCCCGCCATGCACCTTGCGGACCAGCCCGTGCCCGGCAAGGTCGTCGAGATCGCGATGCACCGTCATGCGGCTGATGCGGAAGCGAGCCGCCAGTTCGTCGACCTGCGCGGATCCGGCTTCGGCGACGGCGTCCAGCATCATGCGCCGGCGCCGCGTCACGTTGGGCGTGGTCTGCTTCTCGAAAGCGGCAGGGGACTCCATCAAACTCCCGAACCTCTCGAGGCTCCGATCCTGCAGAAGCGACGGGCGACGATGATGCCGCCCGTCATGACGAGGCCTACTGCTCGGCGTAGTTGCCGGACACCAGGTTCTTCTTGATCAGTGCGGGCAGTTCGGTGGTGAACTTCGACGGGTTTCCGTAAAGCTGGTCGTAGTAATGCGCCACGTTCGCCTTGGTGATCTCGGGCATCACGAACATCGCGACCTTCGGCACGTCCTTGCCGTTGATGTGGTCGACCGCGACCTGCACCGCCATCCCGAGCTCGAGCGGACCATCCTGCAGGTTGGTCTCGAGCAGGGTGCCGTCGCGGACCGCGCGCATGCCGTCCTTGATGCCGTCGACGGCGGTCACCGGGATCTTGCCGGCAAGCCCCTTCTCGCGCATCGCCTGGATCGCGCCGATCGCCATGTCGTCATTCTCGGAGATCACGCCGTTGATCTTGGTGCCGTAGCGCGACAGCCAGTCCTGCATGACCGAATAGGCCTGGTTGCGGGCCCAGTTGCCGGGCTGCATCGCCAGCAGCTTCACATCCGGATACTTGGCCAGGATGTTCTTGATACCCTTGGTGCGGTCGATCTCGCCGGACTGGCCGAGCGGGCCCTGGATGACGACGATATTGCCCTTGTGGTCGATCGCATCGACGAGGTGCTGCGCCTCCTGCTCGCCGGCCTTCACGTCGTCGGGACCGACATACGAGACGGCGTTCTTCATCACCGAGTCCGTCGCGGTGAGGTTCACGATCACCACCGGAATGCCGGCGGCCTTGGCGGCCTCGACTTGTGGCCCGAGCGTCGAGGAATTCACCGGCGCGATGATGATCGCGTCGACCTTCTGATTGATGAACTGCTGGATCTGCGAGATCTGCGCGTTCACGTCCATGTGGCCGGAGTTCCACAGCACCGAGGCGCCGTTGGCCTTGGCGATCGCTTCGGCACCACCCTTACCGAGCGAGATGAACGAGCTCATGTCGTAGACGGTGTAGCCGATCACCGGATGCGCCTTGTCGGCGAGGGCCGGTGCCGCCGAGAACGCGATGCCGGCGAGCACGCTGCAGCCCGCCAGCAGCGTCTTGAAAGAATGGCGGATCATGATGGTTTCTCCTGGAGATTTTATTGTTGTCGTCAGTCGTCGGTACGGTGGGTCAGGCTGTCGACGAACACCGCGCCGATGATGATCAGGCCCTTCACGATCAGCTGGTAGAAGGGCGAGACGTTGATGATGTTGAGGCCGTTATCGAGCACGCCGATGATCAGGAACCCGAACACCGTGCCGAGCATCGATCCGCGACCGCCGGCCAGGCTGATCCCGCCGATCACCGCGGCGGCGATCGCGTTCAGCTCGTAGCCGGTGCCGGTGCTGGCGATGCCGGCGGTGGCGCGTGCCGCAAGCAGCACACCGGCCACGCCCGCCATGGCGCCGGCGATGGTATAGACGGTGAAGCGGATCCCGCGCAGGCCGACGCCGGCGACGCGCGCCGCGTGTGGATTTCCACCGACCGCATAGACGTGCATGCCGAATTTCGTGCGGGCGAGCACGATCCAGGACAGCACCACCACGACGATCGAGACCGCGACCGGGATCGAGAATCCGCCGAGCGTGCCCGAGAGACCGAGGAACTGGTCTGACAGGCCCGAAATCGGCTGGCCCTCGCTGAACACGAAGGCAAGGCCCGATGCCACGGTCATGTTGCCGAGCGTGGCGACGAACGGCGGCACCTTGGCGAAGGCGACCAGCGCACCATTGAAGGCACCGATCGCGGCACCGGCGAGCACGCCGAGCACCACCGCCTCGGCGCAGGTCATCGCACCGTCATTCTGTGCGAACAGCGCCGCCACCACGCCGGAGAGCCCGACCACGCTGCCGACCGAAAGATCGATACCGCCGGTCAGGATCACGAAGGTGGCGCCGGTGGCGAGCAGCGCGTTGGCCGCCACCTGGATCAGGATGACGTTCATGTTGGACACGGTCATGAACGACCGGTTCGACAAAGCCAGCGTGACCAGGAACAGCCCGAGAATGATCACCAGCGAATAGCGCAGGGCGAACCGCCGCACCGACTTCGCGTCGAACTGGGGACGGCTACCCGGAGGCGGCAGTATGGTGGGGGGTGCCGTCTCAGTGAGTTGCATCGTTGGTTCTCCCCATCGCCAGCCGCAGGATCCGTTCCTGGTCCAGCTCGTCCTTCTTCAGTTCGCCCATGATCGCGCCGCCACGGATGACCAGCACGCGATGCGACAGGTTGATCAGCTCCGGCATGTCCGACGATGCCAGCAGGATCGCGACGCCCTGCGCGGCCAGATCGTTGATCAGCTTGTACAGCTCGGAGCGCGCACCGATATCGATGCCGCGCGTCGGCTCGTCCAGGATCAGCACGCGCGGCAGGTCAGTCACCAGCCACCGCGCCAGCGCCACCTTCTGCTGATTGCCGCCGGACAGGTGGCCCACACGCTGCCCGAGGCTGGCGTAGGCCACGCGCGTCCGCTTGAGCACATCGAGTGCACTCGTCCGCCTGGCGCCGTTATCCATCCACCCGCCGGGCCCGGTGAAGCTATCGAGATGCGGCAGGGTGATGTTGTCGAGAATGGACAGCGACGTCAGCACGCCGGCCAGCTTGCGATCCTCCGGCACCATGGCGATGCCGCGCTCGATCGACTGGTCCATGTGACCCAGGCGAAGCGACTTGCCGTCCAGCGTGACGGTGCCGGTTGCGGCACGCAGGCCGAAAATCGCCTCCAGCAACTCACTGCGCCCGGCGCCGACGAGGCCGCCGAAACCGAGGATCTCGCCGGCGCGTACCGCGAACGAGATACGCGAATCGTAGCCCGTCACATGCAGGTCCCGCACGTCGAGCACCGGCGCCGCATCACGCAACGTCGCCGGACGGTCGGGAAACAGTTCGGTGATCTCGCGCCCGACCATGTCGGCGATGATCTGCCGCTCGGTCAGGTCCACGGTCTGGTCGTGCCGGATGATGGCGCCGTCGCGCATGATCGCCACGGTGTCCGAGATCGCCTCGATCTCCTCCATCCGGTGGCTGGTGTAGAGAATGCAGGTGCCGCGATCGCGAAGCAGCCGGATGACCCGGAACAGCTGCTCGGTCTCGCGCGACGAGAGCGACGAGGACGGCTCGTCCATCAGCACGATCCGGCTGTCCCACGACGTCGCCTTCAATATCTCGACCATCTGGGTAGCCGCAACGCCGAGGCTCTTCATCGGCATGGTCGGATCGAGATCGAGCCCGACCCCGGCCAGCAGCGTCTGCGCCTGGGCGATCATCTCGCGCCGGCGGATCAGGCCCAGCGGGCCGGTCGTTTCATGACCGATCAGCAGGTTCTGCCAAAGGCGCATCTCCGGGATCGGCGCGAGCTCCTGCGGGATGATCGACACGCCCATCGCCTGGGCCGCCTTCGGGTCGAAGCGGCGGACCGTTTCGCCGAACAGCGAAATGGTGCCGGCATCCGGCGTAAGCTGTCCCGAAATGAGCTTGAACAGGGTCGACTTCCCGGCTCCGTTCTCGCCGGCGAGAACATTGACCGTACCCGGCATGAAGCGAGCCGAGATACCGCGCAGCACCGGGACGCCGTCGAAACCCTTGCTCAAGCCTGCGCAGACGATTGCCGGGCCGTCGGCCGGTCGCTGATCCGCACGAGCGGGCTGGGCCGCCGCTGCAACTGAAGACACGACGCTACTCCCCCGCTCCCGTTCATCCGGGGACCGCTAGTTGGGAAGACCGTAACACGGAGATGAAACGGGGCAAGGGTTATAACAGGGAGTTGTTACGATCGCATCATTTGTCTCACTGACGATTAGATGGGATCAGGGCTCGACGGACCGCAGCCTCCCTGTTCCAGGACAACACCCGATGACCCATCTGTTCGACAAGCCGGACACTTTCGCCGCCGATGCGATGCGCGGCTATTGCGACGTCCATGCCAGGACCGTGCGGCTGACCCAGGGCGGCGTGCTACGCGCGACCCCGACGCCGCAGGGCAAGGTCGCCGTCGTGGTGGGTGGCGGCAGCGGCCATTATCCCGCCTTCGCCGGCTATGTCGGCCAGGGCTTCGCCGATGCCGCGGTAACCGGCGACGTGTTCGCATCCCCCTCGACCCGGTTCATCCGCTCGGTCGCTGTGAAGGCACATCGCGGCGCCGGCATCCTGCTCGGCTACGGCAACTATGCCGGCGACGTGCTGAATTTCGGAATGGCGGCCGAGCAGTTGCGCGGCGACGGCATCGACGTGCGGCCGCTGGCGATCACCGACGACGTGGCGAGCGCACCGGCGGACAACCAGGCCAGGCGACGCGGCGTCGCCGGCGACCTCGCGGTGTTCAAGATCGCCGGTGCCGCGGCGGAAGCCGGCAAGCCGCTCGACGAGGTCGAACGCCTGGCACGGCTGGCCAACGCAAGAACGCGCTCGTTCGGCGTGGCGTTCGCCGGCTGCACGCTGCCGGGCGCCGAGGCGCCCTTGTTCGCCGTGCCGCCCGGCCAGATGGCGATCGGGCTCGGCATCCACGGCGAGCCGGGCATCGAGGAAACCCCGATCCTCGGCGCTTCGGAAATCGCCGCGTTGCTGGTGCAGCGGTTGCTGGACGAGGTTCCGGCACAAGCCGGACAACGCGTCGCCGTGATCCTGAATGGTCTCGGCAGCACCAAGCACGAGGAACTGTTCGTGCTGTGGGTCGCGGTGGCGGCATTGCTGCGCGATGCGGGGCTGACGCTGGTGGCGCCGCTGGTGGGCGAGTTCATGACCAGTCTCGACATGGAAGGCTGCTCGCTGACCCTGACCTGGCTCGATGACGAGCTGGAGCCGCTGTGGCTGGCACCGTGCGACACGGCGACGCTGCGCATCGGTGCCGACGAGGGGCTGGTCTCGGTGGAGGCCGTGCCCGACGTCGCAGAAGAGGAGCGCACGAGCTGGCCACCCGCAAGCACCGCCTCGGCGGCACAGGGTCGCCTGATCGCGGATGGCATGGCGTTCCTGGCGGCAGCTTTGGCAAGCGCCGAGGACGAGCTCGGGCGGATCGACGCCAAGGCCGGCGATGGCGACCACGGCCAGGGCATGACGCGTGGTTCGACGGCGGCGGCAGCGGCGGCACAGGCGGCGGCGACGGCCGGGGCCGGGGCCGCCAGCGTGCTCGGAGCGGCTGCCGATGCCTGGGCGGACCGGGCCGGCGGCACCTCCGGGGTGATCTGGGGACTGGGGCTGCGCTCGGCCAGCCAGTGCCTGAGCGATGAGGCGCCGGTCGATGCCGGTCAGGTCGCGGCCGGTGCCAAGAAGGCGCTCGACAGCATCACCGCGCTCGGCGGCGCGAAGCCCGGGGACAAGACCCTGGTCGACGCGCTCGATCCGTTCGTCCGGACCCTGTCGGCATCGGTCGACGCCGGGTTGCCACTGGCGGCAGCCTGGGCTGCTGCCAGCAAGGAAGCGACCCGCGCCTCCGATGCAACCGCCAGGCTGACGCCGCGGCTCGGCCGGGCCAGCATCATCGCCGAACGCAGCCGCGGGCACCGCGACGCGGGCGCCGTATCGCTGGCGCTTGCAGCGAGTACGATCCACGCCCTGCTCGACTTCCCGACCTGATCACGCAGGCCTTACCGCGCACCCGAAGGGGTGCGCCTCGAGCTTCTTGATCCTGATCCGAACCCTTTTGCGGAGCTGACGTTACGGCCCGGTGACAGGGGAAAACCTATTCATCGTGCATCTGGCACTCGGCGGATGCCTCAAGGCACCGCCGGTCAGATTTGGCGCGACCGCGGATACCGGCGGGCATATCGCCTACGTGCTCGATGCGGCGTTCGCGCAGGCACGACTGTCTTCCGTCGCGAAAATCTCGATCGTGACGCGACTGTTCGACGACAAGCAGCTGGGCGCCGAACACGCACTCCCCTCCGAGCCGGCTGGCCCGAAGATCACCATCGACCGTGTGCCGACGGCCAGGCGTGCCTATCTCGAGAAGGAGGCGCTGGCTGCCGACCTTCCGGCCTTCACCGAAGCGTTCTGCAGCCACCTGGCAAGGCTGCCGCGGCTGCCCGACATCATCCATGCCCATTTCGCCGATGCCGCCGCCATCGCGCTGGCCGCACGCGCACGGTTCGACATTCCGGTCGTCTTCACGCCGCACTCGCTCGGGATCGACAAGCGGGTGCAGCATTCCGTCTGCAGCGTCCTCGAGGAACGCATCGGCGGCGAGCGCCATGCGATCGCCATGGCGGATGCGATCATCGTCTCCACGCGCGATGAGGCCGACCACCAGATCCACGCCTATGGCATTGCCGATGCGGCCTCCCGCATTCACTGCCTGCCCCCCGGCGTGCCCCACCGTGAACGTCCACGATCGTCGTCGCTCCTTATCGCGCGACTGGCCGAGTGCCTGCACGACCCGCACAAGCCGATCGTGCTGGCGATCGCACGGCCGGTCGCCAAGAAGAACCTGGCCGCACTCGTACGAGCCTTTACGGCGACGCCCGGGCTGGCCGAGACGGCGAACCTCGTGATCCTGGCAGGCCAGCGTGGCGGAAGCCGATCGTCCACCGAGGAACGTGAGGTTCTGCTGGAACTCGATTGCCTCTGCACCGACTGGGGTCTGTATGGGCGGGTGGCGCTGCCGCCCCGGCATGAGTCCGGCGACGTCGTCGCTCTTTATCAGCGGGCCGCGCAGGGTGGCGTTTTCGTGAACCCGGCATTGCATGAACCGTTCGGGCTGACATTGATCGAGGCGGCGGCGGCGGGGGTTCCGGTGGTCGCCACGCGCAATGGCGGTCCGGGCGAGATCGTCGAGACGATCGGGCACGGTATCCTGGTCGATCCTCTGGACGATGCGGCGATCGGTTCGGCGTGCCTGCGGATCGTTTCGGACGCTTCTCTGCACGACCGGCTGTCACGGGCGGCGCTGCGAAACATCGGTGCCTACGACTGGTCGAATTACGCCCGACGGTCGGTCTCCCTCTACGCAATGCTGGGTCGGGCATATCGGGCCGCAGCGGCATGAAGCGGCCGTTCGGCTATTTCGCGCACCATCAGGGCCGTGGTCATGCCGAACGCTGCGCCGCCATCGCGCACGCGCTGCCGGCGGACCGGCCGCTGGTCATCTTCTGTGCCCGCGACGACATCTTCCCGCCGCTTCCCGGAAACGCGGCGATCGTCGTCATCCCGTCGCTGTTCGAGCCGCGCGGCGACGAGGCGGCAACGATGGATCATGTGCCGACCCCATCGACGCTGCATTGCGCGCCCCTCGGCTGGCCGTCGATCCGCCGGGCGATGGCGACGATCGTCGCCTGGTTCGATGCCGCGGATCCGGCACTGATGATCTGCGACGTGTCGGCGGAAATCGCGCAGCTCGCGCGGATCTGCAGCGTACCGCACGTGAAGGTGCTGCAGCACGGCGATCGCGGCGACGCGGGCCACCGCGCTGCCTATGACGGCGCGGCGGGGCTGCTGGCGCCGTTCCACGCGGCGCTGGCCCAGCCGGAATGGGACGCGGCGATGCGTGCGCGGACCTGCTTCGCGGGCGGGCTGGGCGTCGATACCGGACGCGTCGAGCGCCGGGCGGCGCGGCGGCGGATCGGCGTGGGACCGGACGAGGAGTTGATCCTGGTGATGGCCGGCGCAGGCGGCAGCGGCTTCAGCCAGGCCGCACTCGGCGTCGGCGCGCGCTCGCGCCCGGGTGCACGCTGGATCACGATCGGCCCGGTCGAACGCGACTGGCATGCGACCGAGCCCGCCAACATCGAACATCGCGGCTGGGTGAAGAACGCCGTGGCGCATGTCGGCGCCGCCGACCTGGTGATCGCGTCGACCGGCAACACCACCTGCCAGCAGATCCTGGCGGCATCGCGTCCGTGGCTCGCAGTCCCGGAGTGGCGATACTTCGATGAACAGCATCGAAAGGCCGAGGCGCTGGCCGCCGCCGGCGTCGCGTGCGTCCGGCCACACCTGCCGTCCTCGGCGGATGCCTGGCGGCAGGCGCTCGCGGAAACGCTGTCGGGCCATCGGCCGGATGCGCAGCGCGCAATGATCGAGGAGCGGCCGGCGGACAAGGCCGCTGCCTGGCTCGAACAGCTGGCGACCAGCCTGTGGCCGCAGGTCGCCGCCACCTCACCTTCGTTGCTCACGGGAGCCTGAACACACATGAATACCGTATCGGTCGTGACGTTGGCCAAGGGGCGGCCGGACCATCTGCGCAACGTCGTTCTCGGCCTGAGCCGCCAGGACCGGGCGCCGGCCGAGCTGATCGTCGCGGTGATGCAGGACGAAACCTACGAGCTTCCCGCAGCATCTTTCCCGATCCGTCAGATCCTAATCGCCGACGAGCTTCTGCCGCTGGCGGCAGCGCGCAACGCCGCTGCACGCGCCGCGTCGGGCGACATGCTGGTGTTTCTCGACATGGACTGCATTCCGGCACCGACGCTGATCTCCGACTACGCAGCCGGGCTCGCAATACTCGACGGGCTGCTGATGGGCGAGGTGATGTATTTGCCGAGCGGAGCCACGAGGGAGGGATGGAGCTTCGACGATTTCGCGTCGGTCGCGGTCAGGCATTCCGACCGGCGAGGACCGCCGTCCGAGGGGATCGAACGCTGCAGCGATTATCGCTGCTTCTGGTCGCTGAACTTCGCGATGCGGCGGAAGACCTTCCTGGAGGCGGGCGGCTTCGACGAGCGCTATCGCGGCTATGGCGGCGAAGATACCGACTTCGGAAAGGTGCTCGACCGCAAAGGCATCGCGATCGCCTGGATGAAGGGCGGCCTCGCCTATCACCAGCATCATCAGCACCACATGCCACCGGTCCATCATCTCGACAGCGTCGTGCGCAATGCGCAGGTGTTCGAAGCCAAGTGGGGCTACCGGACCATGGGGCACTGGCTCTACGCGTTCCGCCTGATGGGGCTGATCGACGATGCGCCGGGCGCGCCGATCCGGATCCTGCGCCGTCCCGATGCGGCGGATCTGGCGCTGACCGGGCAGCAGGGCCACCAGCCCTACACCAACACCACCAGCGTGATCCGGACGCTGGAAGACCGTGCAGCGCCGGCTGCGTATGCGGCCGCGTGAGGATCGCGCTGCTGGCCCATGTGCGCCAGCCGATCGCGGAGCCGTTCATGGGCGGAATGGAAGCCCATAGCTGGCATCTTGCCGCCGGCCTCATGGCGCGCGGACACGAAGTGGTGCTGTTCGCCGCCGGGGACAGCGACCCGCGCTTCGCGATCGACCCGGTGTTGGGCGAACATTACGAACGCACGTTTCCATGGGCGGAACATCGCGGCTGCGCGCCGCTCATCGCGCATGTCGATGCCGGTTACGAAGCCGCGTGCGACCGCATCGCCGCCGGCGGGTTCGACGTCGTTCACAACAACAGCCTGCATCGTTTCCCGCTCCAGCGCGCCCGCACCGATGTCGCGCCCACGGTCACTTCGCTGCATGTGCCGCCGTTCGATGCGCTGCACTGGTTCGTGAAGGACAGCGCCGGACCCGCGCATCGGCTCACCGTCACGTCGGCGGGACAGATGCATGCGTGGTGGCCGGGCGGTGCGCCTGCGGAGGCATCGATCCTCTATAACGGCATCGACCCGGCTGCCTGGCCGTTCCAGGCGACGGGCGACGGCAGCGCGGTCTGGTGCGGCCGGATCACGCCGAACAAGGGCACCCACCTGGCGGTGGAAGCCGCACAGCGCAGTGGAATTGCGCTCACCTTGTTCGGCACCATCGAGGACCCGGTCTATTGGGAAGCGCTGGTCAAGCCGGCGATCACCGGTGGCATCCGCTACGGCGGCCATCTGCATGCCGCCTCGCTCGCGCCCGAACTCGCCCGTGCATCGGTATTCCTGTTCACGCCGTGCTGGGACGAACCGTTCGGCCTGGTGGCGATCGAGGCGATGGCGTGCGGCCTGCCGGTCGCCAGCATCGACATGGGCGCGGCCCGCGAGGTGATTGCCGAAGCGGGCAGCTTCGCGCCTCCGGACGATGCCGCCGCTCTCGCGCTGGCGATCCCGTCCGCGATGGCGATCGACCGCTGCATACCGCATAGGCGGGTGATGGAATTGTTCACCCGCGACATCTGGCTCAGCGCCTGCGAACGCCTTTACGACGAGGCGCGCAGGGGGGGCCGCGCTGCGTTCAGAGGGCGACCGGGTTGAACGGCAGCACGCCATTCTCGGTCGGCAGCTCTGCGCTGGTCCAGCCGCCGCCCAGGGCGCGGATCAGTGCGACAGAGGCCTGCAGGTGCTGGGTCTGCACCTGCACCAGGGCGATCCGCGCGGTCAGCGCCGCGACCTGGGCCACCACCGCATCGAGATAGTTGGTGAGCCCACCGGTGTAGAGCTGCAGGGTGATCGCCTGCGCCTTCTCCGCCGACGACACTGCCTGGGTCTGCTGCAGCGCCTCGGCCTGCAGCTGCGAGGTCAGGGTCAGCCCGTCCTCGACTTCCTGGAATGCGGACAGCACGACGGACCGGTAATTATCCCGGGTCTGTGCGTACTGCGACCAGCTCCGCTGCAACTCGGCGCGACGCAGGCCGCCTTCGAACAGCGGCAGCATCGCTTGGGCGCCGATCGTCCAGAGGCTGTTGGGCAAGCTGGCAAGATTGAAGCCGGTATCCTGGAAACCACCGAGCAGGCTGATGTTGATGTCGGGATAGAAGGCCGCCCTGGCGATGCCGATGCCGGCATTCCCCGCGGCCATCTGCCGCTCCGCGACGGCGATGTCGGGGCGGCGTTGCAGCAGGACGGACGGCACGCTGGGCGGGATCAGCGGCACTGCCAGACGCGCTTCGCTCTCGACCGGGATGACGAACGCGCTCGGCGTGACGCCGACCAGCACCGCGATGGCATGCTGCAGTACCGCGCGCTGGGCCGCGATCCCGGTTTCCAGAGCCACCGTCGAGAAAAGCTGGGTCTGTGCGCGGGACACGTCCAGGCCGGACGCGATCTTGCCGGCCAGCCGCAGCTTGGTGATGTCGACCGTCTGGCGATAGAAGCCGATCGACTGGCGGTAGACCGCATCCTGGCTGTCGAGGCCGCGCAACGCGACATAATCGTCCGCGAGTTCGGCCTGCAGGCTGAGGCGAGCATTTGCCAGGTTTGCCGCACTCGACTGCGCCAATCGCTTCTGCACCCGGGTCTGGTTGCGTATCCGGCTCCAGAAATCCGGCTCCCAGGATGCTGTTCCCTGGATCTCGTTGGACGACGCCTCGTTCGGCCCGCTGCTGGTGGTGCGATAGAGCCGATGGTCGGACTGCTTGTTGTCGGTGGTCGAACCGTCCACGCCGATCTGCGGGAACAGGTTCGCGCGCGCTTCCGCGGCGAGGTCGCGCGCCTGGGTATATTGCTCGGCGATCGCCGCGAGATCCGGATTACCGGCTGCGGCCTGGGTCTCGAGCTGGTTCAGCAACGGGTCGCCGAACATCGTCCACCATGGACCGCGCGGCAGCGTGTCGGCGGGATGCGCGATCCCGAACGGGCCGGAACCGGCATAGCTCGCCGGCAGGACGTAGGTCGGCGGTGCATAGTGCGGTGCCAGGTCGCATCCGGCGAGCAACGGCAACAGGACGAACATGCGCCCGAGCGAAAGCCTGCTCATCGGCGAACACCTTCCTCCGGCACCGGCTCGGGCGCGGGCTGGGCGCTTGCGGCAGAATATCCATGCACCGGCTCGACCACCTTCACGGTTTCGCCTTCGAGCAGGCCCATCGATGGATTGTTGACGATCCGATCGGTCTTCTTGATCCCGGACAGGATCTGTACCGCGGTTCCAAGATTGCGGCCGAGCGTGACGGCCTGCAGATGCACCCGCCCCTGCCCGTCGAGCAGCGCTACCTGCATCCCCTGCGCCCGGAACAGCAGCGCCTGTTCTGGCACGATGAGGATATGCGGATCGGCCGGCACCGAGAAATGAACGCTCACATAGGTGCCCGGCCACAACTCGTGGTTCAGGTTCTTGATCGTCAGTTCGGTCACCACGGTGCGGGTCTGCGGATTGATCGCGTTCGCCGAGGTCAGGAACTGCGCCGTGTAGAGCTTGCCGGGCGCCTGCGGCAGGCTCAGCGTTGCCGTCAGCCCGGGCTTCAGGATGTCGGCATAATCCTGCGGGATCGAGACGAACACCCGCAGCTCGTGAATGTCGGCGACGCTGAACAGCTCGGACGCCGCCCCTTTCGATCCCACGTCGCCGCCTGCCGCATTCACGTAATCGCCGACGTCCGTCAGCCGAGAGGTTACGACACCGTCGAACGGCGACACCACGTTCTTGAACGAGACCAGCGCCTGGTAACGCGCGACATCCTGCTGTGCCGCCTCCACCAGCGCCTTCTGCACCGTCGCGTTCGCGGTCTGCTGGTCGACATCCTGCTGCGACACCGCCTGCGTGCCGGCCAGCGCCTGCCAGCGTTTTGCGGTGACTTCCGCAAGGCGGTCGCGGGCCTGCGCCACCGCCAGGTTGGCGCGGGCAGCCTGGAACTGCGCATCGATGGTCGGGCTGTCGATCACGGCGAGCAGTTCGCCGGCCTTCACCGTGGCGCCGTAATCCTTGAACCACATCTTCACGTAGCCGGCGACCTGAGCGTAGATCGGCGCCTCGTACCAGGCATGGATATTACCCGGCAGCGTCAGCTCCCGGAGCGGTGGTGCCGACTTCGGGCTGATGATCTCGACCCGTGGGATCGAGGCGTCGTCGGCCCGGACCGTCAGGTCGGCCAGCGCGCTTTCACGCGACCAGATCCCGAAGGCTGCCAACCCGACCGCCAGGCAGAGGCCGAGGATCACCACGCGGCCACCCCGGCCGGCTTTCCGTTTTTGCAGTCCGGCACCGTTCACGCGGGCTCTCCTTCGACAGGCTTGTTCCGGTGCAGGATCGCAAATACGCATGGCACGAACAGCAGGGTTGCAAACGTCGCCACCAGCAGGCCACCGATCACGGCCCGGCCCAGCGGCGCGTTCTGGGTATTGCTGAACGACATCGGCAGCATGCCGATGATCATTGCC